>NZ_CP025113.1:0-311562 GCF_002831585.1 Bradyrhizobium sp. SK17 | reverse complement strand
GCAGCTTCCAGTGCGGGAAATTGCTGATCGGCACGCCCGCCGGATATTTCAGTGTTCGCTGTTCGGAAGAGAACAGGCCCCAGGATCCACCGACCGTGCCCTCGATCTCGCGCTTCCACCCTTCGTCATAGGCCTCGAACAAATTGACGCGGAAATGCTCGCGCCGGGCCAGGTCGAGCACCTCCGCGACCACGCGCGCCTGATTGACGGGCGACGGCAGCGCGGACTCGCGCATCCGCCCCTCGCTCGGCCAACCTATTTCCCCAATGAAGATCTCCTTGCCCGGAAAGGCCGCCGCGACCTCGCGGCGCATCTCGTCGGCGTGCGCGGCGGCCTGTTCCGCCGGGATCGGCACGTTCTCCCAATAGGGCAGGATGTGGATCGTGACGAAGTCGACCGCGTCGGCCAGTTCGCGATTGCTCAGCCAGAACTCCCAGACGTCGGCATAGGTGACGGGCACGCGGACCTGCGTCTTGATCGAGCGGATCGTCGCGGCGAGATCGGACGCTGACATCTCCTTGCGCAGCAGGACCTCGTTGCCGACCACGAGCGCGATGATCGTGTCCGGATATTGTTTCGCGAGGCGGATCGCCGTTTCGACCTGCGTCGCATTCTTCTTCCGGTCTCGATCGAGGAAAATGCCTTGAATGACCTTCAGCCCCGCCTTGCCCGCGAGGCCCGGAATCTGATCGAGACCAAGGTCGGTCGCATAGGTGCGGATGCAGTTTGAGATCTTCGCGAGTTGCGCCAGATCCTCCGCGATCTGCTCAGGCGAGACCTGCGTTGCCGGCGAAAGCGACGTCTGGTTGTCGCGGAACGGGGCGTATGAGATGCACTGGACCTTGTCGCTCGGATCGATCGGCGCGCGCACCAGGGTGATCGGGATGCCGAGCCACCACCACACCGCGGCGATCGCGCTCAGCGAGACCAGGAGAAGCGTCAGCGGGATGCGGGGCGATACCAGGTCCGTCCTCCGTGAGGGGATGTGCTGGGCGTGCGGAATGACAGGGCAGGCAAACTGATTAAGTATTCGTCGGTCGATGCTAGCACGCGATCAGGCCGTTGCAGCGTTTTTCTCGATCGCCTACTTCGCGCTGGCGATCACGCCTTCGCGATTCTTCAGGACACGATAATAGGCCCACCACAGATGCGCGGCGGCGCCGCGCAGCGGCCGCCACGGCTCGGCAAGCGGCGCCATCTGCTTTGGCGTCGGCCGCTCCTTCAGCCCGAGCCCGACCTTCATTGCTTCCTGCACCGCGAGGTCGCCTGCCGGCCAGGCATCGCCATGGCCGAGGCAGAACAGCAGATAGACGTCGGCGGTCCACGGGCCGATTCCGGGCAGCGCGGTCAGCGTGTTGTGCGCGGCATCAGCGTCCTCGTTGGCGAGCACGTCGAGGTTCAGCCGCTCGTCGGCAAGCTCGCGCGCGATGTGCTTCAGCGTCTTGATCTTGGCCGCGGAGAGGCCGAGCCGGCCGAGCCGGTCGGCGCGCGCCCTGCGGATCGCATCATGGTGGAACGGGTCGAATGCCTTGCTGACCCGTCCCCAGATCGCCGCCGCGCTCGCGGTCGACAGCTGTTGGCCGCAGATGATCGCGGCAAGCCCGGCAAACCCCGCCTCGCGTTGCCGGATCGCCGGCATGCCGGTCAGTTCGAGGATCGGCCGCAGGCGTCGATCCTGGTCGACCAGCTTGTGGATGGCGTCGTCGAGGTCGGCCTGGGTTTCGAGATGAATCAGCATTGCGGCTCTATATCAACTTGTCATGCGCGGGCTTGACCCGCGCATCCATCTCCTATCGTAACAGAGTCTTGTCCAGCCGCATGATCCGGAAAGGTGGAGATCGGTTTTCCGGAGAGATGATGCCCAAACAGAGGTCGCCGAATCGAGCCCGGCACAAGCACCATGCCAGCCATCTTCCGTTTCGCACCGAGTCCGAACGGCCACCTTCATCTCGGCCACGCCTATTCGGCGCTGCTCAACCACGACCTCGCACGGCAGACGGGCGGGCGCTTGCTGCTGCGGATCGAGGACATCGATGCGACGCGCTGTCGTCCGGAGTTCGAATCCGCGGTCTACGAAGACCTCGCCTGGCTCGGCATTGGCTGGGAAACCCCGGTGCGGCGGCAGTCCGAGCATTTTGCCGCCTATGGTGCTGCGATCGACCGCCTGACGGCGCAGGGGCTGGTCTATCCGAGCTTCGAGAGCCGCGCCGACATCGCACGGCTGGTTGCCGACAGGGAAGCCGGCGGCGCGTGGCCGCGCGATCCGGACGGCGCGCCGCTTTATCCGGGCACCGCCAAATCGCTGGCGCAGACGGAGCGCGAACGGCTGATCGGGCAGGGCGCACCATTCGCATTGCGGCTCGACATGGCGGCGGCCTGTGCGCACGCCGGTTCACTGCGCTGGCGGGAACAGGGCGACGGGCCGGCCGGAGAGACCGGAGACATGGTGGCGCGACCCGAGGCCTGGGGCGACGTGATCCTGGCGCGCAAGGAGACCCCGACCAGCTACCATCTCTCCGTCGTGATCGACGATGCGTTGCAAGGCGTCACGGATGTGGTCAGGGGCGCTGACCTGTTCTGGTCCACCAGCGTGCACCGGTTGTTGCAGGAGTTGCTGGGCCTGCCCGTGCCCACCTACCGGCACCATCGCCTCATTCGAGACGCCGCCGGCCAAAAACTGTCGAAATCGACCCAGGCGACCGCACTGCGCGCCTTGCGCGCGGACGGCGCAAGCCCGGCCGACATCCGCCGCCTCGTTAGCCTGTGATGGGTTCGGGCGCGAAGCAGGGCGGTTACCATCATGCCGCTTTGCGGTGGCCGGCCGCAAACGCTGCCGTGACTCCGGCACGGCTGGCATGCCATGTTGTCCTTTGGGGCGGGGATTACTGAGATCATGGCGTCAAAATCGCGCGTACGGCGCAGCAAGCGGCCATCCGGAAGGACGCCGCCCAAGCCGCGCGCCGCCAAAACGCGCACCATCAAGAAGCGCTCCACCAAGGCAGCGACCAAGCCGCGCGGCAAGCGCGCCGCATCGAAGGCGGCGCCGAAGGCCGGTTCCGGCATGGTCGAGACCGCACTCGCCGCCTTTGCCCACGAGGTGCGGACGCCGCTGACCGGAATCCTCGCGATCAGCAACCTGCTCGCGACGTCGGACCTCGGCGAGCGCGAGCGGCGCTGGGTCGATACCATCAAGGCCGGCGCCGAGCATCTGGCGAGCTTGGCGACGTTGTTTGTCGATGCTGCCCGGAGCGACGGGCCGGGGCTCGAGATCCGGCGGGATTTCTTCGACCTGCGCGCGCTGGCGCGCCATGCCGGGGATTCGCTGGCCGGCCGTGCGGCCGCCAAGGGACTGCGGGCCTCGGTCGCGGTCTCCGACGGACTGCCCGGCTTCGCGGTCGGCGATCCCGTCCGCCTGCGTGCGGCGCTGGAAAACCTGATCGACAACGCCGTCAAGTTCACCGAGCAGGGGACGGTCGAGCTGCATGTCGCGCCGGTGCGCGTGGCCAAGGCGAGGGATCGTGGCGGGGTCGGCGTTGCCTTTGCGATTTCCGACAGCGGCATCGGGCTTTCGCTCGCCGAGGTCAAGCGCCTGTTCCGGCCGTTCTCGCAGGCCAACGTCTCGATCGCCGCGCGGTTCGGCGGCGCCGGGCTCGGGCTGTCCTCGGTCCGGCAACTCGCGCGCGCCATGGGCGGCGACATCGCGGCCGCCCAGCGTGCCGGGGGCGGCACCACCTTCACGCTCACCGTAAAGCTGGCGCCGGCTGAAGGGCCGGCCAGCCCCGGGGTGGGCGAAGACAGAGCAGCGCCGGCATCGCGGGGGCTGCGGCTGCTCAGTGTCGAGGACAATCCGTTCGGCCGGGTCGTGCTCAACACGATCCTGACTGAGCTCGGTCACCATACCGAATTCATCGGTCAGGGCGAGGTCGCCCCTGACAGGCTGGCGCGCGGCGCCTTCGACGCTGTGCTGATGGATATGGTCCTGCCGGGAATCGGCGGCGTCGAGACCATCAAGCGCATCCGTGCGTTGCCGCCGCCGCACGGCCGCACCGCGATCGTCGGGATTTCCGGTCGCGCCGAGGACGAAGCCGCGGCGCGCGCTGCCGGCGCCGACACCTTCCTGGTCAAGCCTGTTTCTCCGCGGGCGCTAGCGACTGCGCTGCTTGAAGCGACACGCCGCGCGGCAGCCGCGACTTGATGATCGCCGCGTTCAGCTCGCCGCCGAACACGAAGATCGCGGCGATGAAATACAGAAACACCAGCGCGATGATCACCGAGGCGAGCCCCGCATACATCGTCACATAATTGTTGGCGAAGCGCGCCAGATACATGCCGAAGCCGATGCCCGAGATCAGCGACGCCACCATGGTGAAGATGATGCCGGGCAGGATCTGGGTGAAGCCGCGGCGCCCCGCCGGCAGCCAAGCATGCAGGATGAAGAGCGCGACGACCAGCGCCAGCACCGTGATGCCGTAACGGGCGGTGTTGACCAGGCTCTCGTTCGATTCGACGAAGAATGGGATATAGCGCCGCGCCGCCTCGATGATCAGGGGCCCGAGCACGATCAGGAAGGCCATCGCGAGCGAGGTGAACGCGGCGACCAGCGTGTAGCCGATCGATTCCAGCCGCAGCCAGTACCAGCGCCGCGGCTCGATCACGGCATAGGCGCGGTTCAGCGCCACCCGCAGCGCCTCGACCCCGTTGGAGGCGAAGTAGACCGCAAGCACCGCGCCGATGGTCAGGATGTCGCCGCGGGTCTTGGTCAGCACGTCGTGGATCTGGCCGGACAGCGCTTCGGCGACCTGCGTCGGCCAGACCTGGAGCAGCAGCCCGACGGCCTGGTCGGCGAGCTCCTTGGAGCCGAAGAAACCGGCCACCGACGTCAGCACGATCAGGAACGGAAACAGCGCCATCAGGGTCGACAGCGCGATGTGGCTCGCGATCGCCCAGCCGTCATCGGCGAGGAACGTGTAAAAGGCATCCATCACGACGTTGAAGACGTAACGAAGCTGTTTCACATTCCACCCGGCATTGTCGAAATCGCTCGCTCCGAGAACCAACCCAGCATCTGATATTACGCACGGAAAAGCCAGTTGGTTGCATTGCGGAGCTGTGTGGAAGTCCGCGTCCTGCGGTGTTATGTACCGCAGATGACATCCGTCCTCAGTACGATCATTCTTCCCATTGCCGTCGGCGCCGTCGCGCTGGTGCTCCTGCTCGGCCTCATCAACATGATGAAGGGCGGCTCGCCGAATACGTCGCAGAAGCTGATGCGGCTGCGCGTGCTGTTGCAGTTCGTCGCCATCGTCATTGCGATGCTCGCGGTCTGGGCGATGGGGCGTTAGGGCGGATGATACGGATTCTTCACCTCTCCCATTGGGAGAGGTCGGATCGCCTTGGCGATCCGGGTGAGGGGTTCAGGTCTCTCGTTAGACTATGACCCCTCACCCGCTCGCAAGATGCTCGCGACCTCTCCCTACGGGAGAGGTGGAAACCAACACTGGAGCCGGAGCTGACCATGGTCGTCCTCAATCGGATCTACACCCGCACCGGCGATGACGGCAGCACGGCGCTCGGTTCCGGCGAGCGGCGTCCGAAATACGATCTGCGCGTTGCTGCCTATGGCACGGTCGACGAAACCAATGCCGCGATCGGCGTGGTGCGGCTGCATCTGGCCGACAGTCCCGAGGTCGATGCGATGCTCGGCCGAATCCAGAACGATCTGTTCGATCTCGGCGCCGATCTTGCGGTGCCGGAGCGCGACGGCAAGGCCGAGCGGCTGCGCGTGCTGGCAAGCCAGGTCGAGCGGCTGGAGCGCGACATCGACAGCCTGAACGATCAGCTCGCGCCGCTGACCTCCTTCGTGCTGCCGGGCGGAACGCCGGCATCCGCATATCTGCATCTCGCCCGGACGATATGTCGCCGCGCGGAACGCATCATGGTGGAACTCGCCGCCAGGCCCGACGAGCGGGTCAATGCCGCTGGCATCCAATATATGAACCGCCTGTCGGATTTCCTGTTCGTTGCCAGCCGCTTCCAGAACAATAAGGGGGCCGGGGACGTGTTGTGGGTGCCGGGCCAGAACCGCTAAACTGGTTCAAAACCGGGGGGCGGTTTTTTGGCTTTCGCGCGTTGACCGGGGGGTGAGGGACCTTTAGGTTCCGCGCCAGCCAACCGAAACCCATAAAATCAAAGCGAAAGAGGATCGATGAAGGTTCTTGTGCCGGTAAAGCGGGTCGTCGACTACAACGTCAAGGTCCGCGTCAAGAGTGACGGATCGGGCGTGGAGCTCGCCAACGTCAAGATGTCGATGAACCCGTTCGACGAAATCGCCGTCGAGGAAGCGCTGCGGCTGAAGGAAGCCGGCAAGGCGACCGAAGTCGTGGTGGTGTCGATCGGACCGGCGCAGGCTTCGGAGACCATCCGCACCGGTCTCGCCATGGGCGCCGACCGCGGCATCCTGGTCAAGGCCGAAGGCAATGTCGAACCGCTCGCGGTCGCCAAGATCCTGAAGGCCGTGGTCGATGCGGAGCAGCCCGGCCTCGTCATTCTCGGCAAGCAGGCGATCGACGACGATTCGAACCAGACCGGCCAGATGCTGGCCGCACTGCTCGGCTGGTCGCAGGCGACCTTCGCCTCCAAGCTCGAGGTCGAAGGCAGTGACTTCAAGGTCACCCGCGAAGTCGACGGCGGTCTGCAGACCATCAAGCTCAAGGGCCCGGCGATCGTCACCACCGACCTCCGCCTCAACGAGCCGCGTTACGCGTCGCTGCCCAACATCATGAAGGCGAAGAAGAAGCCGATCGACGACAAGAGCGTCGCTGACTACGGCGTCGACGTGACGCCGCGTCTGGAAGTGCTGAAGACCGCGGAACCGGCAGGCCGCAAGGCGGGCGTCAAGGTCAAGGACGTCGCCGAACTCGTGAACAAGCTCAAGACCGAAGCCGGGGTTCTCTGATGACGACGCTGTTGATTGCCGAACACGACCACGAGACCCTGAAGGACTCGACCAACAAGGCGCTGACCGCGGCGAGCCAGCTCGGCGGCGACGTGCATGTGCTGGTTGCCGGTGGCGGTCAGGGCACCAAGGCTGCGGCGGAAGCCGCCGCCAAGCTCGCCGGCGTCAGCAAGGTGCTGGTGGCCGAAGGCCCGGCCTATGAACACGATCTCGCCGAGCCGCTGGCCGCGCTGATCGTCGCGCTGGCCCCCGGCTATGACGCCTTCGTCGCGCCCGCGACCTCGCGCTTCAAGAACGTGATGCCGCGCGTCGCAGCGCTGCTCGACGTCATGCAGGTCTCCGAGATCATCAAGGTCGTCGCGCCCGACACCTATGAGCGGCCGATCTATGCCGGCAACGCGATCCAGACCGTGAAGTCGAAGGACGCCAAGAAGGTGATCACGGTCCGCACCTCGACCTTCGCCGCCGCCGGCGAAGGCGGCAGCGCGGCAATCGAGAACGCCGCGTCCGCCGCCGATCCGGGCCTGTCGACGTTCGTCGGCGAGGAAGTTGCCAAGAGCGACCGTCCGGAACTGACCTCGGCCAAGATCATCGTCTCCGGCGGCCGTGCCATGCAGAGCCGCGAGAACTTCGCCAAGTACATCGAGCCGCTCGCCGACAAGCTCGGCGCCGGCGTCGGCGCCTCGCGCGCCGCGGTCGATGCCGGCTACGCGCCGAACGACTGGCAGGTCGGTCAGACCGGCAAGGTGGTGGCCCCGGAACTCTATGTCGCGGTCGGCATCTCCGGCGCGATCCAGCATCTGGCCGGCATGAAGGACTCCAAGGTGATCGTCGCCATCAACAAGGATGAAGACGCGCCGATCTTCCAGGTCGCCGATTACGGCCTGGTCGCCGACCTCTACCAGGCGGTTCCGGAATTGACCGAAGCACTCGGCAAGCTCGGAAAGTAAGCGACAAAATACCGGCCGGATGAGTAATCTCCGGCCGGTGTTATTATTGTTGGGGCAACGATCCGGAAACGGTTTTCCGGAAAGATCGTGCCCGACAAGGAAGATGGATCGGATGCGATTACTTGGTGATCACATCATGGTCCCGGGAAACGTTTTCCGGCGGATTGGGCAACCCGGAAGGCTTCGCTTCGGGTATCGTTGGAATTGGGCAGGCGCGACATGCGCGCCGTTCCGGTGGATGACAAGATGACGGTGGCAATCAAAAAGGTCGGCGTGATCGGTTCGGGCCAGATGGGCAACGGCATCGCCCATGTGGCGGCGCTGGCTGGCTTCGACGTGGTGCTCAACGATGTCTCGGGCGACCGGCTGAAGTCGGCGCTGGCGACCATCAACGGCAATCTGACCCGCCAGGTCGCCAAGAAGGCGATCAGCGAGAGCGAGAGGAAGCAGGCGCTCGACCGCATCGCTTCCGCCGAAACGATCGATGCGCTGGCCGATTGCGATCTCGTGATCGAGACCGCGGTCGAGAAGGAAGAGACCAAGCGCAAGATCTTCCACGACGTCTGTGCGGTGCTGAAGCCCGAAGCGATCGTCGCGACCAACTCGTCGTCGATCTCGATCACGAGGCTCGCCGCCTCGACTGATCGCCCGGAGAAATTCATCGGCATTCATTTCATGAATCCGGTGCCGGCGATGGAGCTGGTCGAGCTGATCCGCGGCATCGCCACCGACGACGTGACCTTCGACACCGCCAAGGCGTTCGTCGCCAAGCTCGGCAAGCAGGTCGCGGTGTCGGAGGATTTCCCCGCCTTCATCGTCAACCGCATCCTGCTGCCGATGATCAACGAGGCGATCTATACGCTGTATGAAGGCGTCGGCAACGTCGAGGCGATCGATGCCGCGATGAAGCTCGGCGCGCACCATCCGATGGGCCCGCTCGAGCTCGCCGATTTCATCGGCCTCGATACCTGCCTGTCGATCATGCAGGTGCTGCATGAGGGGCTGGCGGATTCCAAATACCGGCCGTGCCCGCTGCTGGTGAAGTATGTCGAGGCTGGCTGGCTCGGACGCAAGAGCCAGCGCGGCTTCTACGACTATCGCGGCGACAAGCCGGTCCCGACGCGATAGTCATCGGCTCGCGCTTCAGTTCAGCGCCCGCAACAGCGCAAGCGTCGCGGGTACGAGACTGATGATGACAGTTACGCCCGTCCCAAGTCCGAACAAATGAGCTGCTAGCGCAAGACGCTGTCTCTGCTGGAGAGGCGTCATTGCAGTGTCGCGCAGGCGCGCCTCACCCGTCTCGCGGCTTCCTCGATGGTCGCCGACGGGTTGGCGAAGCTGACGCGGAAATAGGGCGACAGCCCAAAATCCTCGCCGGGGAACACCACCACGTCCGCCTGTTCGAGCAGATAGGTCGAGAAGTCGCGGTCGGTCTCGATCGCCCGGCCGTCGGGCGCGCGCTTGCCGATCACGCCGGCGCAGTTGACCAGCAGATAGAACGTGCCTTCGGGCGGCGCGCAGGACAACCCGGCGCATCCGTTCACGAGTTCGACAAAGCGATCCCGCCGCCCGCAAAGGATTGCGGCGCGCTCGGCCAGCACCTCCTGCGCGCCATCGAGCGCCGCGACCGCGGCGGCCTGGCTGATCGACGATGCGCCGGACGTGGTTTGCGACTGGATCGTGATCATCGCGCGGATCAGCGCCGCAGGTCCGGCGGCATAGCCGATCCGCCACCCCATCATGGCGTAGCTCTTGGCGAGGCCGCTGACCGTCAGCGTCCGCGGCTTCAGGCGCGGCTCGATTGCCGCTAGCGTCGGCGCCGGCGCGCCGTCGAACGTGATGTGCTCGTAGAGCCCGTCGGCCAGCACGAAGATGTCCGGATGCTGCAACAGGACCGCGGCGATCTCGCTGAGGTCCTCATGCGAATACAGCGCGCCGGAGGGATTGACCGGATTGTTGACGATGACCCAACGGGTTCGCGCCGAGATCGCCGCTCGCAGATCATCCGCGCGCAGCTTGAAGCCGTTGTTCTGCGCGCATGGCACGACCACCGGCGTCGCGCCTGCGAGCCGCACCTGGTCGAGATAGGGGGCCCAATAGGGTGCGGGGATGATCACTTCGTCTTCGGCTGCCAGCGTCGCCAGCAGCGCGTTGAACAGCGCCTGGGTCGAGCCGTTGGTGATGGCGATCTCGTCCAGCCCGTAGTCGAGGCGATGATCGCGCCGCAGCGCGGCCTGCACCGCCTGCTTCAGCTCCGGCGTACCATCGACATCGGTGTAACGGGTCTCGCCGCGCAGGGCCGCCTGATGCGCCGCCGCGATCACATGGTCAGGCGTCGGGAAGTCCAGGTTGCCCGACGACAGCTCGATGATGTCGCGCCCGGCCGCGCGCAGCTCGCGTGCGCGGCGCCGCAGCACCGATGCGGGCGAAGGCTTGATGCCGCTCATCCGCGGCGAGAGGAGCGGTGTGGCAGTCATCGGACGTACTGCGCCTCACCGTTGCCGAACGACCAGTTCTCGGGCAGCACCTCGACCAGGTTGATGAAGATGTCCTCGCGGCGCAGCCCGGGACTTTCCGCCAGCAGCTCGACGATCCGCCGATACAGCCTCTGCTTCTGCGCCACGGGGCGGGTGTTGCTGACCGTGATCTGGATGATGACCAGGTCGTCGCTCCGCCTGATGCCGAGGTAATCGGCGCCGTAGACGAAGTCGTCATCGTCGTGCTCGGAGATCGTCATGAAGCGATCGTCTTCCGGCACATCGAAGGTCTCGCGCATGGCGCGATACAGGCTTTCGAGGATTGACTTGCGGTAGGCGGCGGGCTTGCCCCGCCGCAGCGAGACGCGGGTCAGCGGCATGATGTTGGCTCTCCTAGCGGCGATCGTTGCGTTCAGCCGAACCTAGGGCTTCGTTGATCATTGGAAAACCGTATGATAATGCATTTCAATGATATTCATTTCCAATGAATGGCCATGAAGGCGCTCGACATCGAGGCGGTGCAGGCCTTCGTGCTGGTGGCGGACCTCAGTAGCTTCACCCGCGCGGCCCAGGCGATGGAGACCACGCAGTCCGCGGTCAGCCTGAAGATCAGGCGGCTGGAGGATGGGCTCGGCCGCCGGCTGCTGGAGCGAACGCCGCGGTTGGTGCGGCTGTCCGCTGAAGGCGCCGCCTTCCTCGGCGCCGCGCGCGATCTGGTTGCCGCGCATCAGTCGGCGATCGGGGCGTTCGCGGTCGAGCACCGGCGGCTGATGGTCGGCATCAGCCACCACATCGTCGGATCGGAGCTCGCATCGCTGTTGAAGCGGATGAACGCCACCGATCCGGGGCTGGTGATCCAGCTCCATGTCGACACGTCGCGGTCCGTGCTCAGCGCATTCGACGACGGCAGGCTCGATGCGGCGATCGTGCTGCGCCACGACGCCGAACGCCGCGATGGCGACGTCTTGTTCGAGGAATCATTCGGCTGGATGGCCGCACCCGATTTCCACCATCGCCCTGGCGAGCCGCTGCGTCTGGCGACACAGGCCGAGCCGTGCAGCGTGCGCGCGATGGCGGTCGAGGCGCTCGACGCTGCCGGCATTCCCTGGACCGAAGCGTTCGTCGGTGGCGGCCTTGCGACGATCGGCGCGGCGATTTCAGCGGGCCTTGCGGTCGCGGCGCTGGCGCGCCGGGTGGCGCCGGCGGATACCGTCGACCTCGGGCCGCGGCTTGGCCTGCCGCCGTTGCCGAGCCGCGATGTCGTGCTCTACTCAAAGCTGTCCGACGTGCGGACCCGGCAGGCGCTTCGCACGCTCGGTGCGGCCTTCGCGGCGAACGCGGCTTAGGCGTCCGTCATTCGGTCAACCGGCATCCTGCGCGCCTCAGCATGCCGCGGATGATCAGCGGCGTCGCCGGTGTCTCGGCGGTGGCGCCGGCGATCGCGTCGCGAGCCTGCTGTGCGTCGAGTGACAGCCGCCGCGCGCAGGGCGGCAGGCCGCGTGCCGTATCCATCAGCCAGCCGGCGGTTTCGCCTGACCCGGCCAGATACGCCGTCAATGTCTGGCGCGCGGTCGGATTGGTGGCGGCCTGATCCAGCATCGCCCCGACCTGCGCGACCGAGATCTGTCCACGCGATGTCGAAGGCTGCGCATGCACGGTTGTGGTCAGCAAGAGAAGAGCGCAGATGGTGCGCGCGGGGCGTCGGAGCATGAGGTACCTTTCAAGATATGTTGACTTGCGAATATTTATTATCGTAAAACAATAATAATACGCCAGCAACCTCCGAGGTCGAGTATGTCTGTGTCCCTTTCGTCAGAGTTTTCCCCGTCCGTGCGGCCCGCGCGCCTCGCCCGCATCCGCTCGGTCAGCCGCGTGCTCGCCTATGCGTGTACCGCGATCTCCTTCGTGCTCGCCGTGGGATTACTGGCCTATTGGCTGGCGAGCCCGGATGAGGCGATCCTGCGCGATGCCGGGCTGAACGGCGTCGCATTCCATCCGATCGGTTGGCTGGTCCGCGTGATGAGCCTGATGGTCTCGGCAATGCCGCTGGCCTGTCTGATCTGGGGATTGTCGCGGGTGCGCCGCTGCTTCAGTGCGTTCGCCGCGGGACGTTTCTTTACCGCCGATAACGTTGCGGGGTTGCGCGACCTCGCGATCGCGATGCTCGCCTCGACCCTGCTGAAGCCGCTGATCGGCGCGCTGCTCTCGATTTTGCTGAGCTGGCAGACCTACGCGCAAGGCAAATCGGTCGTGATCGCGTTCGGCTCCGATACGCTGCTGGCCCTGCTGTTCGCCGGCCTAGTCGCGGTGACCGCCTGGGTGATGGCCGAGGCCAACGCGATCGCCGACGAGCACGCGCAATTCGTCTGAGGCTTTGCAATGCCGATCCGGGTCCGGCTCAACGTGATGCTCGCCGAGCGCAACGTGAAATCGAAGGAGCTTGCCGAATATGTCGGGATCACCGAGGCCAATCTGTCCCTGCTCAAGCAGGGCAAGGTGAAAGGCGTCCGGTTCGACACACTGGAGCGGATCTGCACCTATCTGAAGTGCCAGCCGGGCGACCTCCTGCGCCATGAAGACGACGATGCGTCAGCCTGACGCGGCCATCCGTTACCCAAGCATTAACTTTCGCGCGCTACGTCAAGTTGCACTTGGGAGTACCGCGTATGGACATGATGAGCATGGTCACCAGCATCCTGTCGATGCAGCAGGGCAACCTGCAAGGTGAGATCGCGACCCGCGTGACCAAGCAAAACCTCGACGCGGAAAAGTTCGCGGTTCAGACCCTGCTCGGCACGCCTTCGACCGCGAATCTGTCGCCCGGAATCGGCGGCAACCTCAACGCCGTCGCCTGATCAGAACCCCGCCGCGGCCGGGGCTAGCGCCGCCTTCACCAGCTTGATCGCATCGTCGCTCGCCCATTCGGCGGGGCCGGCGATATTGGCGATCTCGCAGCCCTGGCCGTCGACCAGCACCGAGGTCGGCATGCCGAGCGCCTTGCCTATGTTCTTAAGATCCTGAAAAACCTTGGCTTTCTGATCGCTGAAATAGCTGAGATTGGTCAGATTGGCCTCTTTCAGGAAGTTCTTCGGCTTGTCCGGGTCGCGGGTGTCGATGTTGATCGCGACCACCTCGAAATCCTTGCCGCCGAGCTTGGTTTGCAGGCTGTCGAGCGCCGGCATCTCCTTGCGGCAGGGTACGCACCAGGTGGCCCACAGATTGACCAGCACGGTCTTGCCGCGCCAATCCGAGAGTTTCTTCGGCTGGCCGTTGGCGTCCTCGAAGGCGAGGTCCGGTATCCTCAACGGCGTGGTGGCCATGGTCAGCGCCGCGACCTCGCCATGGGCGAGCGGGGCGATCTTCTTGGCCAGTGCGACCGCGCCGTTGCAGGCCACGTCGCCGCCGGGGGGATGCCTGAGGCTGGAGACCCCGACATAGCCGATCACGGCTCCGACCAGCACGGCGCCGATCACCAGCGGTATGCGCCGCTTGGCAGTCGGCTTGGCGGTCGGCTCAGATGGGGGCGTCTCGGGCATATCGTTTGTCATCCTGGGTCAGTTATGGCTATGCAGTGCCGGGAATACGTTCGGAACCGCCATCCTGTTTCGCGCTACGGCCAATGAAACAGCAAGGCCTGAAATGCAAATTCGTGAGCGAGATGTCATGAGCAACAAGATGTGGGGCGGCCGGTTCTCGGAGCGTCCCGACGCGATCATGGAGGAAATCAACGTCTCCATCGACGTCGACCGTCACCTTTATGCCCAGGACATTGCCGCGTCCAAGGCCCACGCCGCGATGCTCGCCGCGCAGGGCATCATCACCTCAGCTGATGCGAAAAATATCGGTAAAGGTCTAGACACGATTTTGTCAGAAATCGGCAAGGGCGATTTCGACTTCAAGCGTGCGCTCGAGGACATCCATATGAACGTGGAGTCGCGGCTGTCCGAGCTGATCGGGCCGGCCGCGGGCCGGCTGCACACCGCACGCTCGCGCAACGACCAGGTCGCCACCGATTTCCGGCTCTATGTCCGCGACACGATCGACGAGACGAACGCGGCGCTGGCCGCGTTCCAGCAGGCGCTGGTGACCCGCGCGCTGGAGCATGCCGGAACCGTGATGCCGGGCTTCACCCATCTGCAAACCGCGCAGCCCGTCACCTTCGGCCATCATCTGCTGGCCTATGTCGAGATGGCCGGCCGCGACCGTGGCCGCTTTGCCGACGCGCGCAAGCGGCTGAACGAATCGCCGCTCGGCGCCGCCGCGCTCGCCGGCACCTCGTTTCCGATCGACCGCACTGCGACCGCCAAGGCGCTCGGCTTCGACCGTCCGATGGCCAATTCGCTCGACGCGGTATCGGATCGCGATTTCGTGCTGGAGACGCTGTCGGCCGCCGCGATCTGCGCGGTGCACATGTCGCGCTTCGCCGAAGAGATCGTGATCTGGACCTCGCCGCTCGTCGGCCTCGTCAAGCTCAGCGACAAGTTCACCACCGGCTCGTCGATCATGCCGCAGAAGCGCAATCCGGACGCGGCCGAGCTGGTGCGCGCCAAGACCGGCCGTGTGATCGGTGCGCTCACCGCGCTCCTGATCGTGATGAAGGGCCTGCCGCTCGCCTATCAAAAGGACATGCAGGAGGACAAGCAGGGCGCGATGGAGGCGTTCGAGGCGCTGTCGCTCGCGATCCGCGCCATGACCGGCATGGTCGAGGATCTGGTGCCCGACGAAGCAAAGATGAAGGCCGCGGCCGGCGAGGGCTATGCCACTGCGACCGACCTTGCCGACTGGCTGGTGCGCACCCTGAAAATGCCCTTCCGCGATGCCCACCACGTTACCGGACGCATCGTCGGCTTGGCCTCCAGCAAGGGCGTGGCGCTGCACGAACTGCCGCTTGCGGCCATGCAGGAGGTCGAACCGAAGATTACGGCAGAGGCGCTGAAGGTGCTCAGCGTCGAATCCTCGGTCAAGAGCCGGACCTCGTTTGGCGGCACGGCGCCGAAGAATGTGATGGCGCAGGCCAAGGCCTGGGCCAAGCGGCTGGAAAAAGAGCGAAAATTGGGCTGATCGTGAAAATTTGGCCGTGATTTCATCGTCCTCCGCCTCTCGCCAGAGCACGCCAATGTTTGTATGGTGCGCCCCAAATTGGGGAATTCGTCGTGACTAGCAAGAACCGCCTGACCCCCTCGGGATGGGCCATTATTGTGCTGGGCGTTTCGGCGCTTGCGCTGGGCGGCTGCGGCCGCAAGGGACCGCTCGACCTGCCGCCGACCGCGAACGCCGCGCCGGGCGCCGCAGCGAGCGATACCGAGAGCGAGCGGGCGGCACAGCCCAGCGTGTTCAATCCGACCTATGGCTCGGATGCGGCGCCGGCCGCGACGCGTGGCAATAAACGGCCCTTCGTCCTCGATCCGCTGCTCGGCAACTAATTTCGGGAGCATGATACGGAAAAGTGGCAACCGGTTTTCCGAACAGATCATGCTCAAACAACCTAGCGTGTCATGAATCATTTCGACTATCGCAACGGCGTGCTGCATGCCGAGGCGGTCAATCTCATTGAGCTGGCGGAAGCCGTCGGCACGCCGTTCTATTGCTATTCGACCGCGACGCTGGAGCGGCACTATCGCGTCTTCACCGAAGCCTTCGCCGGCGAGAAGGCGTTGGTGTGCTACGCCATGAAGGCGAACTCCAACCAGTCGGTGTTGCGGACGCTGGCCAAGCTCGGCGCCGGCGCCGACGTGGTGTCCGGCGGCGAATTGAAGCGGGCGCTGGCGGCTGGCATTCCGCCCTCGAAGATATTGTTCTCCGGCGTCGGCAAGACCGAACCCGAGCTGCGTGCCGCACTCGCGGCCGACATCCTCTGCATCAATATCGAGTCCGAGCCGGAGCTCGAGATGCTGTCGCGACTCGCGGTCGAGATGAAGACCACCGCGCGGATCTCGGTGCGGGTCAATCCCGACGTCGATGCCGGCACCCATGCCAAGATTTCCACCGGCAAGTCGGAGAACAAGTTCGGCATTCCGATCGCACGCGCCCGCGAGGTCTATGCCCGCGCGGCGAAGCTGCCGGGCATCAAGGTCACCGGCACCGACGTGCATATCGGCAGTCAGATCACCGATCTCGGCCCGCTGGAGGCCGCCTTCCGCCTGCTCGCCGAATTCGTGCAGACGCTGCGCGCCGACGGCCATGACATCTCGCATGTCGATTTTGGCGGTGGCCTCGGCATTCCCTATTACATGGACCGCGCCGCGCCGCCGGAACCGGCCGCCTATGCCGCGATGGTCAAGCGCGTCACCCACAATCTCGGCTGCACGCTGATGTTCGAGCCGGGCCGCATGATCGTCGGCAATGCCGGCATCCTCGTGGCCCGCGTGATCCATGTGAAGCCGGGCGATGCCAAGAATTTCGTCATCATCGACGCCGCGATGAACGACCTGATCCGGCCGACGCTGTATGAGGCGCATCACGACATCCTGCCCGTGCGGCAGCCAGCCGCCGCCACGCCGACCATGATCGCCGACGTGGTCGGCCCGGTCTGCGAGACCGGCGACTATCTCGCGCTCGACCGCGCGCTGCCGCAGCCGAAGGCCGGCGATCTCCTGGCGATCATGACCGCCGGCGCCTATGGCGCGGTGCAGGCCGGTACCTATAACACGCGGCCGCTGGTGCCGGAGGTGCTGGTCAAGGACGACCAATACGCCGTGATCCGCCCGCGCATCGATGTCGACGCACTGATCGCGATGGACAAGCCCGCGCCGTGGCTGTGATTTTGTAGGATGGGTGGAGCGCAGCGATACCCATCGTCTCGCCGCACGGGAACCATCGATGGGTATCGCTGCGCTCCACCCATCCTACGCACCGCTTATTTGGCGGCGTGACTGCCTTTTCCGCCCACGATCACGCCCGCAGCCTTCTCGATCGGCTTGATCGCCGCGGTGAAATCCGACTCCGCGCCTTCCTCCCGGATGATCACCTCCCAGAGCCGGCCGACGGCTTCGGCGACCTCCATCGACAGCCCGAGCGAGCGCATCTCCTCGACCGCGAGGCGGACGTCCTTCACCATCAAGCCGGTGGCGAAGCCGAAGTCGAAGCTGCGCGGCAAGACCGAGCGAGGAAACTTGTCGCGGCTCGCGGTGTTCAGCCCCGAGCCGGCATTGATGACGTCGATCATCACGGCCGGATCGAGCCCGGACTTCACGCCCATCACCACGGCTTCCGAGGTCGCAACCATCGCGGTTGCGGAGAGGAAGTTGTTGGCGAGCTTCATGGTCTGGCCGGAGCCCGGCTTGGTGCCGATGAAGAACACCTTGCCGATGTCGTCGAGCGCGCCCTTGACCAGCTCGAAATCGGCGCGCGGGCCCGACACCATCACCGCCAGCGTGCCCTTCTCGGCGCCGGAGACACCACCCGAGACCGGGCTGTCGATCTGCACGATGTTCTTCTTCGCCAGCAGATCGTGGATCTTCACCGCCATCTGGGAGCCGACCGTCGACAGATCGATGAAACGCTTGACGCGCGTGCCCTCGATCACGCCGCCCGCACCGGTCGCGACCTCGAGCGAGGCCTGCAACGAGGGCAGGCTCGCCATCACGGTCTCGACGCGGTCGGCGATATCCTTGGGCGACGTCGCGGCCGCAGCGCCAAGCGCAACAAGCCGGCCGAGTGCGTCCTTGCTGGTGTCGAACACGGTGAGCTTGTGGCCGGCCTCGATCAGCCGGCGCGCCATCGGGAAGCCCATCTTCCCGAGGCCGATGAATCCGATTTCCATGGGTCGTTTCCTTATTCTTCGTTATGCGCGAAGCCCCGCGCCCCTCGATGTCGTCCTGGCGAAAGCCAGGACCCATAACCACCGCATTAGATTGTTGTGCGACGCTGGGGCTCCAGCATCTCTCATCACGAACGCCTGTGGTTATGGGTCCCGGCCTTCGCCGGGACGACGGCGGTGAGGCAGCAGCGCCTCACGCCTTGTTGTCGAGCTCGGCGAACACTTCGCGCGCGATGCGGAAGCTGTCGACGCCCGCGGGAATGCCGGCATAGATCGAGACCTGCATGAAGATCTCGCGGATCTCGTCGCGTGACACGCCATTGGTCAGCGCGCCCTTGATATGCGCCTTCAACTCGTGCGGACGGTTCAGGATCGAGATCATGGCGAGGTTGAGCATGCTGCGGGTCTTGCGCGGCAACTCCTCGCGGCCCCAGACCGCGCCCCAGCAATATTCGGTGACGAGTTCCTGGAACGGCTTGTTGAAGCTGTCCGAGTTCTTCAGCGCATTGTTGACATAGGCCTCGCCGAGCACCGCCTTGCGGATTTCGAGCCCCTTGTCGTGCGTCTTCTGGTCCATGTCGTTTCCTCATGCGTTAAGGCGTTGGTTCGGCCGGGACGTTACGGGGTCGAACCGCCGCAGTCACGCCTTCGTGTTATGCGTATTTCCCGGTGTGGGTTACGTCCCGGAACGGGTGCCTCAAAGCCGCCGCTGTGCTAGGCTGACCTGCCGGCTACCCCGGAGATTTTATTGAGCGGAGCCAACATCGACCCGTCTGACACCCCGTCAAGCGCCGCGCGCGACAGCGATGCGGCTGCGCGGCTGAAGCTGACGCAACAGAAGCTCAACGAGGCTCTGCAGCGGGCAAAATTCGCGATTGCGTGGGAACGGGCCTGGCCGCATCTGGCGCGGTTCCTGACGGTCGTAGGACTGTTCCTGGTCGCGTCCTGGGCGGGGCTGTGGCTCGTGCTGCCGTTTGTCGCACGCGTGGCCGGTGCTGGGTTGTTCGGCCTTGCCGGGCTCGCGGCGCTGCTGCCGCTGGTGCACTTCCGCTGGCCGAGCCGCGAGGAAGGGCTGAGCCGGCTCGACCGCGGCGCCGGCATCCCGCACCGTCCCGCGACCACGCTCTCCGACACGCTCACCAACAAGGATCCGTTCGCGCTGGCGCTATGGCAGGCGCAGCGCGAGCGCACATTGGCCTCGCTCAAGCGGATCAGCGCCGGTCTGCCGCGGCCGCGTGTCTCGCTGCACGATCCCTGGGCGCTGCGCGCGCTGGTCATCGTGATGCTGGTCGCGACCTATGTCGCCGCCGGCGACGAACGCGGCCTGCGGGTGGCCTCGGCGTTCGACTGGAACGGCATCATGGCGCCGGCCAATGTCAGGGTCGATGCCTGGGTGACGCCGCCGAACTACACCGGCAAGCCGCCGATCATCCTGTCCAACGCCAACAAGGACGCCAGCGCCGCCGACAACACCCCGCTCGCGGTTCCCTCCGGCAGCACGCTGCTGGTGCGCTCCAGCGGCGGCACTATCGACGTCGTCGTCGGTGGCGGCGTCACCGAGGTCGCGCCCGACGGGCAGGCGCCGAAGGGCACCAACGAGCGCCATTTCAAGATCACCGCCGACGGCACCGCGCATGTCCGCGCACCGGCCGGCCAGCCGCAGTGGAAATTCACCGCGACGCCGGACCGTGCGCCGTCGATCGCGCTCGCCAAGGATCCGGAGCGGCAGGCGCGCGGCGCCTTGCAGCTGTCTTACAAGCTCGAGGACGATTACGGCGTCAGCGAAGCCCGCGCCCAATTCGTGGCGCGGCCTGCCGATGCGGGCAAGGATGCCGACGGCAAGCCCGCGCAGCCGCGGCCGTTGTTCGAGGCGCCGCAATTCGCGCTGGTGCTGCCGAACGCGCGCACCCGCAACGGCGTCGGCCAGACCGTGAAGGACCTCAGCGAGGACCCCTATGCCGGCGCCGACGTGACGCTGACGCTGACGGCCAAGGACGAGGCCGGCAATGAGGGCAAGAGCGAACCCTTCAACATGCGCCTGCCCGAGCGACTGTTCACCAAGCCCCTGGCGCGCGCGCTGATCGAGCAGCGCCGCATCCTGGCGCTCGACGCCAACCAGAACGGCCAGGTCTATGCCGCGCTCGATGCGTTGATGATCGCGCCGGAAATGTTCACGCCGGAGACCGGCTATTATCTCGGCCTGCACTCCGTGGCCCGCCAGCTCGAAGCGGCTCGCACCGACGACCAGCTGCGCGAGGTGGTTGCCAGCCTGTGGGCGCTCGCCGTCACCATCGAGGACGGCAACATCAGCGATGTCGACAAGGCGCTGCGCGCGGCGCAGGACGCGCTCAAGCAGGCGCTGGAGCGCGGCGCCAGCGACGAGGAGATCAAGAAGCTCACCGACAATCTGCGCGCGGCGCTCGACAATTTCCTGCGCCAGCTTGCCGAGCAATACCGCAACAATCCCCAGCAGCTCGCCCGCCCGCTCGATCCCAACGCCAAGGTCTTGAGCCAGCAGGACCTCAAGAACATGCTTGATCGCATGGAGCGGATGTCGCGCTCCGGCGACAAGGAATCTGCGCGGCAGCTGCTCGAGCAGATGCAGCAGATGCTGGAAAATCTGCAGATGGCGCAGCCCGGACAGGGCGACGACGGCATGCAGCAGTCGCTCAACGAGCTCGGCGACATGATCCGCAAGCAGCAGCAATTGCGTGACAAGACCTTCAAGCAGGGCCAGGATTCCCGTCGCGACCGGATGCGCGGCAAGCAGGGCGACCAACCGATGGGCGACCTGCAGCAGGATCAGCAGGCGCTGCGCGACCGGTTGAAGAAGTTGCAGGAGGAACTCGCCAAGCGCGGCATGGGTCCGGAGCAGCGCGGCCAGAAGGGCCAAAAAGGTCAGCAAGGCGATCAGGCCCAGCAGGGCGAGCAAGGCGGCGACCAGGGTGAACAGGGCGACGACGGCGACGGGCTCGATCAGGCCGATTCCGCGATGGGCGATGCGTCCGGCAGGCTCGGCGAGGGCAATGCCGACGGCGCCGTGGATTCGCAAGGGCGCGCGCTCGATGCGCTGCGCAAGGGCGCGCAAAGCCTCGCCGAAGCGATGCAGCAGGGCGATGGCGACCAGCAGGGCGACGGCCAAGGCAATCGCGCCGGCCGCCAGCAGAGCGGCGGCAACCAGACCGATCCGCTCGGCCGTCCGCTGCACGGCCGCGAGTTCGGCGACGACTACACGGTGAAGATCCCCGGCGAGATCGACGTCCAGCGCGTCCGCCGCATCCTCGAAGAACTGCGCCGCCGCCTCGCCGATCCGTCACGGCCGCAGATCGAGCTCGACTACATCGAGCGGCTGTTGAAGGATTATTGAGCCGGCCATCATCTCTGCTGTCATCGCCCGGCTCGACCGGGCGATCCAGTATTCCAGAGACGTCAGTGCTTGAATCGAGAAGCCGCGGCGCACTGGATGCCCCGCTTTCGCGGGGCATGACGAGGCGTGCGCGAGGCTGCTGCTTCGCTCCGCAATGACCGCCTAGCTGGCTTTCCTCGCCGCCAGCGCATCTGCCACCGCGGTGCGGATATCGGCCACCGAGAACGGTTTCGTCACCACGTCATGCACGATGGCACTGAGGCCCGACGCGCGCTCGCGCTGATGGGCGAAGCCGGTCATCAGCAGGATCTTCAGTTCCGGGAAGTCGCGCGCCGCGGTCAGCGCCAGCGCGATGCCGTCCATGATGGGCATCTGGATGTCGGTGAGCAGCAGGTCGAACGCGCCTTCGTCGCGGGTCAGCAGTTCCAGCGCCTCCGCGCCGTCCTGCGCGGTCACGGTCTCATGGCCGTCCATCGCAATGGCACGCGCCACCAGCGAGCGCATCGAGTCTTCATCGTCGGCGATCAGAACACGCGTCATGGTGATGGGTCAGGTCCCGAAAGGATTGGTCGGCAGCCTCAGGCGCGGCCGCCGGCGAGGTCGTGCTTGTTGAAGAAGCGTACGTCGATATTGCGGCCTTCGGGCGGCGGTGAGGCGAGCCGCGACTTGAAGAAGGCGCGCTCGCCGGGATTGAGCACCGGCTGCTCCAGCACCGCGTTCCAGGCGTAGATTTCGGCACCCTGCGCGTCGCGCACCGAGAAGCGCAGCCGCGGCAATTCGACCGGCTTCCTGGTCTGGCCGACGATCATGCCCTCGATCACCAGCACCGGCTTGCCGTCCACGGTCTCGTTGGTGATCTTGAGGTCCTTGAAGGCGAGGCCGCGCAGATTCACGTCGAGCCCGACCATCTTGTAGAACAGCGCCGTTTGCGGCAGCAGGCGCACCACGTCGTTGCGCCAGACGAACAGCGCGATGATCAGCGCGCCCATGGCGCCGCAGGTGGTCGGCAGGGCGCCGATCACCGGCATGAAGGGAATCCGCGGCAGGGCCGGCAGGCGGAACAGGCGGGGAAGCCGGGGCAGGCGGAAGCGGCGCCTGGTCCCGGCCGTCTCTTCGGCGTCGGCATGGACGGCGGCGTCCGCCTCGGCCACGACAGGCCATTCAGCCTCATGGTGCCCGTCGGAGGGCAAATCAGCCGAAATCGAGGGGCTGTCGACCACCGGGGTCTCGTTAACGTCCTCCCGACCCATCGCCTCCCATTCGGCGGCGAGATCGGAGCCCGCGGGCTGGTAGGCCAGGGTGGGGGCGACGGTCTCCATCGCGTCTTCCGGCCGGGCCAGCCAGACCTCGCGGCAGCGGGAACAGCGGACGGTGCGCCCGGCTGCGCCCAGCGTGGCCGGATTGATGGCGTAGGATGTTGTACAATGCGGGCAAACGATATGCATGGAGCCGAATCTCCGTATGCCCGGATGCTACTTAGCGACCGTTAACGAATCGGAAACCATAACCGACGCACAACCTTTCTGTGCGGTTCGCGGCCGATCGGCCAGTGCCCGGGCCGCAGGTTTCGGGTGGCGTGCGGGGTATCGGGCTATCGGCCCTGTCGAACGGAGCTAGCGCATTGGTTCGGTTCGAAAATGTCGGTCTGCGCTACGGGCTCGGCCCGGAGATTTTGCGCGACCTGTCCTTCATGATCCCGGCGCATTCGTTCCAGTTCCTCACCGGGCCGTCCGGCGCCGGAAAGACCTCGCTGCTGCGATTGTTGTTCCTGTCGCTGCGGCCGACCCGCGGGCTGGTCAATCTGTTCGGCAAGGATGTCTCCCTGCTCAACAAGGACCAGGTCGCCGACCTGCGCAAGCGCATCGGCATCGTGCTGCAGGATTTCCGCCTGCTCGACCACATGACGACCTATGAGAACGTCGCGCTGCCGTTCCGGGTGATGGGCCGCGAGGAATCGACCTATCGCCGCGAGGTGATCGACCTGCTGAAATGGGTCGGCCTCGGCGAGCGCATGGATGCGCTGCCGCCGATCCTGTCGGGTGGCGAGAAACAGCGCGCCGCGATCGCGCGCGCGGTGATCTCGCGGCCGCAGTTGCTGCTCGCCGACGAGCCGACCGGCAGCGTCGATCCGACGCTCGGGCGCCGCCTGCTGCGGCTGTTCATCGAGCTGAACAAATCCGGCACCGCGGTCATCATCGCGACCCACGACATCACGCTGATGGATCAATACGAGGCGCGGCGGCTGGTGCTGCATCAGGGACGGCTGCACATCTATGAGTAGGAGCGGCGACGAGAAGGTGTCGTTGGTCGATCTCGGGCGCGAGCGTCCGCAGGTCCCGGCCACCGCGCGCAACATGTCGCCGATCGTGCCGCGCGCCTCGATCTCGGGCCGCGCGCTGGTCGCGGTGGTCGCGATCATGACCTTCCTTGCCTCGCTGACCACCGGCACCGTGCTGCTGGTCAGCGCCTCGGCCGCCGAATGGCAGTCCGAGGTGGCGAGCGAGATCACCATCCAGGTGCGCCCGTCACCCGGCCGCGACCTCGACCGCGACGCGCAGGCCGCGGTCGACGCGATACGGGCGCAGTCCGGCATCCTCGAGGTCCGTCCGTTCAGCAAGGAGGAGTCCGCCAAGCTGCTGGAGCCGTGGCTCGGCAGCGGGCTCTCGATCGACGACCTGCCGGTGCCGCGTGTCATCGTGGCGCGGGTGCAGCCGGGCAGTACGCTCGATCTCGCTGCGCTGCGCGCCCGCCTGACGCAGGCGGCGCCGACCGCGAGCGTCGACGATCACCGCGCCTGGATCGAGCGCATGCGCTCGATGACCGGCGCCACGGTGTTCGCCGGCATCGGCATCCTGATCCTGGTGATCATCGCCACCATCATCTCGGTGTCGTTCGCGACCCGCGGCGCGATGGCCGCCAACCGTCCGATCGTCGAGGTGCTGCATTTCGTCGGCGCCGGCGACAGCTTCATCGCCAACCGCTTCCTGCGGCATTTCCTCAGGCTCGGCCTCGAGGGCGGGCTGATCGGCGGCGGTGCGGCGATGCTGGCCTTCGGCTTCTCGGAATCGATCGCCAACTGGTTCTCCGGCACGCCGGTGGGCGACCAGTTCGCGGCCCTGCTCGGCACCTTCTCGCTACGTCCCTCCGGCTATCTGGTGCTGGCGATGCAGGCGGTGCTGATCGCGGCGATCACCGCATGGGCGTCGCGGCGCACCCTGTTCGCGACGCTCGACGACATCGACTGACGGGCCGCGACAGCGCAATCATGGTGGCAGTATCGTGATCGCGTTGCGCCGTGAGGGTGTGATTTCGTGCGCATGGCCGCCGCCCCGGCCGAGGCAAAACCGGTTTCCACTTTTCCACGCCATGCTCTAAAATCCCCCGGGGAAGGATATCAGCATCACATGAGCTTGCAGCCCGACGAAACGTCGCCGAATGGCCGTGCCGCGCGCCGCGCGGCTGGCTGCGCGCCGTCATCGTCGCGCCGCTGGCGCTCGTCTTCGTCGCCGCGGCGGTCGGCTTCATCGGCTTCCTGTCGCAATTGCGCGGCGTCGAGACCGATCCGCCGCACAATGCCGATGGCATCGTGGTGCTGACCGGCGGGTCGTCGCGGGTCTCGGATGCGATGGAACTGCTGGCGCATGGCTACGGCAAGCGGCTGCTGATCTCGGGCGTGCACCCGACCAACGACGCCAGCGACATTTCCCGCTCGGTGCCGGACAGTCAGGGGCTGATGAGCTGCTGCGTCGATCTCGACCGCTCGGCGGTCAACACCCGCAGCAATGCGGCGGAGACGCGGCGCTGGGCGCGTGAGCGCGGCTTCAAGTCGTTGATCGTGGTGACCTCGAACTACCACATGCCGCGCGCGATCGTGGAACTGTCGCATGCGATGCCGGACATCACGCTGATCCCGTTCGCGGTGGTCGGCGACAAATGGCGCGATGAGCCATGGTGGACGAGTGGCGGAACCTTCCGTCTCTTGCTATCGGAATACGCCAAATATGTCGCGGCCGAGCTCCGGGTCCGGCTGGCCGATATCGGCCTCGATCTCACCTCCGATATCGCCGAGCCGAGTGCTGTGCCACGCCGCCCGGCGACGGCGCAGGCGAACTAGGACCGCGCATGATCCGGGAAACGGCCAAGCGGCTGCTCAAACAAGGGTTGCAATGATCTTCCTGCGTTCGCTGATCTTCAACGTGCTGTTCTATCTGGTGCTGGTGGTGCTGTGCATCGTCGCGCTGCCGGCGCTGCTGTTGCCGCGTGGCGCGCTGATGGCGCTCGAGGCCGTATGGGCCAATACCAGCCTGTTCCTGATGCGCGTGATCTGCAACATCAGGATCGAGTTCCGCGGTGTCGAGAAGATTCCGGCCGGACCCTTGGTGGTCGCCTCGAAGCATCAGTCGTTCTGGGAGACGTTCGCGCTGGTGCGCTTCTTCGAGTATCCGCTGTTCATCCTCAAGCGCGAGCTGATGATGATCCCGGTGTTCGGCTGGTACCTGAAAAAGGTCGGCATGATCTCGGTCGAGCGCGGCGGCGGCCCGCGCTCGCTGATCAAGACGCTGAAGGCGGCGGCGGCCGAGGTGAAGCGCGGCCGTCAGCTCGTGATCTTTCCGGAGGGCACCCGCACCGCGCCCGGCGCGGTGCCGAACTACAAGGCCGGCGTCGCCCAGATCTATGCCGAGAGCGCCGTGCCATGCCTGCCGATCGCGCTCAATTCCGGGCTGTTCTGGCCGCGCCGCACCTTCATGCGCTATCCTGGCACGCTGGTGGTCGAATTCCTCGATCCGCTGCCGCCGGGATTGCCGCGCGACGAGTTCATGAACAGGCTGCGCGAGTCCATCGAGACCGCCACCACCCGCATCGTCGACGCCGGCCGCGCCGAGCAGGAGAAACTGTTCGGCGGCGTGCCGGGTTCGGCGGGGTACTAGAGGCATGCTTGTTGGCGCACATCGGTCCGCCGACCACGGCGGCCGATGCGCAATCCAATCATGCCATCGTTACCGGCCGGCCGCCGCGTCGGTGTTGAAGATCTCGCCTTGCGGCACCCAGCTCTTGCCGTCGAAGGTCGCGACCTGCATCTGCGTGAACGGCGCGTAGCGGTCCGGCCGCGTCGAGATCGTGATGCCGGGGAGCAGCAGCGGCGCGACGACCTTGTTGAGGTTGGTCGCCTGCTTCAACAGGTTCTCGCGGGTCAGGTCATCGCCGCACATCTCTATGATTTTCACCGTCATGTAGGCTGAGATGTAGCCGGTGACGTTGCTGCCGTCGGCGATATCGCCCTGCGGAAACCACTTCGCCAGGAATTCCTTGAACTCCTTGACGTCGGCGGCGTTCTCCCAGGTCGGATCGGTGGGGTCTTGAACGCGAGCGCGGTCAACACGCCCTTCGATGCCTCGACGCCGGCCGGCTCCATGACGCCCTTGATCGACGAGGAGACGCTGACGACGAAATTCAGCGGCTTCCAGCCGAGCTCGTAGACCTTGCGGATCGCCTGCGCGCCGAACTTGGGCGTCGCCATCGTGAACAGCGTGTCGGCGCCGGATGCTTTCAGCGATACGATCTGCGAATCGACGGTCGGATCGGAGACCTCGTAGGTCACCTCCTTGACGATCATCGTCTTCGCCTTGTCGCCGAGGCCGTCCTTCAGCCCCTTGACGTAGTCCTTTCCGGCGTCGTCGTTCTGCGAGAACACGCCGAGCTTGGCGTCGGGCTTGTTCTTCAACAGGTATTTCGCGAAGATCATGCCCTCCATCTGGTAGGGCGGATAGAGCTGCGTGGTCCACGGGAAGTTCTTCGGGTCGTCCCATTTCGCCGCCCCCGTCGAGATGAAGAGCTGCGGGACCTTCTTCTGGTTCAGATATTTCTGGCTCGCGGAATTCGTCGGCGTGCCGATGGTGCCGACGATCGCCAGCACCTCGTCCTGTTCGACGAGACGTCGCGTCTGCTCCACGGTTTTCGGCGGCGAATACGCGTCATCCAATGAGATCAGCTTGATCTTGCGTCCGTTCACGCCGCCCTTGGCGTTGATCATCGCGTAGTAGGCTTCTTCGATGCGCCCCTGGGTACCGTACGCGGACGCCGGCCCGCTGTAGGGCATGGTCTGGCCGATCTTCACTTCGGTATCGGTGACGCCGGGGCCGTATTTCTTCTCGGCGTGGGCCGGAGCGGCTGCGGCCGCCAGCACGAGGGCGCAGAACAGTGCACGTGAGTAACGCAGCGTCATGGCGAGTCTCTCCCCAAGTATTGATCACACTCTTCGGTGTGTGCTCGCATGATCGCTGCTCCACGCCCGGCGTCAAGTATCGCCGTTGACGCGCTCTCTGCGCGGCCGGGAGGCACGCTTCGAGCGCGGTGCGGCTTCTGCTTGTGTAGCCATGCGCATTGGCAATCATTCCGGTTCTGCTACGCTGCGACCGCGCGTGTCATCGAATTCAACGCCGGTGAAGCACGATGAAGCTGATTGCCCTGACAGCCGCGATAGTGATCGGATATTGCCTGCCTGCGGCGGCCCAGCCGGTCGGTGCCACCCTCTATGCGCAGCGCTGCGCGCAGTGCCATGACGGTGGCAACCCTGATGTTCGCGCGCCGAGCCGCACCGTGCTGCAATCGAAATCGTTCGCCGAGGTGATGGGCGCGATCACCACGGGGCCGATGGCCTCGTTCGCGCAGGGGCTGACCAATGACGAGCGGACGGCGATCGCATCGCTCGTCACAGGCAAGGTCGCTGCGCAACCCGCAACGGATAGCGCCGGCCGATGCGCGGCGAGCGAGACCGGTTTTCCGCGCCCGATCGATGGGCCGCGCTGGAACGGTTGGGGCGCCGATCTCAACAACAGCCGGTTTCAGCCGGCGGCGATGGCCGGTCTCGCGCCGGACCAGGTCTCGCGGTTGCATCTGAAATGGGCGTTCGGGTTTCCTGACACGTCCAACGCCAATGCGCAGCCGACCGTCGTCGGCGGCCTGCTGTTCGTCGGTGGCGGCGACCGCAAGGTCCATGCGCTCGACGCCAGCAGCGGATGCACAAGGTGGGTGTTTCCGACCGAGGCGCCGGTCCGGGCCGCGATCAGTTTCGCGCCGCTGGACGACAACCAGTTTGCAGTCGTCTTCGGCGATGTGCGTGCCAACGTCTACGCTGTGAATGCTGCGACCGGTGCGATGATCTGGAAGAGCAAGGTCGACGATCATCCGGCCGCCCGGATTACCGGTGCACCGACCGTCTATTCCGGCGTCGTCTATGTTGGCGTTTCCTCGATCGAGGAAGCCACGGGATCGCGACCGACTTACCAATGCTGCACGTTTCGCGGCAGCGTCGTCGCGCTGAAGGCCGCGACCGGCGCGCAGATCTGGAAGTCCTACACCATCCCCGAGGCGCCGCAGCCCACCCGGACCAACGGTTATGGCACCCAGCTGTTCGGCCCGGCCGGCGTGTCGGTGTGGTCCGCGCCGACCATCGACGTCCAGCGCCAGGCGCTCTACGTCGCGACGTCGAACAGCTACGCCGATCCGGCAACCGACACCAGCGATGCCGTCCTCGCGTTCGATCTTGCGACCGGCCGGATGCTTTGGCACCAGCAGGCCACGCCCAAGGACAGCTTCGTCGTCGCCTGCTTCGGCCTCGATCAGTCCAACTGCCCGCAGGACCGCGGCCCCGATTACGACTTTGGACAATCGCCGATCCTGGTGAGCCTGCATGATGGACACCGCGTGCTGGCGGTGGGTCAGAAATCCGGCGTGGTCCATGCGCTGGATCCCGACCATGACGGCAAGATCCTGTGGCAGACACGGATCGGTAAGGGAGGCGCGCTGGGTGGCACCGAGTGGGGCTCCGCCGCGGACCAGGACCGCATCTACGTCGCCAACTCGGACGTGCGGTTTCTGACCGACGGCACGCGGCGTCTCAATTCGAAGGAAGGCGGCGGCCTGTTCGCGCTGGATCTGGCGACCGGGAAAATCACCATGCAGGTGGCGCCGGTGGCCTGTGGTGATCGCGCCCAGTGCAGTCCGGCGTTGTCGGCTGCTGTCACGGTCATTCCCGGCGTCGTGTTCTCGGGCGGCGTGAGCGGCTTCCTGCGCGCCTATGCCACCGACGACGCGCGGCTGCTCTGGGAGATCGACACCGCGCGCGACTACCCCACCGTGAACGGCGTTCCGGCCCACGGCGGCGCCATGGACGGACCGGGTCCGATCGTCGTCGACGGCATGCTGTACGTCAATTCAGGCTACGCCCAATGGGGCGGGTTATCCGGCAACGTCCTGCTGGCGTTCGAGGTCGGCGGTCCCTGAAAGCGAGCCGGTCAGGCCAGGCCAGCCGAGGGAAGGCGGATCGCTGCCCGAAGTCCGCCCAGCGAGGACCGGTCCAGGGTCAGGGAGCCGCCGTAGAGCTCGGCGAGTTCGCGTGTGATCGACAGTCCGAAGCCGAATCCCGGAGCGCTCTCGTCGAGCCGCCGGCCGGCCTGCATCGCCTGCGACATCTGCTCCGGCGAAAGCCCCGGTCCGTCGTCGTCGATGACGATGACGACGTCCCGACCGTCCTCGCTCGATCCGACGACGACCTCGCTCCGGCACCAGGAGAATGCGTTCTCCAGCACGTTTCCGAGCATCTCGTCGATATCTTGTTGCTCGCAAGCGACCGAGAGTTCGGATGGAATGTGGTTGACGAAGGCGATTTGCTTGTCGGCGTTCACCTTGCCGAGGACGAGGGCAAGATCCGTGACGCGCGATGCAACCGCCGTTCGGCTTCGGACCGGTCCGCCGAGCGCGGCGGATCGGGCGCGTCCCAGATGATGGCGAATGCGGCGATCCATCAGGACGACGAGATCGTGGAGATCCGTCGAGCCCGACGGTTGCTTTTGCAGCGCGATCGCCAGGGTCGCCAGCGGCGTCTTCAAGCCGTGCGCAAGATTTGAGACGTGCTTTCGTGCCCGTTCGAGGTTTGCCGCGTTCTGGACCAGCAACGCGTTGAGTTCGGTGGCCAACGGCTGCACCTCGCTCGGCTGAGCGTCGGGCACGCGCTCGCTCAGCCCCGATCTCACGTCGGCCACTGCGCGGCGCAGTTGCTCCAGCGGGCGCAATCCCAGTCTGACCTGAATCAGCATGGCGCAGATCAATGCGATACCGAGCGCGGCAAGCGACAACGCCAATGTGCGCATTGCTTCCCATAACGGTCCGAGCACCGCGTCTCTCGGCGCGGAAGCCACGATCGTCGCCGGAACTCCGGATGCCGATACGTTCAGGATGCGGAAGTGCAGCTTGCGGTCGTCCGGACCGATGCCATCGGCCGGCGCGGGGCGGTCTCGCGGCGGCGGATCGTCGTCGGCTTGGCGGGGCGGGGGCGGAGGTGGCGGCGGCCTGTGGCGGAGATCGGGAGGAGCCAGATCGGCACCATCGAGCGACCGGGATCGCAGCGTATTCTTCGGTCCGGAGATTTCCCAGTACCAGCCGTGCCGGCGGCGGTCGAACGGCGGCCCGTCGGCGGATCCCGCCAGACGCAAATTGCCGTTCCCGTCGGCATCGAGCATCGAAGACAGGAACAGGATCTGGGCGTCGAGCCTCTGATCGATCTGCCCCTGCACGAAGCGATGCAGGACGAACGAGATCAGGACTGCGGCGACGACGAGCGCGACGGTGATGAACACGCCGGCTCCGATCATCAGGCGTCGGCTGAGTGACGTCGTTCGGCTCATCATCGGGAGCCCGAGTTGAGCTTGTAGCCGCGACCCCTCTCGGTCTCGATCAGCGCTTTGCCGATCTTGCGACGCAGCCTCGCGACGATCACCTCGATCGAATTGGAGTCCGTCCCGACGTCGCCTTCGTAGACCTTCTCCGAGAGCAGGCTGCGCTCGACGACGGTGTCCTTGCGGAGGACAAGGCATTCCAGAACCCGCCATTCCAGCGCAGTCAACTTCAACGGCAGTCCATCGAGCTCGAACACGCCGGTTTGTGTTTCGAAGCTCAGCGGGCCGCATGAGATTCGCGGCGCGGAATGCCCGGAGGCGCGGCGGACGAGTGCGCGAAGCCGCATGACCAGCTCCTCGGTCCTGAACGGCTTCGTCAGATAGTCGTCGGCGCCTGCCTTGAAGCCGTCCACCTTGTCGGTCCAGCCGTCACGCGCGGTCAGGATCAGCACGGGCAAATGCCGGTCGTGCTTGCGCCATCCGCGCAAGACCTCGATGCCGGGCACTTTCGGCAGGCCGAGATCGAGCACCGCGGCGTCGTAGGATTCGGTCTCGCCGAGATGCTGTCCGTCCTCGCCGTTCGCGGCCACGTCGACCGCAAAGTTCTCCTCGCGCAGGGCGCGGGCGATCTCTTGCGCGAGCAGGCGATCATCTTCGACCAGAAGGATTTTCATTCCGCTTCACCTCGGCTGCACCTATGCCGGGAGCTTAACCCAACCTGAACGAAACGGTTCAGGCTGGATTGGGGAGGGTGCCCTAGGCTGCGGTCATCGCAATCGATGAAAGGACGGTCCGATGACCGAAAGCCAATCACCTTCGGATGCTAGCCTGGCGCCCGCTGCGCGCCCGCAGATCCGGCATCGCAGTCTGCTCGCAGGCGTGGCACTTGCCGTGCTCGCGGTCGGCGCGGCTGCCGGAGCCGGTGGGGTGAGGCTCGCCGAGAAGTGGCAGCCGCGCAGCGTCATGCTGCTGCAACCGACCGCCATCAACGCGCTCCAGCCCGGCGCGCCGTCAGCCGTGCATGGCAGCGTGTCCGAGATATTCGGCAACAAGTTCATCCTCGACGACGGCAGCGGTCGCGCGCTGGTCGACCTCGGGCCACACGGCGAAAATGCCGATACGGTGGCCAAAGACGAGATCCTCACGGTCCAGGGCAGGTTCGAACGGGGTGTCATCCACGCCCAGATCGTTGCGCATGCCGACGGCCGGACGGAGGCGTTCGGTCCCCCGCCGCCCCCGCGACCCGGCGCACCGCCTCCGCCGCGGCGGGCAGAAGCTCCGCCGCCCCCGCCCGGGGCCGCCCCGCCGCCGCGGGCGGACCGCCCGCCACCGCCACCGGATGCCGATGCCCCGCCTCCGCCCCCGCCGCCAAGAGCGCCGTGAACGACTGAGCAAAGCCTGCAATCAGGAGACTTGGAATGTCAGAGGAACGGATCAAATTGTTCGGCAAGATCGTGCACGTGTTCGCGCACCGGTTCGTGGTGCAGACCGCGAAGGGCGCGGTGCTCGCCGATCTCACGCCGCATGGAGCCGAGGCCGTCAGGCTCCGGATCGGAGCCGACGTGGAGCTGGAAGGCGAACAAAAGCCTTCCGAGCTCAAGGTCACCCGCTTCGCCTGCGGTGGCGACAGCGTGACGATCGTACACAAGAAGAAGCACGGCCACGACCACCATCCACCTGCCGATCCCGCGGCGGCCATCGAGGCCGCGCGCGCTGCCGGGTTCGAGCCGACGGGCACACCACGTCGCAAGCCCAAGCATTTCGAAATTCTGGGCCGGCGAAACGGTCAGGACTACGAACTGCATGTGGAATTGGGCGGGCGAATCCGGAAGACCCGTCTGGTCGACGTTGACCACGAAGCCCCCTGACGGCTTCGGCTTCGACCAACGCGGATCGATGCCGAACGGGAGGCCGAAGCCGGAACAGAGCTGGCTTCGGCCGCATTTGCAGTCCAGGCGGGGGCAGACAGATCGGCCTTTCGCACTTCCAAGGAAGATCGCCAGTGACCACAGGGAATTCAGGCCGAGACCAAGCGCTTCGCCCGCTGCTTGCGCTGAACTTCTTCATGGCGGACATGCAGGCCGGTATCGGCCCGTTTCTGGGCGTGTTTCTGCTTGCGCATGGCTGGCAGAGCGGCTGGATCGGGACTGTGATGACGACCGGCGGCATTGCCGGCATGGTGATGACGACACCGGCCGGAGCCCTGATCGATGCAACGCGTCGCAAGAAGCTTTTCGTGATCGTTCCCGGCATCTGCACCGTCGTGGCGTCGGGGATCGTGCTGCTGTCGCAGGAATTCTGGCTCGTGGCGGCGTCCCAGGTCGCGACCGCGATCGCGGGGGCGGCGATCGGACCCGCGGTCGCCGGCATCACGCTTGGCATTGTACAGCAGGCCGGCTTCAACCGGCAGAACGGCCGCAATCAGGCCTTCAACCACGCTGGCAACATGGTCGGCGCAGGGCTCTCCGGCCTGGTCGGCTGGTTGTACGGCTTCACGGCGGTGTTCTGGCTTGCCGCGTTGTTCGGTGCGCTTTCGATCGTATCGGTGCTGATGATTCCGAGCAGTTCCATCGACGACGACGCGGCTCGTGGATTGTCGCACGAGGCCAATGATGACAAGCGCGCAAGCGGATTGCGGGTTCTGGTCGAGACAAGGCCATTGCTGATCCTTGCCGCGGCCCTGCTTTTCTTTCATCTTGGCAATGCGGCGATGTTGCCGCTCTACGGCCTCGCCGTCGTTGCCGGCAAGCAGGCCGATCCGGCGAGCTTCGTCGCGATGACCATCGTGGTCGCCCAAGGCACCATGATCCTGACCGCGCTCGTCGCGATGCGCATGGCGGAGAAGGAGGGCTACTGGCTGGTGTTGCTCGTGTCTTTCGTTGCCTTGCCAATCCGCGGCGTCATCGCGGCGTGGCTGCTCAACCGGTGGGGCGTCTATCCGGTCCAGATTCTCGATGGCGTCGGTGCCGGACTGCAAAGCGTGGCGGTGCCGGGCCTGGTGGCGCGGATTCTCGATGGCACCGGTCGCATCAATGCCGGTCAGGGTGCGGTCATGACGGTTCAGGGCATCGGAGCCTCGCTGAGCCCGGCGATTGGGGGATGGATTGCGCAGGAACTCGGCTACGGCGCGATGTTTCTCGTTCTCGGTGCCTTCGCGCTGGTGTCGGTGGTACTGTGGCTCGTCTTCGCCCCGCTGCTCAAGCCGGCTTGCGCAGCGCAGCCCGAGCGTACAGCTCCAGGAACAGGTCCCGCAGCCGCAGGTGTCGCCTGATGTTCGATAGCCACGCTGCGACCTGGGGCATTGCCGGCCTGGCAACCTTTGGCGTGATTGCGCGCCCATGGAATCTGCCGGAATACATCTGGGCCGTGACCGGCGCCGTGCTCCTGGTCGCGTTCGATCTTTCTGCCGTGGCGTGACGCGGTGATGGCCGCGGGCAAGGGCGTCGACGTCTACTTCTTCCTGATCGGAATGATGCTGCTCGCGGAGGTCGCGCGAAAGGAAGGCCTGTTCGACTGGCTCGCCGAGCAGGCCGTCAAGCATTCCCGCAAATCGGCATCGCGGCTATTTGCAATCGTCTATGCCGTGGGCACGCTGGTGACCATCTTCCTGTCGAATGACGCGACTGCGGTCGTGCTGACGCCGGCGGTCTATGCTGCGACGCGCGCCGCGAAAGTCGAGCCGCTGCCGTATCTGTTCGTCTGCGCCTTCATCGCCAACGCCGCCAGCTTCGTGCTGCCGATCTCGAACCCGGCGAATCTCGTATTGTTCGGTGAGCGGATGCCGACGCTGATGGAATGGCTGCGATACTTCTCGCTGCCGTCGGTGGCGGCGATCGCGGCGACCTTCGTCATGCTCCGCTTCACGCAACGCGAAGATCTACGCGGCGGCGTGGAAAGCAGCGGCGCCGAGCCTGTCGTCCTGACGCGAAACGCGGCGATCGTGGCTTTCGGCATCGGCGTAACGGCGGTCGTTCTCCTCGCCGCATCGGCGTTCGGCGCCGATCTCGGTCTGCCGACATTTGCCTGCGGCGCTGTGGTAACCGCAACCGTGCTGATGCTTGGCCAAACATCGCTGGCGGCAGTGGTGCGCGATGTGTCGTGGTCGGTGTTGCCGCTCGTCGCCGGGCTGTTCATTCTGGTCGAAGGCCTCAACCACACCGGCGTGCTGCCGGCGCTTGCCGAAGTGTTGAAGCGGGCCACGGTAGCTTCACCGCACGCAACGGCGTGGGGCGCCGGCATCATCACGGCATTTGCCTCGAACCTCATCAACAATTTGCCGATGGGGCTGATCGCCGCGACGACAACGCACACCGCGCAGTCGTCGCCTCATATCACCGGCGCTGTTCTCATCGGTGTCGATCTCGGACCCAATCTGTCGGTGACCGGCTCCCTCGCCACCATTCTATGGTTGATCGCGCTGCGCCGTGAGGGCGAACACGTCAGCGCCCTCCGCTTTTTGCGGCTGGGCATCTGTGTGATGACTCCAGCCCTGGTCCTGTCGTTGCTTGCCCTCTCGCTGGTCGCGCCGTGACGCCTGCCAATTGGCGGGCATGCTCGCAGTGGTTAAGTCGACTCACCCCTGGTCTTCTATATCCGCCGACCGCGCTGTTGCCGCTCTCACCGCCGGCGCCGGAAGAGTTTTGCCGCAAGACCGCATCAAGCAGTTGATGGCGCTAGCCGCGCTTCTTCTGCCTTGCTTCATGATAGCGTAGCGCGTCGACGATCACCTTGAACGCGGCCGAGTTCTGCCGCGACGTGGGGTAGTAGATATAATAGCCGTCGAATTGCGGCGACCAGTCGTCGAGCACGACAATCAACTCGCCGGACCGGATGCGCTGCGCGACCATGTCTTCAGGAACATAGGCGATGCCGAAGCCCTTCACGGCGGCATCGATCATGGCGCCGGAATCATTGAAGGTCAGCTGGCCCTCGACGCGCACCCGAAGCTCTGCGCCATTCCTGGCGAACTCCCACACATAGTGACCGCCGGCTGCGAGACGCCGCTTGATGCAGGCGTGCCGTATCAGGTCTTGCGGAAGCCGGGGTCTGGGATGCTGCTTCAGATAGGCGGGCGAAGCGACCGCGACCAGCCGCCAGTCGGGGCCGATGCGCACCGCGATCATGTCCTTTTCCACGCTCTCGCCGAGGCGGATTCCGGCATCGAAGCCGTCCTTGACGATGTTGCGGAACCCGATGTCGAGGCTGAACTCGACCTTGACGTCGGGATACTTCGCCAGGACGGGCGCCAGCCTGGGCCAGACCACCGTTTCCAGCGCGTGCTCCGAGAGCGTGATGCGGATGCTGCCTGACGGCGTGTCGCGCAGGGACATCAGCGCCGCGATGTCGCGCTCGATTTCCTCGATCCGCGGCGCAAGCGATTGTTGAAGACGTTCGCCCGCTTCGGTCAGGCCGACGCTGCGCGTCGTGCGCGTCAGCAGTCGCAGGCCCATCTGCATTTCGAGGCGCTTGATCGTATGGCTGAGCGTCGACTGCACGACGCCTAGTTTCGCCGCGGCTCTGGTGAAACTGCGCTCGCGGGCGACCGCCACGAAGGCCAATAGATCGTTGAAATCCTGGCTTGCCATGGGTCGCAGTATTCATGGCTGGCATCGATTAATGCAAGCAAATTATAGCGGCTAATCGAACGCTGTGCCGGGCTCTAAATGTTGCCGTGAACAGCGCCGGCTTGGGCGCTTCTCTGCACATGGATGCTCTATGGACGCTACGATCGATCAAAAGACAACGCAGCCAATGGCCGCATGGAGCGCGGTCTTTGCGCTCACTTTGTGCGCCTCGACCCTCGTCGCAACCGAGTGGATGCCGGTGAGCCTGCTCACGCCGATCGCCAGAGGCCTTGAGTTGACCGAAGGGCAGGCCGGGCAGGCCATCTCCGTGTCTGGCTTCTTCGCCATCCTGACCAGTCTCTTCATCTCGACGGCGACGCGCGGTGTCGATCGGCGCACTGTGCTGCTGTGGCTGACCGGTGTCATGCTGATCTCCGGTGTCGTTGTGGCGTTCGCGCCCACTTACGCGGTCTTCATGGCGGGGCGCGCGCTCGTCGGCATGGTCGTCGGCGGTTTCTGGTCGATGTCCGCCGCAACGATGATCCGCATCGTGCCGGCCAAGGATCTGCCGCGCGCGCTGGCGGTGCTCAATGGCGGCAATGCCCTCGCGACCACGATTGCGGCGCCGCTTGGCAGCTTTCTCGGTCAGTATATCGGCTGGCGCGGCGCATTCTTCTGCGTCGTGCCGATCGCGGCGCTGACCCTGCTCTGGCAGTTCATCACGCTTCCCAGAATGCCGAGCCAAGAGCGGGCGAGCGCGGCGGCCGCGTTCAAGGTCCTGCGCCGGCCCGGCGTCCCCTACGGCATGCTCGCGGCGGCCCTGTTCTTCCTCGGCCAGTTCGCGCTGTTCACCTATCTGCGGCCGTTCCTCGAAACCGTGACACGCGTCGACGTCACGACCATTTCGGCGCTGTTGCTCGTGATGGGCGTCGCGGGTCTGATCGGCACGTCGCTGATCGGCCTCGTGATCCGCGAACGTCTCTACACGTCCCTCATGTTGATCCCGCTCGCGATGGCCGTGATCGCCATCGCACTGACGGCATTTGGTGCCTCGCTCGGCGCGACGGTGACGCTGATGTTCCTGTGGGGCTTTATCGGCACGGCCGCCCCGGTCGGCTGGTGGACCTGGCTCAGCGAGGCGTTACCCGATGACGCGGAGGCGGGCGGCGGCCTGATGGTGGCGGTGATTCAGCTGGCGATCACCGCGGGTGCGGCGGGTGGTGGTGTTCTGTTCGATAGCCGCGGCTATCAGGCCACGTTTCTGTTCAGCGCCCTGATCCTCATGCTCTCGTCGTTCGTCATGCTGGCCGGAACGCTTCGGCGCAGAGCCGCCGCGCGGTGCGCGACGGCAAGTCCAGTCATGTGACGCGGTGCCTTGGCGAGTTTGCAGCCAGGCCACCGCGGGCCCTTACCGCATCACGAACGGATTGGCCGGCACGTCGGTCGCGGTGGAGATCCACACGCTCTTGGTCTCCTGATATTCGCGCACCGCGTCGATGCCGCTCTCGCGGCCGACGCCGGAGAACTTCATGCCGCCGAACGGCATCATGTAGCTGATGGCACGGTAGGTGTTGACCCACACGGTGCCGGCGCGGAGCTGCTTCGGTACGCGGATGGCGCGCGCGAGGTCCTTGGTCCAGATGCCGGCGGCGAGGCCGTAGATGGTGTCGTTGGCGATCCGGATCGCGTCCTCCTCGGTGTCGAACGAGATGATCGACAGCACCGGTCCGAACACCTCCTCGCGCGCGATCCGCATCGAATTGTCGACATCGGTGAAGATGGTCGGCTCGACGAATTGCCCGCCCTTGATGCCGTCGCCGGAGGCAGGCTTCCCGCCGAGCAGGCAGCGGGCGCCCTCGGCTTTCGCGATGTCGATGTAGTCGAGTACCTTCTTGTACTGCGCGGGCGTCGTGATCGGCCCGACATTGGTGTCGGCCTGCATCGGGTCGCCGATCTTGGCGGATTTCGCCAGCTCCAGCACGCGCGCGACGAATTTCTCCTTGATCGAGCTCTGCACCAGCAGGCGCGACCCGGCGATGCAGGTCTGCCCGGTGGCGGCGAAGATGCCGGAGATCGCGCCGGCGGCGGCCGCGGTGAGGTCGGCATCCTCGAACACGATGTTCGGCGATTTGCCGCCGAGCTCGAGCGAGACGCGCTTCAGACTCTTGGCCGCGGTCTCGTAGACCTTGGCGCCGGTGGTATCCGATCCGGTGAAGGTGATCTTGGCGACGCCGGGATGGGAGATCAGCGCGGAGCCGGCTTCGGGGCCGAAGCCGGTCACCACGTTGAAGATGCCGTCGGGAATCCCGGCCTCCTTGGTCAGCGCGGCGAATTCCAGCGTGCTGGCGGACGTAAATTCAGACGGCTTCACGACCACGGCGCAGCCTGCGGCGAGGGCTGCGGCGCATTTCCAAGCCACGAACAACAGCGGCGAATTCCAGGCGGTCAGCGCCGCGACGACGCCGACCGGCTCATGCGTGGTGTAGGCAAAGGTCTCGGCCTTGTCGATCGGCACAAGTCCGCCCTCGAGCTTGTCGACGAGGCCGCCGAAATACCACCACCATTCCGGATGGTAGCGCAACTGGCCCAGCATCTCGGCCATCAGCTTGCCGTTGTCGCGCACCTCGATCTCGGCGAGGCGCTCGGCATTGGCGGCAACGAGGTCGCCGAGCTTGCGCATCGCCTTGCCGCGCGCTGACGCCGTCATCTTGGCCCATGGTCCGTTCCACATCGCCTCGTTGGCGGCCTTCACGGCCTTGTCGGCATCGGCGGCAGTGCCGCGGGGAATCCTCGCCCAGGCCTCGCCGCGATAGGGATCGATCGATTCGAACCACTCGCCATTGGCGGGATCGACATACTGGCCGTTGATGTAGAGCTGATAGGTCTTCATGACATCCTCCCGGGGTTTGCCAAACGCTATCATGCCTTGCGCGACGCCGTCATAACGAAGCCGCGTGCAGGGGGCATACAAGGGTTGAGCCAGGATTGCCGAGGGCGCCGGCCGACGCGCCGTCGGCCGCGGCTGGTCAGGAGGCGCCCGACGCTGCGGCCCGCCTTGCGCGCCGCGCGGCGCGGCGGCGCTGGCTCCAGAGCCGCGCGCGGTCGAGATAGAGATAGACTACCGGCGTGGTGTAGAGCGTCAGGATCTGGCTCAGGATCAATCCGCCGAAAATCGCGATGCCGAGCGGCTGACGCAACTCGCTGCCTTCGCCGAGGCCGATCATCAGCGGCACCGCGCCGAACAGCGCGGCGAGCGTCGTCATCATGATCGGACGGAAGCGCATCAGGCAGGCCTCGTAGATCGCATCGCGCGACGACAGCCCGCGCTGGCGCTCGGCGTCGAGCGCGAAGTCGATCATCATGATGGCGTTCTTTTTCACGATGCCGACCAGCAGGATCACGCCGATGGCGCCGATCAGGTCGAATTCGGTGTGCGACAGCATCAGCGCCGCTACCGCGCCGACGCCGGCCGAGGGCAGGGTGGAGAGGATGGTCAGCGGGTGGATGTAGCTCTCATAGAGCATGCCGAGCGAGATGTAGATCGTCGCCAGCGCAGCCAGGATCAGGAACAGCTCGTTGGCGAGAGCCTGCTGGAAGATTTTTGCGGAGCCGGCAAACCCGCCGCTGATGCCCGCCGGCATGTTGATCGCGTGCATCGCATTCTCGATCGTGGTGGTTGCCGTGCTCAGCGAGACGCCCGGCGGCAGATTGAACGAGATGGTGCTGGCGACCAGGAGATCCTGGTGGTTGACGGAAAGCGGCGTCTCGCCGTGCTCGAAGCGGGCAACCGTCGACAGCGGGATCATGGTCGCCGCGCTGGTCGAGACCGCGCTGCCTGTCGAGGCGACGCCCCTGCCGGTGGCGCCGATCGAGTTGGTCGCCTGGTTGCGCACCACATTGGCGGCGACCGAGCTGACCGAGCTCTTCTGCGCCGACGAGGAGACCGTTCCGGCCACCGCGTTGGTCGACTGCGTGCCGGTCGCCGAAACGCCCGAGCTCGAGATGTAGACGTCCTTCAGGGTCTGCGGATCTTGCGAGAAGCGCGGCGCGACCTCCATGATGACGTGATATTGGTTACGGGCGACGAAGATGGTCGAGACCTGGCGCTGCCCGAACGCGTCATACAGCGTGTTGTCGAGTTGAGCTATGTTGAGGCCGAGCCGGTAGGCGGCATCGCGGTCGATGACCACGTTGGCCTGCAGCGCCTTGTTCTGCTGGTCGCTGTTGACGTCGGCGAGCGTCGGCTCCTTTTGCAGCGCCGCGACTAGCTTCGGCGTCCATTCGTTGAGCTCCTGGGAGGTCGAGCCCTTCAGCGTGTACTGATAGGCCGCGTTGCCGGAGCGGCCGCCGGCGCCGAGATCGCCGACCGATTGCAGGAACAGGGTGGCGCCGGCCACCTTGGCGAGCGGCTCGCGCAGCCGCTCGATCACCTTGTCGGCGCGTAGCCTGCGCTCGTTCATCGGCTTCAGCGAGGCGAACACCGTGCCGGTGTTGGTGCCGCCGGGGCCGACCCCTCCGCCGCCGGTGAAGCCGACCGCGGTATCGACCGCCGGATCCGACTTCACGATGTCGATGAACTGGGTCAGCTTCCGCTGCATCAGCTGGAACGAGGTGCTCTGGTCGGCCTGGATCGAGCCGACCAGCAGCCCGGTGTCCTGCTGCGGCACGAAGCCCTTCGGCACCACCGCGTAGAGATGGAAGTTCAGATACAGCGTTGAGGCGAGGATCAGCATCACCAGCAGCGGATGGCGCAGCGCGACGCCGAGCGTCGCGCGGTAGCCGCTCAGCATCAGCTCGAAGGCGCGCTCGCTGATCCGGTAGATCAGGCCGTGCGGCTGGCCGGCCTCCTCCTTGCGCAGCACCACCGCGCACATCATCGGCGTCGTGGTCAGCGAGACCACCAGCGAGATCACGATCGCAATCGTGATGGTCATGGCGAATTCACGGAACAGGCGGCCGACCAGGCTGCCCATGAACAGGATCGGCACGAATACCGCGACAAGCGATACGCTCATCGACAGCACGGTGAAGCCGACCTCGCGGGTGCCGAGCAGCGTCGCCTCCAGCCGCGACATTCCGGCATCCATGTGGCGGGTGATGTTTTCCAGCACCACGATGGCGTCGTCGACCACGAACCCGGTCGCCACCGTCAACGCCATCAGCGAGAAGATGTCGAGGCTGTAGCCGAGCAGGTACATCACCGCGAAGGTCGCGATCAGCGACACCCCGACCGCCACCACCGGCACCAGCGTGGCGCGGGCATTGCGCAGGAATGCAAACACCACCAGGATCACCAGCGCGACCGCGATCAAAAGCGTGATCTCGACGTCGTGCAGCGAGGCGCGAATCGTCTTCGAGCGGTCCATTGCCAGATTGATGTCGATCGCCGGCGATACCGAGGCCTTGAGCTGCGGCATCAGCCCCATCACCTTGTCGACCATCTTGATGATGTTGGCGCCGGGCTGCCGGTACACGATCATCACGATCGCCGGCTTGCCGTCGGCAAGGCCGAGGGTGCGGACATTTTCCACGGAATCGATGACGTCGCCGACATCGGTCAGCCGCACCGGCCCGCCGTTGCGGTAGGCGACGACCAGCGGCTTGTAGTCGGCCGCCTTGCGCGCCTGGTCGTTGGCGTAGATCTGGTAGCGTTGGCCGCCGACGTCGATGCCGCCCTTCGGGCTGTGCGCGTTGGCGCTCGACAGCGCGGCGCGGACGTCTTCGAGCCCGATGCCGTATTTGTTGAGCGCCGGCGGGATCAGCTCGACCCGCACCGCGGGCAGCGAACCGCCGCCGACCGAGACCTGGCCGACGCCTTCGACCTGCGACAGCTTCTGCGCCAGCACGGTCGAGGCGGCGTCATAGAGCTCGGCCGGGGTCAGCGTATCCGAGGTCAAGGTGTAGATCAGGATCGGCGCCGAGGCCGGGTTGAATTTGCGGTAGGTCGGATTGGCGCGCAAATTGGTTGGCAGGTCGGCGCGCGCCGCGTTGATCGCGGCCTGCACGTCGCGCGCGGCGCCATTGATGTCGCGGTCGATGTCGAATTGCAGCACGATGACGGCCGAGCCGAGCGACGACTGCGACGTCATCTCGGTCACGCTGGCGATCTGGCCGAGATGCCGCTCCAGCGGGCTCGCCACCGTGGCGGCGACGTCGGCCGGGCTGGCGCCGGGCAAAGTTGCCTGTACCATGATGGTCGGGATGTCGATGTCGGGCAGCGGCGATACCGGCAGCTTGAAGAACGCAATGATGCCCGCCACCACCAGTCCAATCGACAGTAGCGTGGTGCCGACCGGCCGGCGGACAAAGGGGCGGAGAGGTTCATGACATCAGCGACGGCATTTGCGGATCAGCTTCTATCCGTCCGCGCCGCGATGCAAAAGCCCAAATGTCACGGCGCGCTGCCACACCTCCGCCGCGATTTGCATGGTCGCGACAAAGGCCGGACCGGATTTGCGGCGCGATCCTTCCGGGTCGCTCAGCCCGCGGTATTCTTGCTTGCGCGCATGGCGCCGCGTTCGAGCAGCCAGGCCACGACCTCGCGACACTCCACCTGTTCGGCGATGTCGAGCGGTGTTTGTCCGGACCAGGGCGCGGGCCAGTCGAGGTCGGCGCCGTGCGCGAGCAGAACCTCCGCCGCGGCGAGTTGCCCGCCATGGCAGGCGTTCCAGAATGGTCCTGAGAGCTGATCGGCCGGCAGCGCCGCAGCCGCGAGCCGGCGGGTGATCTGCGGCAGCATGCCGAGCGCCGCCTCGTGCCACAGCTGTGTCCGCGCGCCGCGATCGACCAGCCGCCGTGCCGCCGCCCATTGGCCGTAGCCGACCGCCGACGACAGCGGCGAGGCACCATCGATCGACGATCCCTCATGCTCGAGATCGGCGCCGGCATCGAGCAGCGCGTCGATCAGCGCCACGTCGTCGTTGCTGGCGGCCCAGTGCAGCGGCGTTTCGCGATGCCACATCGCGACCGCCGGTGCATCGAGAGCGGCGCCGGCAGTAGTGAGGATCTGCACGACCGCGGCCGCGTTGGGATTGTGGCCCGGCCAGTCGGCCAACAGATGCAGTGGCGTCCGTCCGCCGCCCTTCGCATCCTCGACCACGCAGCGCGCCAGCTCGGGATGCGCGGCGAGCAGCGCGCGCAAGCGCTCAGCCTCACCGCCCTTGATCGCCGCGGTCAGCTCCGCGGCGAGCGGGTCGTCGCTGCGCAATCTGGACATCCCGGTGGTCATTGCATCCAGCCTATTTCGCCGCGTTCTGGCTCGCGCTGACGAAGTAGAAATCTTCGCTACCCGGCACCGAGCCATAGCTGAAGGGCTGCTGCCGGCGATCGGTCGCGGCCATGACGTCGTCGCGCACGAGGTCGAACAGTTTGCGGATCTCGATCCGCGGCGTCTGCATGCGCTTGATCAGCGCGGTCACGAACGGGCTGTGAGCGCCGTCGCCGTCGAGCGCGACCTGGCCGTGCTTGGCGGCGTAGACCACCAGCGTGCCGCTGTCGGGCTCGACCTGGGCCAGGCCCCGTCCGATGGACCGCGACGCGACGGTGCGCTTGATCTGGTTGGCGAACGGATTGTCGCGGCAAGCGTCGAGAATAACGAGATGCAGCTTGCGCGCGCCTTCGGTGGCGCCCATCACCTGGGTCAGGGCGACCGCCTCGAACGGCACGTCGCGGTCGGTGGCGAGCTTGGCGTCGACCGGCACCAGATAGTTCTCGCCTGCCATCTCCATGCCGTGACCGGCATAGTAGACCACGGCCCAGTCGGCGCCGTCGGCGGCGTTGGCGAATGATTTGAGGGCCTCGACCAGGCTGTCGCGCGTGGCGTCGGTGACGAGACGGACGTCCTGGAAGCCCACGGCGCGCAGTGTATCTGCGATCGCTGTCGCATCCTGGCTGGGGTTCGGCAGCACCGGCACCGAGCGGTATTTCGAGTTGCCCACGACCAGGGCGACGCGCCGCTCCGTCGTCGCTGGCTTCTGGCCCGCGCCGACCGGCGCAACCGGCACTGCGGCCGTGAGCGCAGGAACCGGCTTGGCCGCGGCGTGATCCGCAATCACGCTCTTGTCCGTGGCGGCGACCTTGTCGAGCCGTTGCAGGCCATCCCTGGCGATACGCTGGCCCTGCGTGCGGTCGAGCTGATCGAGACCGAGGACGTCGAGTGCGTGCCGGAAGTCGGTGCGTGCACCGTCGACATCGCCCTTCTTCTCGTCGGCGAGCCCCCGCCGTGCGTAGTTCAGCGCGCCCTGCGCATCGAGCTGCGTGGCGTGGTCGTAGTCGCGGATGGCCTGATCGAGCTCGCCCTTGCTGGCCAGCGTCAGGCCGCGCAGCGAGTAGAACGCAGCCTGGTCGCCCTGAATGGTGATCGCGCGCTCGATGTCGCGCGAGGCATTGTCGATGTCGCCGGCGCTGACCTCGATGACGGCCCGGCAAAAATAGGGGCCGCCTGCGCGCGGCGCGACCTTGATCGCATTCTGGCAATGCAGCGCCGCGAGCCGGTCCTTGCCGCGGAAATCGTACACCAGCGCCCGATTGACATAGGCGTACCACGAGTTGGGATCGAGCTCGATTGATTTGCCGTAATCGGCCAGCGCGCGATCATAGTCGCCGGTTGCGACGGACACCTCCGCGCGATTGTTGAACCAGCCGGCGCTGAACGGACCGGCGGGCTTCAGCCGAATCGCTTGATCGAAGTCGCTCAGCGCGCGGTCGTAGTCCTGGGTTTGCAGGAAGACCTTGGCGCGCTGGCCATAGGACGGCGCAAACGCCGGATTGATCGCGATCGACTGATCGTAATCCGACTTGGCCTTTTCCAGATCGCCCTTGTTATGCCAGGCGAGCGCGCGGTTGTAATAGGTGATGGCGAGGTCGCGTCCCCTGGGATTGACCGCGATCAGCCGCGTGCAGGCAGGGATCGCGAGCTCCGGGTGCGAATCCTTGGCGTCGCAGGCCGCGCCATCCTCTCTCAGACCGGCATGGGATGGCGTGTTGAGCAGCAACAGCAGGCCGATCGCGGCGAGCTTGGGCAATGAGAGGCGCATTCCGGTCGTTCCATTCCAGCGACCGGAAATTGAGACCACAATGTTGTTCGCGCCGTGGCGAAACTTCAACAACCCGGTTCCTCAACCCATGGGATCAGCGCCAACGGCGCGCTCAGGCTGGATCGAGCCCGCCCGCCGCATGCGCATCCCGATGCTGCGTGCCGGCGGCGTGCAGCATCGCCGCGAGCTGGTGCAATTGCGCGTCGCGAAGGCCCTGCTTCTCGATCGAGGCCACGGTCGAGAGCACATAGTCGCGGTTGTTGCCCGAGCGGCCGTGGCCCTGCTGCACGAAGCGCAGCTGTTCCGTCAGCGACAGCCGGCCGGCATATTGCACATGGCCGCGATCGACCACATAGGCCAGCGCGGAGACGCGCTGCCGCGCCTCGTTCTCCAGCCACACCGAGCGCATCACCTCGCGATAAACATGGGTGGTCTGCTCGCGCGCCCGCAAATAGGCGATGGTGTCGTGGCGCAGGCGGGCGGCGACGCGGAACGCAACGCCGCGGCAGGCGCCGCCGCGGTCGAGCCCGAGCACCAGCCCCGGCTTCTCCGGCGTGCCGCGATGGTCGAAGGAATAGACGCAGAGCGCGCGATGCTCGCCGATCAGCCGGGCCGGCACCTGCTCGAGGAATTCGAAGCCCGGTTTCCACATCAGCGAGCCGTAGCCGAACACCCAGAGGTCGTTATCGGTGGATTCGGGATCGGGGAGATTTGCTGACATCGCGCTGATGGGCTAGCAGAACACGCCGTCGAAGCGAAGCAAATTCCGTGATGTTTCCGATGGTTGCTCAAGGCTTACGGTTGCTCAAGTTTTGCCGCCGCTTCGATTTTGACAAATTCGCGCTTCAAAGGACGCCGCATGTCCGATTTGACCTCCGCTCCCCGCCGCCGCTCGCGCTTCGGCCTCTATGCCGTCCCTGTCGCGGTCCTGATTGCCGCAGTGCTGTGGAGCGGTTTCTGGTTCTTCGCCGCCTCGCAGGTAGGCGTCCAGGCCGATGCCTGGCGTGCGCAGGAGGCGAAGGCCGGCCGGGTCTATGATTGCGCCAATCGCTCGGTGGCGGGTTACCCGTTCCGGCTCGAGATCCGCTGCGAGCAGCCCAGCGTGATGCTGGTGTCGCAGACGGCCTCGCCGCAGATGTCGTTCGTGGCGCGGCTCGCCGAGATCCTGGTCGTGGCGCAGATCTATGATCCCAAGCTCGTGATCGCGGAGTTCAAGGGCCCGGCCACGATCGCCGAGCGCAACGCGCAGCCGACGTTGTCGGTGAATTGGCGCCTCGGCCGCAGCAGCGTGGTCGGCCTGCCGGCGGTGCCGCAGCGCGCCTCGCTGGTGTTCGACGATCTCGCCATCGACCGCACCGGCGGTCCCGCGCCGACGCCGCTGATGCGAGTCAATCACATCGAGCTGCATGGCCGGCAGGTCGACGGCTCGGCGCCGGACAATCCCGCGATCGAGACCGTGTTGCAGATCAATGGCGGCACCTTGCAGGAGGTGCATCCGCTGCTCACCCAGCCGTTCAACGCCGACATCCATGCGCGGCTCAACGGGTTGAAGGATTTCTCGCCGAAGCCGTGGCCGGATCGCTTCCGCGAGATTCAGGCCGCCGGCGGCAGCGTCGAGATCCAGCAATCGCGGATCGAGCAGGGTGACGTGCTGTCGGTCGCGGCCGGCACGCTCCGCCTCAACGCGCAAGGCCGCATCGAGGGCGAGTTGCAGATGACGGTCGCCGGCCTCGAGCGCGTGATCCCTGCGCTCGGCATCGACAAGATGCTGGACGACGGCGTGCCGCAGTCGACCCTCGATCGTGTCGCGCCGGGCGTGAAGAGCCAGGACATCAGCAATCTTTTCGGCGCGCTGGATCGCGCGATTCCGGGCCTCGGCAAGGTGATCAAGCAGAACGCCAATGCCGGCATCTCCGCCGGCATCAATTCGCTCGGCACCGAGGCGACGCTCGAAGGCAAGAAGGCGCGCAGCTTTCCGCTGCGCTTCGCCGACGGCGCGGTGTTCCTGGGTCCGCTGAAAGTCGCGCAGATTCCGCCGCTGTTCTGAGCGGTGCATGCCGGCTCTGTAGGGCGGATTAGCGTTGGCGTAATCCGCCGCTTTGCATGGTCGTTCAAGACGGTGCATGACGCCTTCGGCTAATCTCCCCTACGCGCCAAGCCACTCTGCACACTCCCGCGCGCGATATCGTCCGTTGCCGCAAACTATTCCCGCTGCCGCGATGAGGAAAACGTGACCGCAATGTTGCGGGCCGCCGCGAATATCGTCGCCTGACCGCCGCTCTCTCACGCCTGAGGAAACAATCCTCACATGGGAGGGAGCGATGCGAATTCTCGGGGGAATTCTGCTCGGCAGCATGCTGTTGTCGGCGGGGCCGGTGTTGGCGGACGACGATGCGTCCGAGCTGCGCGCGCTGAAGGCGCGCCTGAAGCAGCTCGAGCAGCGCATGGAGACTCAGGCGAAGAAAGAGGAGGCGCTGGCGGCACGGCAAAGCGCAATGCAGAGCGCGCAGATGACGGCGAAAGCGCCGGTGCCGTTCGATCCTTGCGCGTCGGGCAAGCTGTGCTACCGGGGCGTCAGCTTCACCTTCGGCGGCTGGGTCGATCTCACCGGCATCTACCGCAGCCGCAATCTCGCCTCCGATTCGGGCTCGGTCTTCAACTTCATCCCGTTCCCGCAGAGCAAGAACTACAACACCGGCGAATCGCGCTTCACCGCGCGCCAGACCCGCTTCTCGGTGCTTGCCGAAGCCAACGCAACGTCGGACATTCACATCGCCGGTTATGGCGAACTCGATTTCGAGGGCGCGGCACAGACCGCGAATTCGGTCGCGACCAATTCGTTCAATCCGCGGCTGCGGCAGGCCAGCGTCGAGATCGACCGCACCGATCTCGGTTTCCATGTCCTCGCCGGCCAGTCCTGGTCGCTGAACACGCCGAGCAAGGCGGGCATCGATCCGCGCGGCGCGGATACGCCCGGCGTGATCGATTTCGAACTGGTGCCGGGTTTCCTCGGCGCACGGCAACCGGGTCTGCGGGTCTGGCAGGACATCGGCCCCGAGTTCAAGCTCGCGGTCTCGGCCGAGAATCCGCAGTCGTCCTTCTTCGGCGGCAACACGCCGCTGGTCGGTACGCCGGCGGTCGGGCCGCAGGGCGTGCTCAATCCGAACCTGCTGGTCAATCTGACCGGCCCGGGCGGCAGCTTCTTCAACAGCCTGAACAATGTCAGCCTCAATCACGTTCCGGACCTCACCGTGAAGGGAGCGTCGGACCCGCGGCTCGGGCCCTACAAGCTGCATGTCGAGGCGTGGGCGATGTATCGTGATTTCTACGATCGCTTCAATTTCGCCAACCATGACGTCAACACGGTGAGCTTCGGCGGCCACCTCTCGGCCGAGATCGTGCCGAAGACGCTGGAAGTGCAGGCCTCGGCCTCCTACGGCGCGCTCGGCCGTTTCACGGCAACCCCGTTCCCCGACGCGACGCTGCGCCAGGACGGCTCGATCCAGCCGCTGCCGATCACGGCCTTCCTGGTCGGTTCGGTCTGGCACACCACGCCGTCGCTCGATCTCTATGCCTATGCCGGTCTCGAGAAGACCAAGGCGACGTTCTCCGATGTTGGCACGGTGCCGTTCGGTTACGGCAATCCGCTCTACAACAACCTCGGCTGCAACATCGAGAACTCGCCGGCTGCCACCTGCAACGGCAACACGTCGGAGGTCAGGCAATACACTGCGGGGTTCTACGACACGATCTTCAAGGGCGCCTACGGCACCATCAAGGCCGGCGCGCAGTATTCCTACACCCAGCGCTTCGCCTTTCAGGGTGTCGGTGGCGCGCCGAAGACCGACGACCACATCATCATGACCCAGATCCGCTACTACCCGTTCTAGGCACGATGACTCCGAGCAGAGAAGCCGGGTGAGCGCGACCGCGGCCGCTGCGCCAATCTGTCCCGTAGCTGGGATCGGGCAATGCGCTACCCTCACCAAAAAATCGGGGAGGGACTTGCATGCCAACCAAATTCAGCCGCCGCCACATCATCGCTGCCGGAGCGGCGACAGCTGCGCTGCCTTTGCTGTCGCGCGGAGCCGTAGCGCAAGGCACCTGGCCGTCGCGGCAGATCCGCATGATTTGCAGCTATCCGGCAGGCGGCCAGACCGACCTTCTGGCGCGCGCGTTCGGCGAATTCATCGCAAGGCAGGTCGGGCAGACCGTCGTGATCGAGAACAAGGCGGGCGCTTCGGGCTCGATCGGCGCCGCTGAAGTCGCGCGCGCCGCGCCCGACGGACACACCATCCTGTGCTCGATCTCGACGACCTACGTGATGAACCGCGCGATGATGAAGAATCCCGGCTACGACATGGACAAGGATTTGACGCTGGTCAGTGTCATCCCGGGCGGCGGGCTCCTGCTGGTCGCGAGCCCGAAGCTCGGCGTCAAGACGCTGGCGGAGTTCGTCGCCTATGCGCGGAGCAGCGGCAAGGTGAATTTCGGTACCTACAGCGCGGGCTCCGCCCCACACATGACGGTCAACGAGCTCAACAAGCAATACGGCCTCAGCATCGAGCCGATCCATTATCGCGGCGAAGCGCCGATGTGGACCGGCCTTGCGGAAGGCACGCTCGATGTCGCGATGGGCAGTTACACCGCGGCGCAAACCGTCCTGCAAAGCAACCGCGGCGTGGTGTTCGCCGTGCATGCGAAGAAGGTCGGCACGATCCCGGAGATCGCGACGCTGCCCGAACAGGGCGCGACGTCGAAATTCTTCACCGTGAGCGGCTTCTCCGGCTGGGCGGTGCCGAAGGCGACGCCGCAGCCGATCGTCGACCGGTTGTCCGAGTTGTGTGTCGCCGCCAACAACGATCCGAAGGTGAAGGAGGTTCTCGCGACCTTCGTGCTGGAGCCCGCGATCGGTTTCAAGGAGAGCAACGCGCTGTATCAGCGCGAGCTGCCGGTCTGGATGGAGGCCGCCCAGTCGCTCGGCCTGCCGCCGGCGTAGGGTTGGTCAGGAACTACAGGATGGGTTTCGCTGAGCTTTAGCGGAGGCGGCATGCCGGGCGATGACCCGGAGATGAGATGCGCCATGACGGTGCAGCGTCGTCCCGGCGAAGGCCGGGACCCATAACCACCAATGTTGACTGGCGCGCAAGGCTGGAACGACGAGTCCCGCTCACAATATCTGCTGCGGTGTATGGGTCCCCTGAGTTCCCAAACGAAGTGCAACACTTCCATCTGGAGGTGTTGCCATGGGGCGGACTTACAAGCAGCTCTGCCTGGAGGAGCGATGCGAGATTGCCAGGCTTTCGGCCGGTGGCAGCTCGATCCGGCAAATCGCGGCAGCTTTGGATCGCCCGCCATCAACGATCTCTCGGGAGCTGAACCGCAATTCTGGCGTTCAGGTCGGTTACAAGCCCAGCTATGCCCAGCAACAGATGCGAGCGCGGCGCTGGACGGGCTCTCGCCTCGAACGAGAGCCCGGCCTGCGCCGCGCGGTGTTGGAACGTCTTGGTCGGGGCTGGTCGCCCGAGCAGGTCGCCGGCCGGCTGGCGCGTGAGCACGGCCGCAGGGTGATCTCCTATGAGAGCATCTACCGCTTCATCTATGCCCAGCTCACCCGCACCTCGGACTTCAGCTGGCGGCGCTATTTGCCGCGCGGCAAGAGCAAGCGCGGTCGTCGCGGCAAGCGGGGCGGCAGTCCCGCAAGCTTCATCGAAGGCCGTGTTTCGCTGGATCAGCGCCCCATCGAGGTCGCCGATCGCAAGACCCCGGGCCATTGGGAGGCCGACCTCATGATGTTCTCCAAATACGGTCAGCAGATCTTGGCCGTGCATGAGCGCACCTCCCGCCTGTTGCTCGGCGTCCCCCTCGCAAGCAAGCTCGCCTCCGGCGTCGCCCACCATCTCGTGCGCCTGTTCGAGGTCCTGCCACAACCGATCCGCCGGACCGTCACCTTCGACAACGGCACCGAGTTCGCAGCTCACCTTTCCTTGCAAAGCCTCTTGATCAAGACGTTCTTCTGCGATCCCCACGCCCCCTGGCAGAAAGGTGGCATCGAGAACGCCATCGGCCGCATGCGCCGCTTCATCCCGCGCAACACCGACCTTGAGAAGCTGCCGACCCGCCGCCTTCGCAAGTCCATCGCCGCCTACAACAACACCCCGCGCAAATGCCTTGACTTCAAGACCCCGACAGAGGTCTTTGCTGCTCAAGTGTTGCACTTCGAGTGTGAATCCACCTCCCGGCCTTCGCCGGGACGACGAATGGACAGAACTCGGGCTACTCCGTTGGATCGCCCGCGAAAGCTATGCGCGGGTGACGACACCGCGCGTTCGACATCTTGAATAGAGAACCATCCCCATCGTCGTTCTGGCGAAAGCCAGGACCCATTACCCCGGAGAGAACTACACACCGGTTGCCGCTCGACTGGTCCGTATTGGTCGGCCGGCGGCATGTTTCCATGGCTTGGCCCTGGGTTCGTCTCCGCCGGTTCCGTCCCGGTGAAATCGCCTCATCCCCCGCTCGAATCTCCCACGATTTCGCGGGTCGGCCATGAGTTCCTGCTTTGTGGACTCGCGTTATGTTATAATATAACAGTCTGGCCATGGCGCATACGCACACCCACGACCACCACCATCACGGCCACGCCCATCCCCACGGGCACAGCCACGGCCCAGCCGCGCATCCGGCCCAGGCGGCGCCCTGGTCGATCCTGCGGATGCCCGTACCAGCCCGCCTGCTGGCGGCGCTGGCGGTCAGCGCCTGCCTGTGGGCCGTGGTCTGGCTGGCGATGAGGTGACACCCGTGGCTGCTCTTGTCACCTTCCGCGACGTCACCCTCGGCTATGACCGCCACCCGGCCGTGCACCATCTTACCGGCGCCGTCGAGGCCGGTGCGCTGCTGGCCGTGATCGGCCCGAATGGTGCTGGCAAGTCGACGCTGCTGCGCGGCATCGCCGGCGTGCTCAAGCCGCTGTCCGGCGCGATCGATCTCGACGGGTTGGACCACCGCGACATCGCCTATCTGCCGCAATCCGCCGACATCGACCGCACGTTCCCGATCTCGGTGTTCGATTTCGTCGGCACCGGGCTGTGGCGCTCGACCGGCTTCTTCGGCGGCATCGGCAGGGCTGCGCGCGACAAGATCCTGGCGGCGCTCGCCGCGGTCGGCCTCAACGGCTTCGAGAACCGCCCGATCGGCACGCTGTCCGGCGGTCAGACCCAGCGCATGCTGTTCGCACGCGTGCTGTTGCAGGACGCCCGCCTGATCGTGCTCGACGAACCCTTCAACGCCATCGACGCCAAGACCACGGCCGATCTGCTCGCGCTGGTGAAGCGCTGGAACGGCGAGGGCCGCACCGTGCTGGCTGCGCTGCATGACCTCGACATGGTGCGCAACAATTTCCCGGAAACGCTGCTGCTGGCGCGCGGTCCGGTCGAATGGGGTCCGACCGCGCAGACGCTGACCGCGGACAATCTGATGGTCGCGATGAAGATGTGCGAGGCGTTCGACGACGGTGCCGCCGCCTGCGCCGTCGATCCGCGCTCGAGGGCTGCCTGACGCCGATGCTATCAGACGCGCTGATCACGCCCTTCACCGAATTCGAATTCATGCGCCGCGCGCTGGCGGCCGTGATCGCGCTGTCGCTCGGCGGTGCGCCGATCGGCGTGTTCCTGATGCTGCGACGGATGAGCCTGGTCGGCGACGCCATGGCGCATGCGATTCTGCCGGGGGCTGCGATCGGCTTCCTGATCTCCGGGCTCAATCTGTTCGCGATGACGACCGGCGGCCTGGTCGCGGGCTTCACCGTGGCACTGCTCGCAGGCCTCGTCGCCCGCACCACCGAATTGAAGGAGGACGCCTCGCTCGCGACCTTCTATCTGGTCTCGCTCGCGCTCGGCGTCACCATCGTCTCGATCAAAGGCACCAATATCGACCTGCTGCACGTGCTGTTCGGCAACATCCTGGCGATGGACGACCAGACGCTGCTGGTGATCGCGTTCAACGCCACCATCACGCTTTTGGTGCTGGCGGTGATCTATCGGCCGCTGGTGATCGAGTGCGTCGATCCGATCTTCCTGCGCACCGTGAGCCGGGCCGGCGCGCCGGCGCATCTTGCCTTCCTCGCGCTGGTCGTGGTCAACCTCGTCAACGGCTTCCATGCGCTCGGCACGCTGCTCGGCGTCGGGTTGATGATCCTGCCCGCGGGCATCGCGCGGTTCTGGTCGCGCGACATCACCACGATGATCTGCATCGCGGTTGCGAGCGCGATGTTGTCCGGCTATGCCGGGCTCGTGCTGTCGTACCAGACCCGCATCCCCTCCGGCCCGGCGATCATCCTGGTCGCGGCGGGGCTCTATATCGTGTCGCTGCTGTTCGGCAATGTCAGCGGCCTGGTGCGGCAGTTGTTTCCTGGCCGACATCTCGAGGCGTAATCATGCGGCGTTTGTTTGGTTTGATCTGTCTGGCGCTGGCGCTGGCAAGCGGATCGGCGCGTGCCGCCGATCGCATCAATGTGGTGGCGAGCTTCTCGATCCTGGCCGACATGGTGCGGAACGTCGGCGGCGACCGGGTCGATGTCACCGCGCTGGTCGGGCCCGACGGTGATGCCCATGTCTACGCTCCGACGCCGGCGGATGCCAAGAAGGTCGCGGACGCCCGCCTGCTGGTCATCAACGGCCTCGGCTTCGAGGGCTGGATGCCGCGGCTGTTGCAGGCCTCCGGCAGCAAGGCGCCGGTCATTGTGGCCACCAAGGCGATCATGCCACGGAAGATGGGCGGGCATGACGATCCGCATGCCTGGCAGTCGGTGGCCAATGCGAAGATCTACGTCGTCAATATCCGCGACGGGCTGATCGCGGTGGCCCCCGACCAGGCCGCTATCTTCAAGGCCAATGCCGACGCCTATCTCGCCAAGCTGGAAGTGCTCGATCGCGAACTGCATGAGGCGGTGGCGAAAATACCGGAGGCCCGGCGCAAGGTGATCTCGACCCACGGGGCGTTCGGCTATTTCGCCGACGCCTATGGGGTGACGTTCTTCTCGCCGCTCAGCGTCTCCACCGATGCCGAGCCCAGCGCACGCGATATTGCCGCCATCATCGCCCAGATCAGGGACGCGAAAATTCCGGCAGTTTTTCTTGAAAACATCACCGATCCGCGCCTGATCCAGCGGATCGCGGCCGAGACCGGGGCCAAGGTCGGCGGCACCCTGTATTCGGACAGTTTGACGGGCGAAAAGGGCCCGGCACCCACTTACATTGATATGGTCAGGCACAATATAAAGGCCCTGACCAGCGCGCTCGCCGACTAGGGCAGGGGCCTCCCTGCTGCGGGGTTGAGCGCCTTTCAAGTTCCTTTCGGAGTTGTCATGGCTGAAGCCTCGCAAAAGATTCCAGTGACCGTGCTGACGGGTTATCTCGGCGCCGGCAAGACCACGCTGCTGAACCGCATCCTGTCGGAGAACCACGGCAAGAAATACGCGGTGATCGTCAACGAATTCGGCGAGATCGGCATCGACAACGACCTCATCATCGGCGCCGATGAGGAAGTGTTCGAGATGAACAATGGCTGCGTCTGCTGCACGGTGCGCGGCGACCTCGTCCGCATCATGGACGGGCTGATGAAGCGCAAGGGCAAGTTCGACGCCATCATCGTCGAGACCACCGGGCTTGCCGATCCGGCGCCGGTCGCGCAGACCTTCTTCGTCGACGAGGACGTGCAGAAGAACGCCCGGCTCGATGCCGTGGTCACGGTCGCCGATGCCAAGTGGCTCAGCGATCGCCTCAAGGATGCGCCGGAAGCCAAGAACCAGATCGCGTTCGCCGACGTCATCGTGCTGAACAAGACCGACCTAGTCTCCAAGCCCGAACTCGCCGAGGTCGAGGCCCGCATCCGCGGCATCAATCCCTATGCCAAGCTGCACCGCACCGAGCGCTGCCAGGTCGGGATCGCAGACGTGCTCGAGCGCGGCGCGTTCGACCTCGACCGCATCCTGGAGATCGAGCCCGATTTCCTCGAGGCCGGCGACGATCACGACCATGACCACCACCATCATGACCACGGTCATCACCATGACCATGATCATCACGATCATGGCCACGGCCTGAAGCACTATCACGACGAGGACATGCAATCGCTGTCGCTGCGCTCGGAGAAGCCGCTCGACCCGACCAAGTTCATGCCGTGGTTGCAGAACCTCGTCGCCACCGAAGGCCAGAAGATCCTGCGCTCGAAGGGCATCCTCGCCTTCACCGGCGATGACGACCGCTACGTGTTCCAGGGCGTCCACATGATGCTGGAGGGCGACCACCAGCGGAAGTGGAAGGACGGCGAGAAGCGTGAGAGCCGCGTCGTGTTCATCGGTCGCGAGCTGCCGGAGCAGGCGATCCGCGACGGCTTCGAGCAGTGCATCACCACGTGATGAAAGAGTTCGATCCGGGCGAGGCCGCCTCCTCGATTGTTTCTATCACCGATCGCGTCAAGCCGCTGCCGCTCGGCGCGGCTGTCGGCTCGGTGCATTTCCTCGGCGACCGCGCGTTCTTCGTCGGTGCCGAGGAGAGCGTTGCGGTCGCGACCGCCGACGGCGAGATCACGCGCACCGAGACGCATTTCGGCGCCATCCTGTGTGCGGCCTCCGACGGCAAGCGGCTGGTCACCGGCGGTGACGACGGCAAGCTGATCGCGATCGACGCCAAAGGCGAGACCGCTGTCATCGCGACCGACGCCAAGCGGCGCTGGATCGACAACGTCGCGCTGCACAGCGACGGCACCGTGGCGTGGTCGGCGGGCAAGACCGCGTTCGTGCGCAACCCGAAGGGCGAAGAGAAAACCTTCGAGGTGCCGTCGACCGTCGGCGGGCTGGCGTTCGCGCCGAAGGGACTGCGGCTCGCGATCGCGCATTACAACGGCGTGACGCTGTGGTTTCCCAACATGGCGGCCAATCCGGAATTCCTGGAATGGGCCGGCTCGCATCTCGCCGTGATGTTCAGTCCGGACAACAAATTCCTGGTCACGGCGATGCACGAGGCCGCGATGCATGGCTGGCGGCTTGCCGACAACAGGCATATGCGGATGAGCGGCTATCCCGGCCGGGTGCGCTCGATGTCCTGGAGCGTCGGCGGCAAGGGGCTCGCGACCTCCGGCGCCGATACCGTGATCGTCTGGCCGTTCACCAGCAAGGACGGGCCGATGGGCAAGGAGCCGGCGATGCTGGCGCCGATGCCGGCGCGGGTCGCCGTGGTCGCCTGCCATCCGAAGAACGACATCATGGCGGTCGGCTATGCCGATGGCACCGTGCTGATGGTGCGGCTCGAGGACGGCGCCGAGATCCTGGTACGGCGGAATACCGGCGCCGCGGTATCCGCGCTGGGCTGGAATGCCAAGGGCACGCTGCTCGCCTTCGGCACGGAAGATGGTGACGCGGGCATCCTGGAAATGTAAGAGATCGCGGCATCCGAAGCATTTCGGGACCGTAGCTCCAGCCGGGCAGTGCCATGCGATTTCTTGCGACATTCCAGATCGCCGACTTCCTTGACACGCTGGTAAGCCTGGCCTCGGCCTTCGTGCTCGGCACGTTGATCGGCGCGGAGCGGCAATATCGCCAGCGCACCGCCGGCCTGCGCACCAATGTGCTGGTCGCGGTCGGCGCGGCTGCCTTCGTCGATCTGGCGATGCGGCTGGATGGCCCTGACGGCGCGGTGCGGGTGATCGCCTATGTGGTGTCGGGGATCGGTTTCCTCGGTGCCGGCGTCATCATGAAGCAGGGCATGGACGTGCGCGGCCTCAACACTGCGGCGACGCTGTGGTCTTCGGCCGCGGTCGGCTCCTGCGCTGGCGCCGACATGGTGGCGCAGGCGGCGGCGCTGACGGTGTTCGTGATCGCCGGCAACACGCTGCTGCGTCCGCTGGTCAACGCCATCAACCGCATCCCGCTGGACGAGAAGGCCTCGGAGGCGACCTATTACGTCAAGCTCGCGGTCACCCTCGAGGCGCTGCCTGACATGCGCGACCGCCTGGTGGAAAAGCTCGAGGCCGCGAATTATCCGGTCGCCGACGTCGCCGTGGTCGAAATCGGTGACGATCTGCCGGAGATCGTGGCGACGCTGGTCTCGACCGCGATCGACCCGCACGAGCTGGATGCGGTCGTGACCGACCTCGAGCGGCAGCCCGGCGTGCGCCACGCCACCTGGGAAAGCAATACCGCCGACTGAGTTCCCGCCGCCTCCGGCTTCGGAACGATGCGGAGGCAGGATCGTTGACATCGCGAACAAGTCGCGGGTGAACGAGATGGCCAGTCTGCGGAATGACATGCTGATCGCCGCCACGCTGGTGGTGGCGGGCGTCGCGGTATCGGCGTTCGCGCTGCACGCCATCAATGCGGCGCCGCCGCAGCAGATGGCGCAGGCGACCCACCCGCTACGGCCTTCGCCGGATCCGCAGCAGACCGCGCCCCCGGCCGAGTCGAAGCCCGGCGGCGAGCGGCCGACCACGCCGGCGCCGCAGCCGGCCCGTCCCGACGCCGAGGCGCAGAAGGCCGGCGCCAAGCCGGTGTTGCCGCCCGCGCCTGCGGAAAAGACCGCGCCGCCGATCGAGAAGAAATAGGCGCGCCGCGGCCGCGCATTGTGACGTGCATTTGACGAGCGCTGCCGATTATACGGTCTCGCCTCGGCGGTCCGGCCGCTCCATACTCTGCCGTCTTGCCAACGACAGATGGGGCTTCCATGAAGATCGAAGACGTCCGGCGCACCGCCTATTCGATGCCGCTCACCAACCCGTCATTCCCGCCGGGACCCTATCGGTTCTACGACCGCGAATATTTCATCATCACCTACAAGACCGACCCTGAGGCGCTCGCCGCCGTGGTGCCGGAGCCGCTCGAGGTCGCCGAGCCGGTGGTGAAGTACGAATTCATCCGTATGCCCGACTCGACCGGTTTCGGCGACTACACCGAGACCGGGCAGGTGATTCCGGTCCGCTTCAAGGGTGAACTCGGCGCCTATACCCACGCGATGTATCTCGACGACGAAGCCCCGATCGCCGGCGGCCGCGAACTATGGGGATTTCCGAAGAAGCTGGCGCGGCCCAAGATCGCGGTCGAGAGCGACGTGCTGGTCGGCTCGCTGCACTACGGCTCGGTGCTCTGCGCTTCCGCCACCATGGGCTACAAATACCGCAAGGTCGACCACGACACGGTGCTGAATTCGATGAAGGCGCCGAATTTCATCCTCAAGATCATCCCGCATGTCGACGGCAGCCCGCGGATCTGCGAACTGGTGCGCTTCCATCTCGACGACATCACGTTGAAGGGCGCCTGGACCGGTCCCGCCGCGCTCGGCCTGTTTCCGCACGCGCTGTGCGACGTGGCCCGGTTGCCGGTGCGCGAGGTGATCTCGGCCTTGCACTACAAGGCCGACCTGACGCTCGGCCTCGGCTCGGTGGCGTTCGACTACATGGCGAAGTAGCTGCCGTCATTCCGGGGCGCGCGAAGCGCGAGCCCGGAATCCATCAGGACGCAAACTCGGTTGTGGAATGGATTCCGGGCCTGGCCCTTCGGACCATCCCGGAATGACGTGAGTGGAGATCGCGTCGGGTCAGCGCACCAGGATGTTCTTGAACTGCCAGGGATCGCTGGTGTCGATGTCTTCCGGGAACAGTCCGGGGCGATCCGTCAGCGGGGTCCAGTCGGTGTAGAATCCCTTCACCGGGCCGAGATACGGCATTTGGATTTCCAGCAGCCGGTCGAAATCCATCTCGTCGGCCTCGACGATGCCACGGTTCGGGTTTTCCAGCGCCCACACCATGCCGCCGAGCACAGCGGAGGTCACTTGCAGGCCGGTGGCGTTCTGATAGGGCGCGAGCTTGCGGGTCTCTTCGATCGAGAGCTGCGAGCCGAACCAGTAGGCGTTGTTGTCATGGCCGAACAGCAGCACGCCGAGCTCGTCGATGCCGTCGACGATTTCGTTCTCGTCGAGGATGTGGTGTTTCTCCTGCATCTTGGCGGCGCGGCCGAACATTTCGTGCAGCGACAGCACGGCATCGTCGCACGGATGATAGGCATAGTGGCAGGTCGGCCGGTAGATCGCGGTGCCCGCTCCATCACGCACCGTGAAGTAATCGGAGATCGAGATCGACTCATTGTGGGTGACGAGGAAGCCATATTGCGGGCCGCGGGTCGGGCACCAGGTGCGCACCCGCGTGTTGGCGCCGGGCTGCATCAGATAGATCGCGGCACCGCAGCCCGCTTCGTGGGTATGGGCATTCTCGGGCAGCCATTTCTCATGGGTGCCCCAGCCGAGCTCGGATGGCTGCACGCCTTCCGACAGGAAACCTTCCACCGACCAGGTGTTGACGAAGACATCCGGCTCCTTCGACAATTTCGAGCGCTGGGTGTCGCGCTCGGCGATGTGGATGCCCTTGACGCCGGCCTGCCGCATCAAGTCCGCCCATTCGGCCTTGGTCTTCGGCTTGGGGGCATTGAGCTTCAGGTCGGCGGCGACATTGAGCAGCGCCTGCTTGACGAAGAACGAGACCATGCCGGGATTGGCGCCGCAGCAGGAAATGGCCGTGGTCGAGCCCGCGGGACGCGCCTTCTTGGCGGCCAGCGTCACTTCGCGAAGCGCGTAGTTGGAGCGCGCTTCCGGTCCCTTCGACGCATCGAAATAGAAGCCGAGCCAAGGCTCGTTGACAGTGTCGATATAGAGCGCGCCGACTTCGTTGCAGAGCTCCATGATGTCGGTCGAGCCGGTATCGACCGAGAGATTGACGCAGAAGCCCTGGCCGCCGCCCTCGGTGAGCAGCGGGGTCAGCAACTCCCGATAATTGTCCTTGGTCACCGCCTTCTGGATGAACTTGACGTTGTGCTTCTCGCAATGGGCCTTGCGGCCCTCGTCCTTGGGATCGATCACGGTGATGCGCGACTTGTCGTAATCGAGATGCCTTTCGATCATCGGCAGCGTGCCTTTGCCGATGGAGCCGAAGCCGACCATGACGATGGGGCCGGTGATCTTCGCGTAGATCTGCGAGGAGGAATTCATCATTTTCTCCAGGAGAGCGCCTAGCGGCGGGTAGAGTGGATCAGGGGTTACGTCGCTTTGCGGTGACTTCGATTTCGACCTTCATCTCGGGCTTGTAGAGCCCTGCGACGATCAGCAGCGTTGCGGCCGGACGGATGTCGCCGAGAACCTCGCCACAGACCGCGAAATGGGCGTCCGCGTCGTTGACGTCGGTGAGGTAGTAGGTCGCACGGACGATATCGGCCATCGCGAAGCCGCCTTCCTTGAGGGCCGCCTCGATGGTCTTGAAGCAGTTCCGTGACTGGCTCGTGACATCGGCCGGCATGGTCATCGTGGTGTAGTCGTAGCCGGTGGTTCCGGCGACGAAGGCGAAATCGCCGTCGATCACGGCGCGGCTGTAGCCGGCGGTTTTCTCGAAGGGCGAGCCGGTGGAAATCAAGCGGCGGGGCATGTGGGACCTCGACGGAAAAAGGCGTTTCGCGGGGTTTACGGGCATTTTTGCCGCCCGCGCAACCCCTTCAATTCTGGCCTGGAAGCCTGACGGCTATGGCTAGCGGGACTGCTGCGTGGTGTCCGGCGGCGGCGGCGCCACCGCGCCGGTCCAGCGCCGGATCAGGATGTCCCGGACGATCATGACCGAGATCAGCAGCAGCATGATCGTGGTGACGAGGCCGCGCCAACGCGGACGCGCGCCATCGATGACGGGAAGGTTCTCTGCCATGGCGCCCGCCTTACGCCGCGTGCGGCACGGCGAGCGGTGCCTTCCGGGAGCGGGTCGCCTTGGTCTTGGGCCGCAGCGGTGCGCCGGCCGGCGTGATCATGCCCCAGGTGCCGTCCAGCGCCCCCTCGACGAGCTCGAGGCCAAGCAACCGCTCGCGCTCGAAAGCACCGGGCAGCGACAGCTCGCCGGTTTTGGCGGCGGTGAAGCCGAAGCGGGCGTAATAGGGGGCGTCGCCGAGCAGGATCACCGCGCCATGGCCACGGGCCTTGGCGACGGCCAGCGCGCGCCGGAGCAGCGCGGCGCCGACGCCGAGGCCGCGGCAGTCGTCGTTGACTGCCAGCGGCCCCAGCATCATCGCGCTGCGGCCCCCCGCGCTGACGTGCCACAGCCGCACGGTTCCAGCCAGCCGGCCATCCTGGCGCACGGCCGCAAGGCTCAGGCCTTGGGCGGGCGCGCGTCCGTCACGCAGGCGCTGGCAGGTGCGCGTATGGCGGTTCTCGCCAAAGCAGGCATCCAGCAGCGCTTCACGCGCGACGACGTCCGAGGCACGCTCCGCACGGATCGCGAACGGGGCGGCTTGTCGGATGAGGGCGACGGGGGTGTTCCGCTTTGCAGTCATGGCACGTCAGTCCCCGCTTGCAACGGCATGTTCTACGCCGCGGCAAGCGTCGTTCAGAAAAATCAAAAATGATCAGGAAGGAGCCGGCGGGGCCGGCTCCCGGTTCATCAGGCCTCGATCGGGAGGCGGCTCAGATGTGGTAGGTCTTCAGCGGCGGAATGCCGTTGAACGCCACCGACGAGTAGGTCGACGTATAGGCGCCGGTGCCTTCGATCAGCAGCTTGTCGCCGATCTCGAGCGTCACCGGGAGCGGATACGGCAGCTTCTCGTAGAGCACGTCGGCGCTATCGCAGGTCGGGCCCGCGAGCACGCACGGCGTCATGTCCGCCCCGTCATGCGGGGTGCGGATGGCATAGCGGATCGACTCGTCCATCGTCTCGGCGAGACCGCCGAACTTGCCGATGTCGAGATAGACCCAGCGAACCTCGTCCTCGTCGCTCTTGCGCGAGATCAGCACCACCTCGGTCTCGATCACGCCCGCATTGCCGACCATGCCGCGGCCCGGTTCGATGATCGTCTCCGGAATCTGGTTGCCGAAATGCTTGCGCAGCGCGCGGAAGATCGACCGGCCATATTGCAGGACCGGCGGAACGTCCTTGAGATACTTGGTCGGGAAGCCGCCGCCCATGTTGACCATGGTCAGGTTGATGCCGCGCTCGGCGCAGTCACGGAACACGGTCGACGCCATCGCGAGCGCACGGTCCCACGCCTTCACCTTGCGCTGCTGCGAGCCGACATGGAACGAGATGCCGCACGGCTCCAGGCCCAGACGCTTGGCGAGGTCGAGCACGTCGACCGCCATCTCCGGATCGCAGCCGAACTTGCGCGACAGCGGCCACTCGGCGCCGGCGCAGTCATAGAGGATGCGGCAGAACACCTTGGCGCCGGGCGCGGCGCGGGCGACCTTCTCGACCTCGGCGGCGCAATCGACCGCGAACAGGCGAATGCCGAGCGCGAAGGCGCGCGCGATGTCGCGCTCCTTCTTGATCGTGTTGCCAAAGGAGATGCGGTCCGGCGTCGCACCGGCGGCCAGCGCCATCTCGATCTCCGCGACGGTCGCGGTGTCGAAGCAGGAGCCGAGCGAAGCCAGCAGCGACAGCACTTCGGGCGCAGGGTTGGCCTTCACCGCGTAGAACACGCGGCTGTCCGGCAGCGCCTTCGCGAAGGTCTGGTAGTTGTCGCGCACGACTTCGAGGTCGACGACGAGGCACGGCTCGGTGTCGAGACCATCCTGGCGGCGGTTGCGCAGGAATTCCTGAATACGTTCAGTCATGGCACTCTCCAACGGCCCCAGCGACGGGATCCGCATCAACGTGACGTCGGGTGAGAGCGCTCCGGCCACATCGCGCGATGGAGGCGCGTTGAGGCCAAAAGACTCAAACCAGACTGTGCTGCCGTGGATTGGTTGGGAGAGTTTCCCGCCCGCTCACCTGGCAATGAAGGACAAGCCTTTTCAGTAGCCCGCGCCGGCGTTGGACCGCCGGTAGAGACCAAAAAAGCCCGATCCGTCGTTGCTTTAAGTCGCGTCCCCCGTGGAGAGCGGGGTGCGCCGGTTCGCCTCCGGCTGCCAGTCACGGTTGCAAAGAGTGGTGAGACCTTCAACAAGGCATCTCTGGAGAGAGATGCTGGCCGCCTCGTGTCCAGATGGACTGTCCAAATGGACGTAAGCGACCCTCGGTTCTTCCACCCCTTGGCGGCTGTCCGGCCTCTTGTCCGGATACCTACCGACTGACACACGACCACAGGCACGTGCGAAATTGGGCAAGGCAGGAAATAAGTCTTTTGACTTCGCGGCGCAAGAATTTTTTTGCGATAGCGACAAATTTCCCTAACGCGTGCTTGCGATCTCGCGTGCAGCGCGTGTTGAAGATGAACGGCCGTTAAGAATGACTAACGAAGCGTGTGCGTTTTAGCCCTGTGCCGCAGTGCTTTCTTGAATCGCGCCAACTCACGCGCGACGCGTGAACGGTTCGATGCGCTGCGCGCCGCGAATGAAGGCGATCATGATCAGCACGCCGATGCCGAACAGCACGGCTTGCAGGATGTGCGCGCCGGCGTCGTTGAGTCCGAAAAGGATCGCGAGCGCCCAGCCGCCGGCGAACGCCGCGCCGAACACTTCCGCGCCGATCAGGATCGCCGCCGAGATCACGGTGATGACGCTCGGCCAGTAGATCCGGCTGTTGCCTGAGGCGGTGGGCTGCATGCTCATGAAATAGGTCCTGTTCAGGGGGCGCAATCTCTCCGAAAAGGGCCCATCTATCAAGCTTAAAAGGCCCAAAAATGCCGTATCGCGTGATATAGATTGGGCCGCAATTTCAAGGCGAAAAACGGGACATTCGATGTCAGAAACCAGCGCAGAGGCGCAAGCCCAGGCTCTTGCCAACCCCCTCCTGAAGGCATGGCAGACGCCGCTCGAGACGCCGCCCTTCGCCGAGATCAAGCCGGAGCATTTCCTGCCCGCGTTCGAGCAGGCCTTCGCCGACCATTCGGCGGAAGTGGCTGCGATCACCCATGATCCGGCGCAGCCCGACTTCGACAACACCATCACGGCGCTGGAGCGCTCCGGCAAGCTGCTGTCGAAGGTTTCGGCGGTGTTCTACGATCTGGTCTCGGCCCATTCGAGCCCGGCGATCCTGGAGATCGACAAGGAAGTGTCGCCGAGAATGGCGCGGCACTGGAATCCCATCATGATGAACGCTGTGCTGTTTGGCCGCATCGCCATGCTGCACGAGAAGCGCGCCTCGCTCGGCCTGACCGGCGAGCAGATGCGGCTCTTGGAGCGCACCTATACCCGCTTCCATCGCTCCGGCGCCGGGCTCGACGAGGCCGCAAAAGTACGGATGGCCGAGATCAACGAGCGCCTCGCCCAGCTCGGCACCTCGTTCAGCCACCATCTGCTCGGCGACGAGCAGGAATGGTTCATGGAGCTCGGCGAGAGCGACCGCGCCGGCCTCTCCGACACATTCGTGGCGGCGGCCAAGGCTGCGGCCGAAGAGCGCGGCATGGGTGGCAAGGCGATCGTGACGCTGTCGCGCTCCTCGGTCGAGCCGTTCCTTCAGAGCTCACAGCGGCGCGACCTGCGCGAGAAGGTCTACAAGGCCTTCACCGCCCGCGGCGACAATGGCAACGCCAACGACAACAACACGACCATCGTGGAGATCCTCGCGCTCCGCGAGGAGACCGCGAAGCTGCTGGGCTTCCCGACCTACGCCGCCTATCGGCTGGAGGATTCCATGGCCAAGACGCCGGAGGCGGTGCGTGGCCTGCTGGAACGGGTCTGGAAGCCGGCACGGGCGCGGGCGCTCGCCGACCGTGATGCGCTGCAGGCGCTGATCACGGAAGAGGGCGGCAATTTCACTCTGGCGGCCTGGGACTGGCGCTACTACGCCGAGAAGCTGCGGCAGGCCAAAGCCAATTTCGACGATTCCGCGATCAAGCCCTATCTGGTGCTCGACCATATGATCGAGGCCGCGTTCGACTGCGCCACCCGCCTGTTCGGCGTCACCTTCGCGGAGCGCAAGGACGTCCCGGTCTGGCACCCGGACGTCCGGGTCTGGGAGGTCAAGGGCCGCGATGGCCAGCACAAGGCGCTGTTCTATGGCGACTACTTCGCGCGGCCCTCGAAGCGCTCCGGCGCCTGGATGACCTCGCTGCGCGACCAGCAGAGGCTCGATGGCGACGTGGCCCCGCTGGTCATCAATGTTTGCAACTTCGCCAAGGGCGCCGACGGCGCGCCGTCGCTGCTGTCGCCGGACGATGCCCGGACCCTGTTCCACGAGTTCGGCCATGGCTTGCACGGCATGCTCTCGGACGTGACCTATCCGTCGCTGTCGGGCACATCCGTGTTCACCGACTTCGTCGAGCTGCCCTCGCAGCTTTACGAGCACTGGCAGGAACGGCCCGAGGTGTTGCAGCGCTTCGCCCGCCACTACCAGACCGGCGAGCCACTGCCCGACGACCTGCTGAAGCGCTTCCTCGCCGCCCGCAAGTTCAACCAGGGCTTCGCCACCGTGGAGTTCGTCTCCTCGGCGCTGGTCGACCTTGAGTTCCATACCCAGCCGGCGGCGGCGAGCCGCGACGTCCGTGCCTTCGAACAGAAGGAACTGGAGAAGATCGGCATGCCCGCGGAAATCTCGCTGCGGCACCGGCCGACCCAGTTCGGCCATATCTTCTCCGGCGACCATTATGCGTCCGGCTATTACAGCTACATGTGGTCGGAGGTGATGGACGCGGATGCCTTCGGCGCTTTCGAGGAGGCCGGCGACATCTTCGATCCGGCGACCGCCAAGCGGCTGCTTGACGACATCTATTCGTCGGGCGGCTCGCGCGATCCGGAAGAGGCCTATGTCGCGTTCCGTGGCCGCGTGCCGGAGCCGGATGCGCTGCTGCGCCGTCGCGGCCTGCTCGAGACACCAGAGGCAGCTTGAACGTGAGGTCGTCCCTCAGCCGGCCGATCGCCTGGCTCGTGCTTGCGGCATCCGTCGTGCTCGGCACGGCGGCGGCCGAGGCGCATCCGCATGTCTGGATCACCGCCAGGAGCGAGCTGATCTACGCGCCCGACGGCACCATCACCGGGGTCCGCCATGCCTGGACCTTCGACGACATGTTCTCGACCTATGCGTTGCAGGGCATCGAGACCAAGGTGAAGGGCGCCTACAGCCGTGAGGAACTGGCGCCGCTGGCCCAGACCAATGTCGAGTCGCTGAAGGAATACGCCTACTTCACCTTCGCCAAGGGCGACGGCAAGAAGCAGAAATTCACCGAGCCGGTCGACTACTTCCTCGAATACAAGGACTCGGCGCTGACGCTGCACTTCACCCTGCCGGTGAAGACGCCGTTCAAGGCCAGGCAGCTCTCGCTCGAAGTGTTCGATCCGACCTACTTCATCGACTTCCAGTTCGCCGAGAAGGAGCCGGTCAAGCTGATCGGCGCCGCGGCCGACTGCAAGATGCAGTTCCAGCGGCCGAACGACGGCTCCGCCGCGGCGCAGAAGCTCGGCGAGCAGAACTTCCTCGACGGCGCCAACGCCAATTTCGGCATGATGTTCGCCAACAAGATCACGGTGGATTGCCCATGACGCCGATCGTCCCCCGCCTGATGCGCGGCTTCGCCCTCGGCGCCGCCGTGCTGGCGGCGTTCGCGCTGCTCGATGGCGCGGTGCATGCGCTGCTGGCGCAGAATCCATTCGGCGCGCCGCGCGCGGCGGAGCCGCAGGGCGGGATCGTCGGCTGGCTGTTGGCAAAACAGTCGGAATTCTATCGCGAGATGTCGGCGACCATCCGCGCCGCGAAGTCCGATGGTTCGGCGGTCTGGACGCTGCTTGCGATCTCGTTTGCCTACGGGATTTTCCACGCCGCAGGTCCCGGCCACGGCAAGGCGGTGATCTCGTCCTATATGGTCGCCAATCGCGAGACCGCGCGACGCGGCATCGTGCTGTCGTTCGCCTCGGCGCTGATGCAGTCGCTGGTCGCCATCGCCATCGTCGGGGTCTGCGCCTGGCTGCTCAACGCGACCGCGAAGACGATGTGCGGGGCGGAGAAGGCGATCGAGATCGCCAGCTACGCACTGATCGCAGCGTTCGGCGCCCGGCTGGTCTGGGTCAAGGGCGGCGGCTTCCTGCGCGCGTTGCAGGTGCCGCGCCCGGCGCTGGCGCTGGCCGGTGCGCATCGGCACGACCATCACGATCATGCGCACCCCGACCATGGCCATGATCACCATCATCGTCACGCCCATGACGACCACGACCATCACCACCATGATCATCATGGCCACGATCATGGTCATGACGCGGGTCACGTTCATGACGAACATTGCGGCCATTCGCACGGGCCGACGCCGGCCGAGCTTGCCGGTCCCGGCGGCTGGCGGCGTGGTCTGAGCGCGATCCTCACCGTCGGGATCCGGCCGTGCTCGGGCGCAATCCTGGTGCTGGTATTCGCGCTGGCGCAGGGGCTGTTCTGGGCCGGCATTGCCGCGACCTTCGCGATGGGTCTGGGCACCGCCATCACGGTGGCCGCGATCGCGCTGGTCGCGGTCTCGGCGCGTGGCATGGCCGAGCGGCTCAGCGCGGCGCGCGACGGCGGCGGCATGCTGATCATGCGCGGCCTCGAATTCGCCGCCGCCGCGCTGGTGCTGCTGTTCGGGCTCGGGCTGCTGTTCGGCTATGTCGCAGCCGAACGGGCGACGTGCCTTTAAAGTCACCTCGGCTCCGCTTGTGGGAAGAGGTCTCTTGAGTGAGGCACGCATCGCTGCGAGGGTTCCCTCTCCCCTTGCGGGAGAGGGAGCTTGACCGGCGTACTCACCTCACGTGAGAACGGAGCCGGGCAGAGAGGCAACTCAGCTCGTCAGATATCCCCTGATCGCCGGCAGGAAGAAGATCGCGATGTTGATCGCGAAGCCGATGCTCCACAGGATCGAGCGCAGCGTCGGGCGATTGCCGACGTAAGTGAAGACGTAGGCGATCCGGACGATCAGGAACAGCACGGCGAGCTCGTCGATCAGCCGCAGCGGGCCGACGCGGAATTCGGCCAGCAGCACGGCGAAGGCGAAGAACGGAAAGGTCTCGATGCCGTTCTGGTGGGCGCCGAGCGCCCGCGAGCGGATCGGGTCGTCGTAGAAGTCCGGGTCGCGCGGCTTCGCATTGTCGAAGCTGCGAAAGCTGGTCCATTTCACCGACACGATGGTCAGGAGCGAGAGCATCAGCGTCCCGAAGACGCACCATTCGGCGATCGTCATGGTTCCCCCCATTCACGGAGCGGAAGGTAGCCAACCCGCGCTCGGCTTGACAAGGTTGGAGCAACGCGCGAAGCCCAAAGCTCCCAAGCGAAGGACGTCAGGCGCAAGGCCATCATGAGCACGGTGATCCCCTTCGAGAGCGCGAAGCCGGCCGCAGCGCCGAAGCCGGAACGGGTCGGCGTGCTGCTGGTCAATCTCGGCACACCGGATACCGCCGATGCCGCCGGCGTGCGGGTCTACTTGCGGGAATTCCTGTCCGATCCGCGGGTGATCGAGGACCAGGGCCTGCTCTGGAAGCTGATCCTCAATGGCATCATCCTGCGGGTCCGCCCGGCGCGGAAGGCGCGCGACTACCTCAAGATCTGGAATACCGCCAACAACGAGTCGCCGCTGAAGACCATCACGCGCTCGCAGGCCGACAAGCTGGCGGAGGCGATTTCCGACCACGACCATGTCGTGGTCGACTGGGCGATGCGCTACGGCAATCCCTCGATCAAGGAACGAATCGCGGCGCTGGCGGCGCAAGGCTGCGGCCGGCTGCTGGTGGTGCCGCTGTATCCGCAGTATTCCGCGGCGACCTCGGCCACCGTCTGCGACGAGGCGTTTCGCGTGCTGGCCGGCATGCGCGCGCAGCCGATCCTGCGGGTGACGCCGCCGTATTACGACGACCCCGATTACATCGAGGCGCTCGCGGTCTCGATCAACGGGCATCTCGCGACGCTGCCGTTCCAGCCCGAGATCATCGTCGCCTCGTTCCACGGCATGCCGAAGGCCTATGTCGACAAGGGCGATCCCTATCAGGCGCACTGCATCGCCACCACCAACGCGCTGCGCAAGCGGCTCGGGCTCGATGCCTCACGGTTGCTTCTCACCTTCCAGTCGCGCTTCGGCAATGCCGAGTGGCTGCAGCCTTACACCGACAAGACGGTCGAGAAACTGGCAAAGGATGGCGTGCGGCGAATTGCCGTGGTCACGCCCGGCTTCTCCGCCGATTGCCTCGAAACGTTGGAGGAGATCGCACAGGAGAATGCCGAAATCTTCCGGCACAATGGCGGCGAGCAGTTTGCGGCGATCCCCTGCCTCAACGACAGCGACGGCGGCATGGACGTGATCCGCCAGCTCGTGCTGCGCGAACTTCAGGGCTGGATCTAGCGAGGCTGGAGCGCTTTGTTAACGATCCGTGACACCGGACAGCGCCATCGGTTCAGCCTTCATGCATCTGGCAGCCGCACAATCCATTCCTATGTGATAGATAGAAGAACGGCCGGCTGAACCGGCGCAGCGCTCCTGCCGACTTATGGACGACCGCGCCCGGCGACGGTCTCGCCGGCCCTGGAGGACCTTATGACTGGCTTCGATATTTTCGCGATCGCGTTTGTTCTTCTCGTCATCGTCACGCTGTTCGCCGGGATCAAGACCGTTCCACAGGGCTATGACTGGACCATCGAGCGGTTCGGCAAATACACCCGCACGCTGTCGCCCGGCCTCAATCTGATCGTGCCCTATTTCGATCGCATCGGGCGCAAGATCAACATGATGGAGCAGGTGATCAACATCCCCGAGCAGGAGGTGATCACCAAGGACAACGCCACCGTGACGGTCGACGGTGTCGCGTTCTACCAGGTGTTCGACGCCGCAAAGGCGAGCTACGAGGTCGCCAATCTCAATCAGGCGATCACCGTGCTGACCATGACCAACATCCGCTCGGTGATGGGCTCGATGGATCTCGACCAGGTGCTGTCGCATCGTGACGAGATCAACGAGCGGCTGCTGCGCGTGGTCGACGCCGCGGTGTCGCCATGGGGCGTCAAGGTCAACCGGATCGAGATCAAGGACATCGTGCCGCCGGCCGACCTCGTCGAGGCGATGGGCCGGCAGATGAAGGCCGAGCGCGTCAAGCGTGCCGACATCTTGCAGGCCGAGGGCCAGCGGCAGTCCGAGATCCTGCGCGCCGAGGGTGCCAAGCAGGGCCAGATCCTGCAGGCCGAGGGCCGCCGCGAAGCCGCCTTCCGCGACGCCGAGGCGCGCGAGCGGCTTGCCGAGGCCGAGGCCAAGGCGACCCAGATGGTGTCGGAATCGATCGCCAAGGGCGACGTCGCCGCGCTGAACTACTTCATCGCCGACAAATACATCAAGGCGTTCGGCCAGCTCGCCGAATCGCCGAACCAGAAGGTGCTGATGCTGCCGATCGAGACTTCGAGCGTGCTGGGCTCGCTGGCCGGCATCGGCGAGATCGCCCGCGCCACCTTCGGCGAGAGCGCGGCGTCGGCGACCGCCGCCGCACGGCGCGGCGGCTCGGTGCCGCCCGCGGGCCCGACCCCGCCGCCACCGGTGCCGCCGCAGCGGTAAGGGCGGCGTCACGCCTGCAACGAGAAAGGTCGTGTCATGGCCGAGATGTTTTCGACACTGGGGACCTGGAACTGGCTGATCTTCGGTTTCATCCTGATGGCGCTGGAGCTCGCGGCGCCCGGCGTCTTCCTGTTCTGGCTCGGGCTCGCGGCGCTGCTGGTCGGGCTGCTGTCATTCGCGTTCACGCCGTCCTGGCAGGCCCAGCTCCTGATGTTCGCCGTGTTCGCCGTGTTCGCCGCGCTCGCGGTGCCGGCGTGGCGGCATTTCGCCCGGGGCGCGACGCCGGCGAGCAAGACCAACCCGTTCCTCAACCGCCGCAACGAGGCCCTGATCGGCCGTGAGTTCACGCTGGAGAAGCCGATCGTCGACGGCTCGGGCACGGTGCGGATCGACGACACGATCTGGCGGGTCGCCGGTCCTGATACGCCGGCCGGCAGCCGCGTGAAGGTGGTCCGCGCCGATGGCGCCAGCCTGACTGTTGCGGCAGTCTAGTCGTCGCTCCGCTTGCTCCAATAATCCGTAGCCCGGGTGAGCGTAGCGATACCCGGGGAAACCGGTCCCGCATATCGCTCCGCTCATGCGGGCTACGCACCGGCGGTTGCCGAGGTCTGGCTTCCTCCCTGCTTGCTCCAGCGCTCGGCAAAGCGATTGAGCGGCGCAAAGGTCGCAATTAGCTCGCGGCCGAGTGCGGTCAAGCCGTAGCCATCTTCTGCCAGTTCGACGAAGCCTGCTTCGCGCAGCTCGGTCAATCGCGTCTGCAGGATCGTCGGCGAGGCCTCGTCGCAGGCGGTGCGCAGCGCGCGGGAGGTCAGCGCGCCATCGCGCAGCTCCCAGAGGATGCGCAGGGTCCAGCGCCGTCCCAGCAGATCGAGCAGCGCCATGATCGGGCGGCCGGTTCGTGAACCGCGGACGCCGGGTTTGGCGGCTGGAGCCTGCTTCGCCATCGCATCAATCCTCCTCGAATCTCTCTTGCATAGTTCGCTACAGATATTGTAGCGTCGCGCTACACTAAATGTAGCAAGAGGGTCGCCGCATGTCACGTATCGCGCCGCTCGATCCGCCCTATGCGTCGGACGTTCAACAGCATTTCGACCGCATCATGCGCGGCAAGCCGCCGCTGGTGCTGTTCCGGATGATGGCCGGCCATCCGCGAGCCTGGGAGAAATTCCGCGGCGCCAGCCTGCTCGATCGCGGGCCGCTGTCGTTGCGGGAACGGGAGATCGTGATCGACCGCACCTGCGCGCTCAATTCCTGCGAGTATGAATGGGGCGTCCATGTCACGGCGTTCGGCGCCGCCGCCAAACTGTCGGAAGAGCAGGTCCACGCCACCGTGCACGGCAACGCCAATGCCGAGTGCTGGTCGCCGGTGGAACAGGTGCTGATCGCGGCGGTCGATGCGCTGCATGCGCGCGCGACGCTGGACGACGCCGAATTCGCCGCGCTGTCGGCGCATTATGACGACGATCAGGTGCTGGAGATCATCCTGCTGTGCGGCTTCTACCGCACGGTCTCCTACCTCGCCAACGCGCTGGCGCTGCCGCTGGAGGCGACCGCGGCGCGGTTTCCGAAGTGAGATGCGTAGGGTGGGTTAGCCGAAGGCGTAACCCACCATTTTCGCGGCGACAAAGGTGGTGGGTTACGCTTCGCTAACCCACCCCACGGACTGCGTTTGCTAAGCCACGCCGGCGCGCAGCAGATCGTGCAGATGGATGATGCCGACCGGCTTCTTTCCTTCGGTCACGATCAGCGTGATGATCTTCAGCTTGTTGAGCAGCTCCAGCGCCTCGCCGGCGAGGGTGTCGCGGCCGATCGTCTTCGGCGGCCTGGTCATGACCTCGTCGACCGATTGCGCCAGGAGGTTCGGGTGCATATGCCGACGAACGTCGCCATCGGTGACGATGCCGACGAGATCGCCATTGCGGTCGGTGATCCCGACGCAGGCAAATCCCTTCGAGGTCATCTCGACCAGCGCGTCCGACATCTTGGTGCCGAGCGGCTTCAGCGGCACGGCGTCGCCGGTGTGCATCAGGTCGCGGGCATATTTCAGCAGCGCGCCGAGCTTGCCGCCCGGATGCAGCACGCTGAAATCAGTCGAGGTGAAGCCGCGGCCCTCGAGCAGCGCGATCGCCAAGGCATCGCCGAGTGCCAGCATCATCAGCGAGGACGTGGTCGGCGCCAGATTGTGCGGGCAGGCCTCGCGGGCCTTCGGCAGCGTCAGCTGCACGTCGGCGGCCTTGCTGAGCGTCGAATCCTTGTCGGCCGTCATTGCGATCAGCGGAATGCCGAAGCGCGCCGCATAGGCGATCAGGTTGCGCATCTCCGGCTGCTCACCGGACCATGACAGCGCCATGATCGCATCGTCGGCGGTGATCATGCCGAGGTCGCCGTGGCTCGCTTCGGCGGTGTGCACGAAGAACGCCGGCGTGCCGGTCGAGGCGAAGGTCGCCGCGATCTTGCGCCCGATATGGCCTGATTTGCCGAGGCCGGTGACGATCAGCCGGCCCTTGGCCTTGCGGATCAGCTCGGCCGCCGCCACGAACGCTGTGCCGAGGTCGGACTTGAGGGCCGCCGAGAGGGCCGCGACGCCGCTCGCTTCGGCATCGAGGGTGCGGAGCGCCGACTGGACGGCGCCGTCATCGGGGCCGGATGATTTGGTCATCAGCGGTTTCGGTTTGGCCATTTCGGATTCCAGGGGAGGGGTTATGCACCCGGGCGTCTCCCTTAGCACGTTCGATTCCGCGATGCGACGCGCGGCCGCCGATCCTCAACGGCCCATTAACCATAATTGTTTTAACTCCATTAACGACGTTTTCCGCCGCCTGGCGGGGTACGTGTGTCAAGTGCATGGATTCGTTGGAGTATTTCCATCGTGTTGCGGCGGCCAGCAAACGGCCCAGATCGGCGCGGATGCCTCATCCGCGTGGCTTTGCCATGTCCTTTGCTGATTGTTCTGGCGCTCACTGCGGCCTCGGGGCTCGCCCGGGCCCAGACCGTGACGCCCGACCTGTTCAGCCCGAACCGCCAGAGCCAGGTGGTTACGCCGGATTCGCCGCTGCGCCGGACCCCGGCCGACGCCATGGATCCGCTCAACGGCCTGAAGCTGCCGGATCCCGATCCAAGCCGGCGGGCCTCGCCGTCGACGACGTCGGAGCGCGTCGGACAGATCCCGACCTACGGATTGCCGGCCGCGAACGGCGCCGCGACGTCGGGCTATGACTCGCTCAACCGCAAGCGCCAGAAGCCGAAATATTATCCCGGCCAGGCCAAGCCGAAGCCGCCGCCGGGGCCAGGTTCGCCTGCGCCCACGCCGCCGCCGGTGACGCCGACTGGCGACCTGCGCCTGTCGATTCCACCATCGACCACCGCCAACAAGACGCCGCTGCCGCCGGCGATGGCCGGCACCATCGTCGGCCAGCCGCCGCGCAAGCGCCTCAAGATCGACGACGATCCGTTCGGCGCGGTCGGCGATTACGCCGGCTCGTTCCTGATCAAGACCGCGGTCGAAGTGATGGGCGGCTACGACTCAAACCCGGGCCGGCTGAACTCGCCGCAGGGCAGGGGGCTCTATGTGGTCGCGCCGGAATTCCTCGCGGTGTCCGATTGGGAGCGTCACGCCATCGTCGCCGATCTGCGCGGCTCCTTCACCGGTTATGGCTCCGGGTTGTCACCCAATGCCGACGGCACGCCGCTGTCGGCGCCGCTCGACGTCGACCGTCCGAGTTTCACCGGCCATATCGACGGCCGTCTCGACGTCTCCAAAGACACCCATCTGACGGCACAGGCCCGCCTGCTGGTCTCGACCGACAATCCCGGCAGCCCGAACGTGCAGGCCGGCCTCGCCAAGTTCCCGGTCTACACCACGCTCGGCGGCACCTTCGGCATCGACCAGAATTTCAACCGTCTCCAGGTCTCGCTCGGCGCGACCGTCGACCGCACCGATTATCAATGGTCGAAGCTCACCGACGGCACCTCGTCGTCGAACGACGACCGCAACTTCACCCAATATGGCGGTGTCGGCCGCGTCAGCTACGAGCTCAATCCGGCCGTGAAGCCGTTCGTCGAGGTGCAGGGCGACAGCCGGGTCCACGATCTCTATCTCGACCGCGCCGGCTATGCCCGCGATTCATCGGGCGGCTACGCCAAGGTCGGCACCTCGTTCGAGTTCACGCGGATGCTGTTCGGCGAGATCTCGATCGGTTACGCGATGCGCGATTACGCCGACACCCGGCTCAACCGGCTCGAGGGCCTGCTCACCACCGCTTCGCTGACCTGGACCGCGACGCCGTTGACCACGGCCAAATTCTATTCCGACACCCAGATCGGCGAGACCACGCTGCCCGGCACCTCGGGCGTGCTGTCGCGCACCTACACCATCGAGGTCGACCACGATTTTCGCCGCTGGCTGACCGCGATCGGCAAGTTCACTTACGGCACGCTGGAATATCAGGGCGACAACCGCAACGACACGATCTATTCGGTGTCGGCCGACCTGATCTACAAGATGACCCGCAGCCTCTGGATCAAGGGCACCGTGCGCCGCGACTGGCTCGACTCGAACCAGCCGTTGCAGAGTTCGGCATCGACGGTGGTGATGCTGGGCGTGCGGGTGCAGAATTAGAGCATGATCCGGAAAAGTGAAACCGGTAGGGAGGAATGAGGACGATGCGCAAATCTATTTTCGCTGCGGCAGCATTGGTCATGGCTACCGGAGCAGCCTATGCCGATTCGATCGACGGCGCGTGGATCACCGCGCGCGGTGACACCGCCGTCATCTCCGGCGGCACGATCACGTTGAAGACCGGGAAGTTTGCCGGCAAGACCATCGGTTCGATGAAACCCGCCGGTGATGGGACATATTCCGGCACGATCAGGGACCCGCAGGACGACAAGACCTATTCGGGGACGGCCAAGCTCGCCGGCTCCACGCTGGAGCTGACCGGCTGCGCGATGAGCGTGTTCTGCCGGTCGCAGACGTGGAAGAAGAAGTAGGGCGAAGCCGCCCCGTTGCCGTCACGGCGAGAGCGACCGCGGATCGATCAGCGCGTTCCGCTTGGTCCGCTTCACCCCAAAAGGGGGCCGCGAAAACTGGAACGCCCGCTTTCGCGGGCGATCACGGTTCTGGTGTGAGGATAGCTCGCCGAGAGCCGGGGCGATCACCCCGGCAGGTCGGTCTTCCCCATCAGGAGCATATCGATCGACCGCGCGCACTGGCGGCCTTCGCGGATCGCCCAGACCACGAGCGACTGGCCGCGGCGCATGTCGCCGGCCGAGAAGATCTTCGCGCGTGAGGTCTGGTAATCCTGCAAGGAGGCGCGGACGTTGCCGCGCTGGTCGAGCTCGATGCCCAGCGTCTTGAGCAGGCCCTCGTGCACCGGATGCACGAAGCCCATCGCCAGCAGCACCAGCTCGGCGTCGAGCGTGAACTCGGTGCCGGGCAGCGGCTTGAACTTGTCGTCGACCTTGACGCAATGCAGCTTGGTGACCTTGCCGTCCTGGCCTTCGAACTTGGTCGTCAGCACCGCGAACTCGCGCGCCGCGCCTTCGGCCTGGCTCGACGAAGTCCGCATCTTCAGCGGCCAGTTCGGCCAGGTCACGCCCTTGTTCTCATGCTCGGGCGGCGCCGGCATGATCTCGAGCTGGGTGACCGACTTCGCGCCCTGCCGGAACGAGGTGCCGATGCAGTCCGAGCCGGTGTCGCCGCCGCCGATCACGACGACATGCTTGCCGCCCGCGAGGATGTCGGCCGCACCGTTCAGCGGCTCGCCGGAGACGCGGCGGTTCTGCTGCGGCAGGAAGTCCATCGCGAAGTGGATGCCGGCGAGGTCGCGGCCCGGGATCGGCAGGTCGCGCGGGGCTTCGGCGCCGCCGGTCAGCGCCACCGCGTCATACTGCTTGGCCAGCTCCTGCGGATCAATCGCACCTGGCGTCGAGCCGCCGACCGCCTTGCCGTAGTGGAAGGTGACGCCCTCGGCCTCCATCTGCGCCACGCGGCGGTCGATGACGCCCTTCTCCATCTTGAAGTCGGGAATGCCGTAGCGCAGCAGGCCGCCGGCCTTGGCGAACTTCTCGTAGACATGCACCTCGTGGCCGGCGCGCGCGAGCTGCTGGGCCGCCGCCATGCCGGCGGGGCCGGAGCCGATCACGGCGACCTTCTTGCCGGTCCTCTCGGCAGCGATCTCCGGCTTCAGCCAGCCATTGTCCCAGGCGCGGTCGACGATTGCGCATTCGATCGTCTTGATGGTGACCGGGTTGTCGTCGATGTTGAGCGTGCAGGACGCCTCGCACGGCGCCGGGCAGATCCGGCCGGTGAATTCGGGGAAGTTGTTGGTCGAGTGCAGGTTGCGCGCGGCTTCTTCCCAGTTGCCCTGATAGACGAGGTCGTTGAAATCGGGGATCTGGTTGTTGACCGGGCAGCCCGGCGTGCCGGGTGCGGTCGAGCCGGTGCCGTGGCAATACGGGATGCCGCAATTCATGCAGCGCGCGGCCTGGTCGCGCGTGTCCTTCTCGCTCAGCGGAACGACGAATTCCTTGAAGTTCTTCAGCCGCTCGGCGACCGGCTCGTACTTGCGGTCGTGCCGCTCGATCTCGAGGAAACCTGTGATCTTGCCCATTAAACCCGATGCCCCTGCATCATGTGTTCGTCCAAATTTGTTCAGTCGGGTCCCGTCATTGCGAGGAGCGGAGCGACGAGGCAATCCATCCGTCCGCGGATGGACTGCTTCGCTGCGCTCGCAATGACGAGCTCGCGTCGTTACGCGCCGATCGCGATTTTCGGCTCGGCGTCGGCGTTGGCCTTCATTTCCTTCAGCGCGCGGCGGTACTCCACCGGCATCACCTTGCGGAACTTGGGCAGCCAGGTCTTCCAGTTGGCGAGGATCTCGGCCGCCTTCTTCGAGCCGGTCAGCTTGGCGTGACGCGTGATCAGGACGTGCAGCCGCTCGACGTCGGAGTCGAGCAGGTTCTGGAACACGTCGACCCGGCCATGCGCCTCGAGATCGCCGGAGTGGTGATAGGTGCCTTCGTTGATCATCTCTTCCGACAGCACCGGCTCCAGCTCGACCATCGCGAGATTGCAGAGCTTGCTGAAGTCGCCGGCCTCGTCCAGCACATAGGCGATGCCGCCGGACATGCCGGCCGCGAAGTTGCGCCCGGTCTTGCCGAGCACCACCACGATGCCGCCGGTCATGTATTCGCAGCAGTGATCGCCGGCGCCTTCGACGACCGCGACCGCGCCGGAGTTACGCACCGCGAAGCGCTCGCCGGCGATGCCGCGGAAGTAGCACTCGCCCGCGATCGCGCCGTACATCACGGTGTTGCCGACGATGATCGACTCTTCCGGCACGATGCCGGAGATCTTCGGCGGCTTGACGATGATGCAGCCGCCCGAGAGGCCCTTGCCGACATAGTCGTTGCCTTCACCCTCGAGCTCGAAGGTGACGCCCTTGGCGAGCCAGGCGCCGAACGCCTGTCCGGCGGTGCCCTTCAGGTTGACGTGGATGGTGTCGAGCGGCAGGCCGGCATGGCCGTAGATCTTGGCCACCGCGCCCGACAGCATCGCGCCGGCGGAACGGTCGGTGTTGTTGATCTCCTCGTCGATCTTGACCGGCGCACCGCGATCGAGCGCGGCCTGCGCCTGCTCGATCAGCCGGCGGTCGAGCACGGCCTCCAGATGGTGGTCCTGCTTCTCCGAATGATAGATCGTCTGGCCCTTCTCCTCCTGCTGCCGCACGAACAGCTTGGAGAAGTCGAGGCCCTTGGCCTTCCAGTGCGAGACCAGCGCGGTCTGGTCCAGCATCTGGACCTGGCCGACCATCTCGTCGAACGTCTTGTAGCCGAGCTGCGCCATGATCTCGCGGACTTCCTCGGCGACGAAGAAGAAGTAGTTGATGACGTGCTCGGGCTGGCCGGTGAAGCGCTTGCGCAGCACCGGGTCCTGGGTGGCGACGCCGACCGGGCAGGTGTTGAGGTGGCACTTGCGCATCATGATGCAGCCCGCCGCGATCAGCGGCGCGGTGGCGAAGCCGAACTCGTCGGCGCCGAGCAGCGCGCCGATCACGACGTCACGGCCGGTGCGGAAACCGCCGTCGACCTGCACCGCGATGCGGCTGCGCAGCCGCTGGCGCACCAGCGTCTGGTGGGTTTCGGCGAGGCCGATCTCCCACGGCGAGCCGGCATGCTTGATCGAGGTCAGGGGCGAAGCACCGGTGCCGCCCTCGAAGCCCGCGATCGTGACATGGTCGGCGCGCGCCTTGGCGACGCCGGAAGCTACAGTGCCGACGCCGACTTCGGAGACCAGCTTGACCGAGACCTGGCCGTCCGGATTGACGTTCTTGAGGTCGTAGATCAGCTGGGCGAGGTCTTCGATCGAGTAGATGTCGTGATGCGGCGGCGGCGAGATCAGGCCGACGCCCGGCGTCGAATGCCGGACGCGCGCGATCGTCGCGTCGACCTTGTGGCCGGGCAATTGGCCGCCTTCGCCGGGCTTGGCACCCTGCGCCATCTTGATCTGCATCATGTCGGAGTTGACGAGATATTCCGTCGTCACGCCGAAGCGACCCGAGGCGACCTGCTTGATCGCCGAGCGCATGCTGTCGCCATTGGGCAGCGGCTTGAAGCGGTCGGATTCCTCGCCGCCTTCGCCGGTGTTCGACTTGCCGCCGATCCGGTTCATCGCGATCGCCAGCGTGGTGTGCGCCTCGCGCGAGATCGAGCCGAACGACATCGCGCCGGTCGAGAAGCGCTTGACGATGTCCTTGGCCGATTCGACGTCCTCGAGCTTCACCGGCTTGCGCTTGTCGTCCTCGGCGCTCTTGATCCGGAACAGGCCGCGCAGCGTCAACAGCCGCTCGGACTGCTCGTTGAGGATCTTGGCGAACGCCCGGTAGCGCTCCAGCGAGTTGCCGCGCGCGGCATGCTGTAGCATCGAGACCGATTCCGCGGTCCACGCATGGTCCTCGCCGCGGGTGCGGTAGGCATATTCGCCGCCGACATCGAGCGCGCTCTTGTAGATCTGGCCGTCGCCGAACGCGTCGGTGTGACGCCGCACGGTCTCCTCGGCGATCTCGCCAAGGCCGACGCCCTCGATCCTGGTGTGGGTGCCGGCGAAATACTTGGCGACGAAGTCCGCCTTGAGGCCGACCGCGTCGAAGATCTGCGCGCCGCAATAGGACTGGTAGGTCGAGATGCCCATCTTGGACATCACCTTGAGCAGGCCCTTGCCGATCGACTTGATGTAGCGCTTGACGATCTCGTAGTCCTCGAGCGCGCCGGGCAGCCGGTCCTTCATCGCGAGGATGGTTTCGAACGCGAGATAGGGGTTGATCGCCTCGGCGCCGTAGCCGGCGAGGCAGGCGAAGTGATGCACCTCGCGCGGCTCGCCGGACTCGACGACCAGGCCGACCGAGGTCCGCAGGCCGGTGCGGATCAGGTGATGATGCACGGCGGCGCAGGCGAGCAGCGACGGGATCGGAATCCGGTCGGTGCCGGTCATCCGGTCCGACAGGATGATGATGTTGATGCCCTCGCGCACCGCGCCCTCGGCGCGCGCGCAGAGTTCGTCGAGCACCTGCTCCATGCCCGCCGCGCCGAAGCCGGCGTGGAAGGTGGTGTCCAGCGTGCGCGACTTGAAATGGGTCTCGGCGACATCGGAGATCGAGCGGATCTTCTCCAGGTCCGCGTCGGTCAGGATCGGTTGCCGCACTTCGAGCCGCTTGGTCGAGGCGACGCCCTGAAGGTCGAACAGGTTCGGCCGCGGCCCGATGATCGAGACCAGGCTCATGACGATTTCCTCGCGGATCGGATCGATCGGCGGGTTGGTCACCTGGGCGAAGTTCTGCTTGAAGTAGGTGAACAGCTGCTTCGGCTTGTCCGACAACGCCGAGATCGGCGTGTCGTTGCCCATCGAGCCGGCGGCTTCCTCGCCGGTGGACGCCATCGGCGTCATCAGGATGGTGATGTCTTCCTGGCTGTAGCCGAACGCCTGCTGCCGATCGAGCAGCGGCAGGTTGGAGCGCACGCCCTTGGCCGGCGCATCCGGCAGCTCTTCGAGCTGGATCTGGGTCCGATGCAGCCAGTCGCTGTAGGGATGGCTCTTGGCGAGGTCGGCCTTGATCTCGTCGTCCGGAATCAGGCGGCCCTGCTCGAGGTCGACGAGCAGCATCTTGCCGGGTTGCAGCCGCCACTTGGTGACGATCTGCTCCTCCGGAATCTTCAGCACGCCCATTTCGGACGCCATCACGATGCGGTCGTCCTTGGTGACGAGATAGCGCGCCGGGCGCAGGCCGTTGCGGTCGAGCGTGGCGCCGATCTTGCGGCCGTCGGTGAAGGCGATCGCGGCCGGGCCGTCCCACGGCTCCATCAGCGCGGCGTGATATTCGTAGAACGCGCGGCGCTGCTCATCCATCAGCGGATTGCCGGCCCACGCTTCCGGAATCATCATCATGACCGCGTGCGGCAGCGAGTAGCCGCCCTGCACCAGGAATTCGAGCGCGTTGTCGAAGCAGGCGGTGTCGCTCTGGCCTTCATAGGAGATCGGCCACAGCCGGCTGATGTCCTTGCCGTAGAGCTCCGAATGCACCGAGGCCTGCCGCGCCGCCATCCAGTTGACGTTGCCGCGCAGCGTGTTGATCTCGCCGTTATGGGCGATCATCCGGTAGGGATGCGCCAGCGACCAGGTCGGGAAGGTGTTGGTCGAGAAGCGCTGATGCACCAGCGCCAGCGCGCTGTCGAAGTCGGCTTCGTGCAGGTCGGGATAGTACTTGCCGAGCTGGTCGGCCAGGAACATGCCCTTGTAGATCACGGTCCGGCAGGACAGTGAGCACACATAGTAGCCGGACATGCCGCGGTCGCGGCGCTGATAGATCGCCTGCGAGATCGACTTGCGCAGGATGTAGAGCCGGCGCTCGAAATCGTCCTCGGTCTTGACCGCATTGTTGCGGCCGATGAAGACCTGCATGTGGTAGGGCTCGGTCGGCTTCACGGTGACGCCGAGCGAGGAATTGTCCGATGGCACGTCGCGCCAGCCGAGCAGCTTGAAGCCCTCGTCCTTGATTTGCTCGGCGATGATGCTCTTGATCACGTTCCGCCACGCGGCATCGCGCGGCATGAACAGCGAGCCGATGGCGTATTCGCCGGGCTGCGGCAGCTTGAAGCCGAGCTCGCCGGTCTTGCGGGTGAAGAAGGCGTGCGGGATCTGCACCAGGATGCCGGCGCCGTCGCCGGCGCGCGGGTCGGCGCCGACCGCGCCGCGATGCTCGAGGTTGCACAGGATGCTCAGCGCGTCGGAGACGATCTGATGCGACTTCTGACCCTTGATGTTGGCGATGAAGCCGACGCCGCAGGAGTCCTTCTCCAGGCTCGGATCAAACAGGCCTTCGGCTTCAGGACGCCATGTATGCAGCTCACGCGCGGGCTCGGCGGCTTTCGAGTCCGCGGTCGCCGACAGCGCACCTGCCACGATGATTTCGCGCTCGAATTCCGACCCGCTCATGTGTCCTCTCCCTTTCGTAAGGGGCCTCACCGCTTTGGCGCACCTTGGACGTTGCGGCACCCACCGGGCCACCGCTCGTCCGCCGCGAGCCGCATTTTCCTAAATTCAGACGACGGGCGTTTCAACGTCCCCTGCGGGACGGCCCTGCCTGCAGCATTTTCGAAGCCCGGGGCGCCGAGGTCCTCCTCACGAAGGTTCTCGTTGCAATCCCCATGCCGGGATGGCCTCGAAATTGAGACAGCCTTGCTGTCCTAACCTCGACCTTGCCAAATTTTTGTCTATCACACAAGCGCGAGGAAGTCCTCGCCCGCATGCTCAGATCGACCGGCTCGGCGGCTGCGCCGCGCCCCCGATTCGAAGCAAACACGCCGTGATCTGGCCCAAGGAGCGACCAAGGACCGCCGGATTTCAAACTGAAATTTTGCTCCCGGGCAAGCCAGCAAGAGAGCGGGAACGCTCCTCACGGCGGGCCAGACAGGAGTCACGGCGATGAAGTTGTTCACAGGTTCGGTTGCGGCCGCCGCCCTCGCGCTCAGCGCAGCCTCGGCAGAGGCGCAGCTCGTGACGTCCGCCCGGCTCGGTGGCCCGTCGTTCATCAGGGTCTCGGACATGGACGGGCCCTACGCTGCGATGCCCGAGGTTCCACCGCCGCCCCGCTTTGGCCGGGTCCCGAGCCTGCTGCCGCCGGTCGAGGTCTACACCGTGCTCCGCGAGAACGGCTATCTGCCGCTCGGCGCGCCCCGCCAGCGCGGCTTCGTCTACACGATCTCGGTGATCGATCAGGGCGGCGATGACGGGCGCCTGGTGATCGATGCCCGCGACGGGCACATCATCCGCTTCACGCCGGCCTATCGGATGGGCGACAATTACGACGACGAGTTGAGCGCGACCTACGGCCCGGTTGGCCCGATGCCGCCGCCGATCCGGGTCCGGGTGCCGCGGCCGCCGGCCCCGATCCCGCATGTCGCGAGCCGCGTGCCGGTCCCGAAGCGGAGCCCGCTTGCGGCCAGGTCTGCACAGGCTCCGGCGCAGGCTGCTGCGCCAGCCGCGCAGGCAGTCGTGCCGCAGCCCGCGCCGACCCAGGCGGCCGCACCCCAGCCTGCCCAGCAGGCCGCCGTCGCGCCGAAGCCAGAGACCCAGGCGGTGGCGCCGCAGCCTGTTCAGCAGGCCGAGGTTCCGACCGTGGGGCAGGCGGCTCCACCGCCGGCGGCGCCGGCGCCGGCAATCCTGCCGACCCAGGCGATGCCGAAGGTGCAGGGGTTGGAGTAGCCATTACCGGAAAGAAAAACGCCCCGGTTTCCCGGGGCGTTTTCGCGATCAGCCAATATCTGCTGACGCGGGGGGCATTGCTCAGGCAGCGACCTTCGCCGAGCCGTCGACGACCTGCGGGGCCTTCTCACCGCCGCCGATCGGAATGCTGCGGGGCTTCTTGGCCTCGGGAATCTCGCGGACGAGATCGACATGGAGCAGGCCGTTCTCAAGCGAGGCGTTCTTCACCTGCACGAAGTCGGCAAGCTGGAAGACACGCTCGAAGGCGCGCGAGGCGATGCCGCGGTAGAGCACTTCCGAGCCGTTGCCGGAGTTCTCGTTGGCGGACTTCTCGCCCTTGATCGTCAGCGTGTTCTCTTTCGCGACGATCGAAAGCTCGGCTTGCGAGAAGCCGGAGACCGCGACGCTGATCCGGTAAGCATTCTCGCCGGTGCGCTCGATGTTGTAGGGGGATAGCCGGGGCTGCCGTCCGAGGTCACCTGATCGAGCAGGTTGAAGAGGCGGTCGAAGCCGACGGTGGAACGATAAAACGGAGTGAGGTCGTAGCTACGCATAGGGTAGTCCTCCAATGAGCGACTGTTTCAGTTACCCGCCCGCCAATCGGGCCGGGCTTAGATGTGTGCAGCCTGATGTTCCGGTTCCGAAACACTGGTAGCGGCCTGCACTGTGGTGATATGGGAGGGGTCACGTCGCGTTCAAGAGGCGGAAACCGCGTCGCTTTTTTCGGCGCCGGCGTTCTTGATCCTCACCCTGTCCCAGCACTCCGGTCTCCTTCATGACGCTCGTCTCGATTCCCGCCAACCCGGTTCCGGACGACGTTGTCAGTGGCACCATCAAGACCCCGGACGGAGCCGAGCTGCGCTTCGCGCGCTGGGCGCCGCCGCCCGGCCGCAAGGGCACGGTCTGCGTGTTCGGCGGTCGTGGCGAGATGATCGAGAAGTACTTCGAGACGGTGCGCGACCTGCGCGACCGCGGCTTCGCGGTGGCGACGATCGACTGGCGCGGGCAGGGCCATTCGTCGCGGCGGCTGCGCGATCCGCGCAAGGGCTATGTGCGCAACTTCGCCGACTACGAGGTCGACGTCGAGACCTTCGTCCAGCAGGTGGTGCTGCCGGATTGTCCGCCGCCCTATTTCGCGCTGGCGCATTCGATGGGCGGCGCGGTGATGCTGCGCCTCGCGCATGCCGGCAAGCGCTGGTTCGATCGCATGGTGCTGTCGGCGCCGATGATCGACCTGCCGCGCCGCCGTGTGTCGTTCTTCCCGACCGCGCTGCTGCGGATCATGCGCCTGACCGGTCAGGGCAGCAATTACGTGCCCGGCGGCGGCAGCGAACTGGTCGGCCTCGCGCCCTTCATCGGCAATCCCGTGACCAGCGATCCGGTGCGCCACGCCCGTAACGCCGCGATCCTGGAAGAAGACCCGACGCTCGGCATCGCCGCGCCGACGATCGCCTGGGCCGACACCGCATTCACCGCGATGCGCACCTTTCGCGGCATGTCGTACCCGTCCGAGATCCGCCAGCCGATCCTGATGCTGGCGGCGAGCAATGACGAGGTGGTGTCGACCGCGGCGATCGAGGAGTTCGCCTATCATCTGCGCGCCGGCTCGCATCTCGTGATCGCCGGCTCCAAGCACGAGATCCTCCAGGAGCAGGATCGCTACCGCGCGCAGTTCTGGGCGGCGTTCGATGCCTTCGTGCCGGGCACGCCGCTGTTCAAGTGAGGCATAGCGTTTTCAAGCGAAGTCGATACCGGTTCGCGTGAAGAAAACGCGTCAAAAAAGAATCCAGTCTCAGCCGTTGAGCAGCGCGACGATGCGGTCGGGGAAGCGCTTCTCGACGAACAGGGTCCTGACCTCTGCGACGCTGAGATAGCGGTCCTTGCCTTCGCCCTTGCCCATGATGTCGAGCAGCACCGGCCACTCGCCGAGCATCAACAGCGGATAGTAGCAGTGCAGAATGGCATAGGACGGTGGTTGCTCGTCCTTGGCGCGCTGGAAGTTCGCCGCCATGAAGGTCTTGATCTCGGCGGCCGACAGCCCGCGTTCGACGCTGCCGTCGGGAGACGTGTAGTCCCGGCCGAAGGTCGCGAGCCGCGCGATCTCGTCTTCGTGCACCACAGCGTGTTGATCGAGGATGCGTGAGCCGGCGCCGTGCTTGTCGAGCGGACCGTTGCGCAGCTCGTCGAGGATCGCGCCCTGCAACAGGCTGCGGACCTGGCTGAACGGACCGATGCCGTTCGCCATCTGCGCGACCATGAAGATTTTCGCGCCGGCGCTGAGCGCTGGAAGGCCGGTCTTGCCGGTGGCACGGTCGATGGTTTCGGTCAGCTTCGGCAGTGGCACGAAATGGCCACCGACATAGCCGCCGGCGACCAGCGCGCGCAGGAACGGGCAGGGATTGTCAGGGGAGACCTGCGCGGCAGGCGCCTCGTGAGCAGGCGTATCGGACATCAAACCACATCCTGAAAAACATCAGCTTAAAAGGCATCCAATAACAGTGGATGAATTCGCTCAGGAGTCGACGGCGAATTTCGACGCAGATGCAACCAGGGCGAGTTTGCCGAAGGGGACGCCGGCTTTCAAGAGGCCATCGCGGTAAAGCGCGATATCGGCCGGGTTCTTCCAGTGGAAATTGCGCAGGTGACGCTCGACCGTCAGCCCCGGATGGTTGTCGAGCAGCGACTGCACGGCCTGCGCGGCCTCGTCGGCGCGTCCCAACTGGGCGAGCGCCGCGGCGCGCACCGCAAGGCCCTGAAGGTGGTTCGGGTTGAGGTAGAGCGTCTCGCGCGACCACGACAGCGATGCGTCGTATTGTCCGAGCAAATAATGGCTGAATGCGTTCAGGGCGCCCCATTGATAGCGGGGATCGCTGTTGTCGCGCTGCACCGCCATCGAGAACAGCTCGACCGCCCTGCGGTGGTCGCCGATCACCATGTGGCAGATCCCGAGCACACCGCGCGCGCCCATGTCGTACGGGTTGAGTTCGATCGCGCGCTTGATGGCGTCCATCGCGGCTTCGTAGTGTCCTTGCATCGCGTGCAGATAGGCCAGCAGCGAAAAAGCAAAGGACGAGCGCGGGTCGAGCCGCACGCTGCTTTCGGCGAGGCCGACCGAGGACACCCACAATTCGCGCGTGCTCGGGATCCAGCCGAACTGGGAGCCCTGAATCTGGATGGTGGCAAGATAGGCGCGTGCGATCGACAGCGCGGGATCGAGTTCGATCGCCTCCTTGAACAGCGCGATCGCGATTTCGAAATCACCCTTGGTCTGGTGATAATAGTGCGACAGGCCCTTCAGGAAGCGGTCCCACGCGGTCAGCTCGGAGTTGGGCGAGCGCGCCGGCGCCGAAGCCTCGGCGCGATAGATCTCCTGGGCGACGGCGGCGGAGAGATTGGAGGTGATCTCGTCCTGCATCGCGAACAGGTCGCCCATGTCGCGGTCATAGCGGCCGGTCCACAGCTGCTCGCCGCGCTCCGGCGCGATCAATTCGGCGGTGACGCGAATCTTGTTGCCGGCGCGGCGCACCGAGCCCTGGATCAAATAGGTCGCGTCGATCTCGCGCGCGATAAGGCGGGTCGAGACGTTCTTGCCCTTGTAGGCGAAGGTCGAGTTGCGGCTCAGCACGCGATAAAAGGATTGCAGCGACAGCGCGTGGATCAAATCCTCGGTCAGGCCGTCCGAGAAATACTCGTCGGCGCCGCCGCTCAGATTGTCGAACGGCAGCACGCCGACGATGGCGGTACGGTATTGCCCCGGCAGATGCGGTCCATCCTCCGGCGCCAGCTCCTGGGCATCAGCTCCGGCCGGTGCCCAGGTCCAGACGCTGACCGGTTCGGTGATGTTCTTGAAGCGGTGTGGCCCGGCATCGGTCAGCGTGACGGCGAGCCGGCGTCCCGCTTCGGTGCGGGCCTTGTCCGACACCGCGATACCGCCTGGCGCGGCGACCGTCTCGAGGCGGACCGCGATGTTGACGTCGTCGCCGAAGACCTCGTCTTCGTCAGCCATGACGTCGCCCATGTGGACGCCCATCCGGAAGTGCATGGCGCGGTCGGCCGGCAGATGTTCGTTGCGCTCGGCCATCAGGGTCTGCATGGCGACCGCAGCCTCGATCGCGCCGATGATGCTCGGAAATTCCAGCAGGAAACCGTCGCCGGTGTTTTTGACGATTCGGCCGCCATGGTTGAGGATGAACGGGTAGATCGCGCTGCGATGCGCCTTGAACGAGGCATGCGTCCCCGCCTCGTCGACACCCATCATGCGGGAATAGCCGGCGATATCAGCGCAGAGAATTGCAGCGAGCCGTCTTTCCATGTCCCCTTGTCCTGGAATGGCCACTCAGCCGATGTGACCGAATCCGATACTTACAAGACAGGCTGGGTCCGGCGGAAGCCCGGTTTGCAGGCACCTATAATGCATAGTAGCAGGAATTGGCATGCGACCAACGGATCGTATAGTCCATTTCTCTACTGAATTCGTGTGTCGCTGGGATGGCGCAGCCTAGCTGAGCATCCTTTCTGGGCGGTTACTTACATAGGTTAATCTCGCTGCCATGCTGGGAATTCACGAACTCTGGCTCTTCGTCCTGTCCGGCCTGCTGCTCAACATCACGCCGGGCCCGGATACCGCCTATATCCTCGGGCGCACCATCCAGCTCGGGTGGCGCGGCGGCGCGGCGGCGGCGATCGGCATCAGCTGCGGTTGCCTGGTCCACGTGCTGGGTGCGGCGATCGGGCTCTCGGCGCTGCTGATGGCGTCGTCGACCGCCTTCCTGGTGGTCAAGCTGATCGGCGCGGCCTATCTGGTGCTGACCGGCCTCCAGATGCTGCTGTCGCGCGCCAAGCTGATCGTCGAGCTTGCCGGGCCGGGCGTCGAAACCTCGATCTCGCGGGTGTTCTGGCAGGGGGCGCTGACCAATGTCCTCAATCCTAAGGTGGCGCTGTTCTTCCTGGCCTTCCTGCCGCAATTCGTGGCGGCGGACTCTCCACACAAGACGCTCGCCTTCCTGACGCTCGGGCTGATCTTCATCACCGGCGGCACGCTGTGGTGCCTTGGGCTGGCGGCCTTCGCGGCAAGGGCCGCCGGTCGCATCCGGCAATCGGCGGGCGTGGTCGCCTGGATCAACCGCTCGCTCGGCGCACTGTTCATCTATCTCGGCATTCGCGTCGCCATGCTGGAGGCGCGTTAGGAGGAGTTCGTCCTCGATACCCAGGGTGCCGAGGACGAACGGACGGACTCAGTGTCGGCTCGCCTGGGCAAACGCGGCGGACCGAGACGAAGGTCCGCGCACCAGCAAGGCGACGAGCAGCGCACCCACGGTCGCGAGCCCACCGGCCAGAACGAACGCGCTTGCGAAGCTTCCGGTTTTCTCGACCAGCACGCCGGTGACAATAGGCGCGACGATTCCCGCCGTGTTGGCGATCAGGTGGACGAAGCCGGCGACTCCGCCGACCCGGCCGGACTCGACGAGCCCCAGGATGATCGCCCAATAGGTCGAGCCGCTGAGATACATGAAGAACACCGCGATCGCGATCAGCGCGATCACGGCCTCGAGGCTGGTTGCGATGCCGGCGAGCGCCACGGCCACCGCCGCGACGAGCAGACAGACGACCATGACGAGCTTCCGCGCCGCGACCTGGTCGCCAAGCCGGCGGCCAAGCGCGTCGCAGACGAAGCCGCCCGAGGCGAGGCCGACAAAGCCGAGCGCCCATGGAATGACGCTGACGATCGCCATCTTCTGGATGCTGAGATGCAGGGCCATCGTCAGATAGCTCGGGAACCAGGACAGGAAGAAGTAGAGGATGTAGGCGTAGCCGAAGAATGCGAGCGCGGTGGCGAGGATCGCGGGCTGTCGCAGGTAGTGCATGAGCGGAAGCTCCGCCTGTGCCGTCTCGGTAGCCTGGCCCCGCCGGATCTCGGCGCGTTCGTCCTCGCTGACCCGGCCGTGCTGTGCAGGATTGTCGGTGGAGCTGAGCGCCCAGAACAGCACCCATAGCAGTCCGATCGCGGCGATCGCGATGAACGAAATTCGCCATCCATAGGACAGCGCGATGAAGCCGACGATCGGCCCGGCGATGGCGCCGCCCAGCGGCGTACCGGAATTGGCGATCCCGATCGCGCTCGCCTGTTCCGACTTCGGGAACCAGTTGCCGATGAATTTCGCCATCGTGGTGTTGAAGGGACCTTCGCCCATGCCAAAGATCACCCGCAGAACCACCAGCGCGGCGACGCTGGTCGCTGTCGCCGTCAGGCCGCAGAACACCGACCACAACGTCATCGCGACGATGATCACCAGGCGCGGTCCGTAACGGTCGGCGGCATAACCGCCGACGAAGCAGAACAGGGCGTAGCCGAAGAAGAAGCTGCTGAAGACCACGCCGAGCTGCGCCGGATCGAGCCCCAATTCCTGCGTGATCAATGGGGCCGCGACAGACAGCGCGGCCCGATCGAGATAGTTGATGATGCCTGCAATGAACAGCAGCGCGACGAGCTGCCAACGCACCTTGTGAAACATGTGCCCTCCCCAGAGCTATTTTTGTGACTGGTTTGTTTGGTCTGATGTCAGGCTTGAGCGACCGCGCCGCGCCCGAGCATCGCGTCGATCTCGTCTGTCGAGAAACCGTACTGGATCAGCACCTCGCGCGAGTGCTCGCCGACAAGCGGGGCATGACGCTCGATCGTTGCCGGCGTTTCGCTCATGGCGACCGCCGGTCCGACGACTTTGACGCGGCCCGCGGTCGGATGGTCATAGTGAGTGATCGCGCCGAGATGCTCGACCTGGGGATCGGCGGTGGCCTGGAGATGGCTCTTGACCTCGCCGCACCAGATGTCGACCGCGAGCATGGCGCGCATCAGATCCGCGGTCGTCCAGAGCCTGGTGCGTGCCGCGAGCTTCTCCCAGATCTCGTCGCGCTTCTCGAACAGCAGCTTCGGATCGTCATAGACGAGCAGCGTCTCGTCGCCGAGCACGCCGACCAGCTTGCGGAACGGGCTCATCGCGATCGTGACCCAGCCATCCGATGTCGGGTAGACGCCGAACGGGGCGTCCATTCCCGGGTGCCCGATGCCGGACTTCGGCCGCGTGAAGTCGGTGTTGAAGTTCATGGCCGTCAGCAATTCCTGGCCCTGATGGGCCAGCATCGCCGACATCAGATTGACCTTCACTTCCTGGCCCTTGCCGGATCGCTCGCGCCACAGCAGGGCGGTGAGGATGCCGTAGACCATGTTCATGGCGCCGACCTGGTCGGAGAAGCCCGACCCGACCGGAACCGGTGGGCCGTCGCCCCGGCCGGTCGCAGCGGCGATGCCGGTGAGGCCTTGCAACAGCATGTCCTGGCCGGGCCGGTCGACATAGGGGCCGCTCTCGCCATAGCCCGAACCGGAGCAGTAGATGATCCGCGGGTTGACGCGCTTGAAGTCCTCGTAGCCGAAGCCGAGCTTGGCCAGTACGCCGGGACGGAAGTTCTGGACCACGACGTCCGCGGTCTCGGCCATCTTGTAGAGGATCGTCTTCGCCTCCGGCGATTTGAGATCGAGCGCCAGCGATCGCTTGTTACGATTCCACGCCAGGAAGTTCGGGCTCTCCTTGCCTCCGACCCAGCGGTTGTTGAATGTCAACGTCCGGAACAGATCGCCCTGACCGGGGCGTTCGACCTTGATGACGTTGGCGCCCATGTCGGCGAGCAGCTGGGTCGCGAACGGTCCCTGCAACAGATGGCTGAGATCAATGATGGTGATGTGATCGAGCGCCTTGTCAGTCAAATCGTCCTCCCGTTATTGGCTTGTTGATGCCGTGCCGCGCGCCAGATCCGTCGCAGATCCTCGATCACGCGCGCATGCGGGGTGCGTTCCGACAGCGCGCTGCGCAGGATGTCCGCCGCGCTGTTCTGGAACGCGATGTAGCCGTCGAAACGCGGGCGCACGAACGCTTCCTCGGTCGTCGCGAAGGTCGATGCGTAGAACTGTCCGCTGTTGCGGTTGACCGCGGCATCGGACCAGGCTTCGCGGTGCGAAGGCTGTCCGCCATGCAGCGGAATGAACCCGCGCTGCATTTCGGCGGACATCAACCAGGCCAGATGCTGGAGCAGCGCGCGATCAGGCCGGGCCCGCCGCGTGATCGCAATGCCGGTCCCTCCGAGCACGCTGCCGCGCCGTCCGGATTCTCCCGCCGGCGCGTCCGCGAATGCGATCGGGTGACGGTTCGGCAAGGGCCGGGTGTAGTTCACATAGCCATAGACCAGCGGGATGAGAGCGAGATCGTCGCGCGCCGACATCGCCTCCAGCAGGCCGATCGGATTGAGATGCAACGTCCAATCCGGGCTGCGACGGTATAATTCCTCGAGCAGCGCGAGCGCGGCGCCGAATGTGGTATCGGACAGGAACAGATCGCCGTTGACGGGTTCTTCACCCGTCGCCACCGCGATCGACATCAAGCACAGGAAGATGTGTGGTCCGGCGACCGACAGCGCCACTGGTTTCCTTCTCGATAGTTCTACGACCTCCGGCCAGCTCCGCGGCACGGCTCCGCCGAGGAGGTCGCGGCGCAGCGCCATGACCTGGGTGGCGACATCGAGCGGAATCGCCCAGTGCTGTCCCTGCCAGGCGTAGCTCGCCATCGCGGGCCCGATACTGTGCTTCGACCAAGCGGCGATCTGCTCGCTGGAGAAGACGGCTTCGAGCGGCAGCAGGCAATCCAGTGCAACCGCCTCGCCGATATGCGGATGATCGAGCACGAGCAGATCGTAGCGCGAGGCCAACTCGCCGATCGGGTGCGACTCGAATCCTTCGAGCGGTTGCCGTTCCCACAGCAGCGTCGTGGCCCGGACATTGAGAAGTTTCGCGGCCGCATCCAGCGCCTGATAGCCGCGCGGATGATCCCAGGTGAGGCCGAGATGCGGTCGTTGGCCCTCCGGGCTTGTGGCCGCGGGAGACAGCACTTCGCTGGACATCGCGGCTACTTTCCCGAGAAGCGTGGTTCGCGCTTGGAGAGGAAGGCGTCGATGCCTTCCTGCCCGTCATCGGTGGCGTAGAGGCGAAGCAGCACTTCCTGTTCGAAGCCCTGGGCGACGGGCAGGGGCGCATCGAAGCCCTGCCGCATCAGCCGCTTCATTTCGGCCTGCGCCAATGGCGCGACCTTCAGCATCGCCTGCGCGCGCGTCCTGACCTGTCCGTCGAGCTCGGCGCCCTCGCAGCACACGGCCGCCAGACCGAGGTGGTAGGCGCGCTCACCGCTCAACCGCCAGCCGGCGAGCATGACGTCGGATGCTGTCTGGCGTCCGACGGCGCGCGTCAGGCGTTGCGTGCCGCCGCCGCCCGGGCTTAGTCCAAGCCGGCCTTCCGGCAGGCCGAACTGCGCGTCCCGGCTGCACAACAGCAAATCGCAGCACAGCGCGAGCTCAAAGCCTCCGCCGAGTGCGTAACCGCGCACGCTGGCGATGGTCGGCTTCGGCAGGGCTTCGAGCTTGTCGAAGATGCGCCGGCTCTCGAACTGGTAGGCGGCAAATTCAGCGCGGCGGCCGCCGCGATACTCCTCGATGTCGGCGCCGGCCACGAAAGCGCGGCCTCCGGCGCCCTCGAGGATGACGACGCGAACCCGGGTATCCGCGGCGATGTCGTCGAGATGGCTTTCGAACAGCCGCAACATCGGCAGCGAGAGCGCGTTCAGCTTGTCCGGACGATTGAAGCAGAGCCGCACGACGCCCGGCAGCATCTCCTCGCGGAGAATCAGATCTTCACTTCCGCCCATCGCAGCCTCCTGGATCGGATAATTTTTATTAGTAAAATCACATTGCATATGTAAAAACTGGATGTCAACGGGGAGGTCGGCGCTGTTGCGGCCCCCTGCGACGAATGGACAGCCGAATGGCCATCGGGCATGCAAAGCACACGCGGAGCGCGCTGGACGGCGTGGGAGACATCGTTTGACGAAGACAGCGGACGAGCAGGAGCCGGCCAAGGACGCCGGTACCTATCGAGCGCCTGCTGCGGAAAAGGCTCTGGACATCCTGGAGTACATGGCCGTCACGCCGGAGCCGCAGAAGCAGAGCCAGATCGCGGCTGGTGTAGGCCGCTCGATCCAGGAGGTCTATCGGATCATCCAACTGCTGGAGCGCCGCGGCTATCTGCAGCGCGATCCGGCGAGTGACCTCTATGTCGCGTCGCTGAAGCTGTTCACGCTCGCGCATTCGACGCAGCAAATCCGTGGACTGAGCGATGCGGCGATCGGGCCGATGCGTGAACTCGTCAATGCGATCAACCAAAGCTGCCACGTGGCGGTCCTGACCGGCGCCGAGGTGGCGATCGTCTGTCAGGTCAATTCACCGCTGGCGATGCGCTACTCGGTTTCGCCTGGCGCGCGGTTTCCGGCGCACGAGACCAGTTCGGGGCTGGTGCTGCTTGCAGGGCTGCCGCCGGAACGCCGTCGCAGCGTGCTCGAGACTGTCGCGGGCATGCTTGGCCCTGGCGAAGACATGGCAACGGTCAATTCATACATCGAATCGATCCTGCGCCAGGCTTGCGATATCCGGCCGTCGCTGGTGGTCGCCGGCGTCACCAATATCTCGCTGCCGATCCGGGATTTTCACGGCGAGACGATTGCGGCGCTGACGGTGCCGTTCCTTCCCATGAAGGACATGACCGCCTCGCTGGAGACCGCCATTGAGGTTGCTGCCGGTGCGGCGGAGCAGATCTCACGGCAACTCGGCTATCGCGGCGAAGGTCTTTCGTTGCAGATGTCCGAAATCGGTGCCGGAAGCACCTACCGGCGCGGTTCATCAGCCAAGGCGCGCGAGCCTAGCCGTGGATCTTGAGCAGCGCGCTGCCGGCGAGGTAGATGCCGAGCAGGATCATCGAGATCAGGAACCAGCGGCGGAACACATCCGGCTGCATCCGTGTGCGGACGGCCTGGCCGATGAACATGCCGGTGAATGACGCCACCATCGCCACCGCGCCGGGCAGTGCGGTGGCTGCCGTCAGCAGTCCCGATGCTGTCAGGTTGAAGGCGAGGGCCAGGGTCGCGGTGGTGAAGAAGACGCCGAGCGCCTGGACGAGTTCGTCCTTGTCCATGCCGATCGCCTGCATGAACGGCATCGACGGAATGACCTGCACGCCGGTCGCGGCCGAGATCATCCCGGTGATGACGCCGACGATGCCGCCGACCCATTTCTCGTGGCGCCGCGCGACCTTGAAGTTGAACCGGCTGAGGCCGACGACCGCGTAGATCACCAGCAGGACGCCGAGCACCACGGTGCCGTAAGCGGCGTAAGGCCCGGTCAGCAGCCCGGCATTGAGCCAGATCCCGGCCACCGTGCCGAGCATCAGCGGCCACAGCCGTTTGATGATGTCGCGCAGATAGGGGCCGACGAAGGTCTGCCAGATGTTGGTGACGATCGCCGGCACGATCACGATCGCGATCGCCTGCCCCGGCGCCATCGTGGTTGCCAACAGCCCCATCGCGACCGTCGGCAGACCGAGGCCGAGCGTACCCTTGACGAAGCCGGCGAGCAGGAAGGCGAAAGCGATGAAGATCAGGAGATGGTCGACCATGGCGGGACATTGACCGATCGACGCGATCAGCACAATCTGGAGGTTACGGAGTTAGCCTTCGCGTGGCCCGAAGGCCGGGGGCGGAAAAAATCATGCGGTTCGACCTGATCGACTTGCAATTGTTCATCGCGGTTGCCGATGCGCGCAGTATCACGCAGGGCGCGGCGCGCGCAAATCTTGCGCTGGCGTCGGCCAGCGAGCGTATCAAGGGTCTCGAAGAAGCGCTCGGCGTCGCACTGCTCAAGCGCGGCCGTCGCGGCGTCGAGTTGACGGCGGCCGGCGAAAGCCTGCTCGGCCACGCCCGCATCGTGATCCACAATGTCGAAGCCTTGCAGAGCGATCTCGCCGCTTATGCCAGCGGGGTCCGCGCCAATGTGCTGCTGCTCGCCAACACCTCGGGCCTGTCGGAGCACCTGCCGCGGGCGCTCGCGGCGTTCCTGCACGAGCATCCCGATATCAGCGTCGATGTCGAGGAGCGCGAGAGCACCGACATCGCGACCGCGATCGCGAGCGGCGCGGCCGATCTCGGCTTCGCCGCGGAGCACGCGCTGCCCGACAGCGTCGAGCGCTTCCTGTTCAGCGAGGACCGTTTGATGCTGGTGGCGCCGCGGCGCAGTGATCTCGGCAACCGACGCCAGATCGACTTCCAGGAGGTGGTCGGCCGCGATTTCGTCGGCCTCACCGCGACCTCGGCGCTGCAAGTCCATATTTCCCGCCACGCGGCAAAGCTCGGTGCGCGGCTGCGCTTCCGCGCCCGCCTGCGTGGCTTCGACGCGATCTGCCAGATGGTCGCCGCCGATGTCGGCATTGCCGTGATCCCGGAAACCGCGGCCCGGCGCTGCGCGGCGGCGATGCCGATCACGACGATACGGATCCGCGACGCCTGGGCCAATCGCCGGCTGACGATCTGCGCCCGCAGTTTCAAGGCGCTGCCGCGCGCCGCCAAGCAGCTTGTGGAATATCTGCGCGCCGAGGCGCAGCGCTGACGGAAGCGGGAGAGTGCCATGCTCAGGGTGTGGGGACGACGCAGCTCGTTCAACGTGCAGAAGGTGATGTGGCTGATCGGCGAGCTCGATCTGCCGCATCAGCACATCGATGCCGGCGGTGCATTCGGCGGGCTCGATGCGCCGGCGTTCCTGGCGATGAACCCGCATGGCCGCGTGCCCGTCATCAGGGATGACGACGCGACGGTCTGGGAATCCCACTCCATCCTGCGCTACCTCGCAGCACGCCATGGCAACGGTCGCTTCTGGTCCGACGATCCCGTCGTCCGGGCGCGGGTCGATGGCTGGATGGACTGGTCGCAGACCGCATTGCAGCCGGATTTTCTCGGCGGCGTGTTCTGGGGATTCTTCCGCACCCCCGAGGCGCAACGCAATTGGCCGGCGATCAAGACGGCGCTCGCCCGCTGTGAGCAGCATTTTGCCAAGCTCGAACGGCTGCTCGAAGCCAAACCTTTCCTGCTCGGCGAGACGCTGTCGCTCGCCGACATCACCGCGGGGACCTCGCTCTATCGTTATTTCGAGCTCGAGATCGAGCGGCCGGCGCTGCCGGCAGTCGAGCGCTGGTATCGGACGCTGCAACAGCGCCCGCCATTTCGCAAGCACGTCATGATCCCGTTCGAGGAACTGCGCGGACGGCTTGATTACTAATTCTACTTCGTCGTCACCACGCCGGCGTCCTGGATCACCTTCGCCCATTTCTTGATGTCGGCGGCGATGAAGTCGCGGAAATGCTCCGGCGTGTCGCCGACCAGCGTCAGGCCTTGCTCGGCGAGTTTTGCCTTGATCGCCGGATCGGCCATCGCCTCGGTGGCGATCCTGTTCAGCTTTGCGACGATTGCCGGCGGCGTTCGGGCAGGCGCGACCATGCCGTACCAGTTCTCGATGATCAGGTCGGGCATCCCGACCTCCGCCGTGGTCGGTACGTCGGGTGCGGTCGGCGCGCGTTCGCGGCCACCGAGTGCGATCGGCCGCAATGCGCCGGCCTTGATCTGCGGCAGGATCACCGGCAGGTCGAGGAAGGTCATCTGCACCTGCTGGCCCAAGAGATCGTTCACCGCCGGCGCCGCGCCGCGATAGGGTACGTGCAAGATGTCGATCTTCGCCGTCAGCTTGAACAGTTCGCAGGCCAGATGCGGCAGGCTGCCGGGGCCGGAGGAGGCGAAGTTGAGCTTGCCCGGCTGCGCCTTGGCGAGCGCGACCAGCTCGCTCATGTTCCTTGCGGGCACGTCGGTGGCGACGACCAGCGTCTCCGGCACGGTGGCGACCAGCGTCACCGGCGCGAGATCCCTCAACGTGTCGTAGCCGATCTTCTCCATGCTCGGGCTGATCGCCAGCGCGCCGGCGCTCGCGATCGCGACCGTGTAGCCGTCGGGCGCAGCCTTCGCGACCGCATCGGTGCCGAGCACGCCGCCCTGGCCGGCGCGGTTGTCGACGATGATCGGCTGCTTGGTCAGTTCGGACATCTTCTGTCCGATCACCCGCGCGATGATGTCGTTCGGCCCGCCCGGCGGGAACGGCACGATCAGCCGGATCGGCTTGGCCGGGAACTCCTGGGCGGATGTCGCAACGGGCGCGAGAAGCACGAGAAGGGTTGCCAACAGCCTGCCGCGCTTCGTCATGTCGCTCATCCCTGACGTTTCTGGTTGCGGTCAGGATGGGCGCAGATCGATCGCCCGGCAACTCAAGACATCAGGCCGCGGAGAGAGCGGGCTAGGGCATCACGCGTTGAGCAGCTTCATCGCGGCTTCGTGCACGCGCGGGTCGCCGGCTGCGACGATGCGGCCGCCGGCTTGCGCCGGCTTGCCGTCCCAGGTGGTGACGATGCCGCCGGCGCCAGTGACGATCGGGATCAGGCCGGCGATGTCGTAGGATTTCAGCCCGGTCTCGATCACGAGGTCGAGATGGCCGGCTGCCAGCATGCAATAGGAGTAGCAGTCGCCGCCGTAGCGCGACAGCCGCGCCGCATTCTCGACCCGGCCGTAGCGGGCACGGTCATCCGGATTCATCAGAAGCGGACTCGTGGTGAAGGTGGTCGCCTCCTTCAGCGAGGTGCAGCGCCGTACCGAGAGCCGCCGTCCGCCCGACGGCCCGGAATAGTTCGCCGAGCCGTTGTCGCCAGAGAAGCGCTCGCCGATATAGGGTTGGTGCATCATGCCGAATACCGGCGTACCTTTGTGCAGCAGCGCGATCAGCGTGCCCCAGATCGGAAAGCCGGCGATGAAGGACTTCGTGCCGTCGATCGGGTCGAGCACCCAGACATAGTCGGCATCCTCACGCTCATTGCCGAATTCCTCGCCGACGATGCCGTGCTGGGGAAAGTTCGACTTGATCAGCCGGCGCATCACCGCTTCTGCGGCCCGGTCGGCCTCGGTGACCGGATCGAAATCGTTCGAGCTCTTATTGTCGATCGAGAGCGAGGTCCGGAAGAACGGGAGGATGGTTTCACCGGATGCGGTCGCGAGGCGGCCGATGAAGGCGGTAAAGTCGATGACCGTCACGGCATGTCCCCGAACTGCGCAAACGGCGCGGTAGAAATTGGATGCACTCTTGCCTAGCTCAATCCGGTGCGGCGCGCACGATTAACGAAGTGTTATCCCAGCCTGATGACGTGGTTCCGGACTTTCGATTGGCTTCGGATTCGAAAGTCTCCCTGGCTCCGGACCGGATCACGAAGTCGCGAGTTCTGGTATACAAGCTATGCGCAAACCGCCATCTGATCTGGGTTTTTCCTGTAATTTACTGATTTTAAACAGGAAAAAATGAGGGCGTAGGCCTGTGGCAATTTCGACAGCCTACTAACAAATACGCAGGAAATGTTTCGAAAGTTCTTGCGTTTTGTGCAGCGCGGTCGCATATTGTTGCGGTGCGGTAGCGCCTCGCGCTATCGCTGCCCTCCTTGGGCGTTTCCTCCCTAGACTTGGGCCGCTTGTTCATTCAAGCGGCCCTTTTTTCTTGGGTCGTCATTCCCGCGAGTGAACTGCGAATCCAGTTTGAGCGCACCGCATCGCCAACTGCGAATTCTTGGTTCATGACTTCATCGGCATCACAGCGCCGAGAAAGAATTGCTTACTCCGCGGCGGCCTGGAACGGGCCAAGATCTCCGAACGGAATCTTCGCCAGCGCGTCCGCAAGCGTCGCGAAGTCGGCGGCGACCTGGGCGAAGCGCGGCCCGCGCTCGCGGCGGCGCTCGTCCATATAGACCGCCCGGTTGAGCTCGATCTGCACGGTGTGCAGGCCGCTCGCCGGATTGCCGTAATGCTCGGTGATGAAGCCGCCGGCATAGGGCTTGTTGCGGCCGATCGAATAGCCGAGCGAACCCATGATCTCCTCGACCAGATCGGGCAGCAGCGGCGCGCAGCTCGTTCCGTAGCGGTCGCCGATCACGATGTCGGGCCGGCGCGGCTCGTCGCGCGACACGCCGATCGACGGCATCGAATGGCAGTCGACCAGGATCACGGTCCCGAACGCCTGGTGCGCCTTGTTGATCAGCCGGCGCAGCGCGCGGTGATAGGGCTTGTAGAGCACCTCGATCCGCCGCAGCGCCTCGTCGACGTCGAGCCGCTCGCGATAGATCTCCTGGCCGTCACCGACCACGCGCGGGATGGTGCCAAGGCCACCGGCCACCCGCATCGAACGCGTATTGGCAAAGCTCGGCAGCCGGCCGGTGAACATCCGCGGGTCGAGCTCATAGGGCTCGCGGTTCACGTCGACATAGGAACGCGGGAAGTTGACCCGGACGATTGGAAAGCCGCGACCGCTGACGCCCGCGATCAACTCGTCCATGAAGGAATCTTCGGAGCGGCGCAGCGAGGTCACATCGATTCGCGACGCTTCGAGGAACTCGGCCGGATAGACCGAGCCCGAATGCGGGGAATTGAAGATGATCGGCGCGCGCCAAGTCTGCGGCTCAACGATCTCGAACGGGGGCGACAATTCGCCAGCAAATTCGGTCATTCCCTTGGCGCCGTCCCTTGCGTCCGCCTCGCCCCGCAAGAACTGATTCTGCCGGAAAAGCGGAGATTTATGGGCACGCATTGTCGGTAATCGCGATCATTCTGCCAAGTGAAAAGAGAGCAGTTTCGGCTGGAACGCGTCTTAAGCGCAGGAAATGCCGCAGCCGGTGGCCTGGACGCATGGTCAGGTCCACAAATAGGTGGTGCCGGCTGCCGCTGGCTTGATATAAATTTCACCCGAAATTTACCGACTGTCGGGCTTACTGTTCGGACCGATCCTCCAGCCGGATTCGACGATTCCTGCCATGCCGAAAATCCTCCTCGCCGAAGACGACACCGATATGCGCCGCTTCCTGGTCAAGGCGCTCGAAAACGCGGGCTTCAAGGTCTCGCCGCACGACAATGGCATGTCGGCCTACCAGCGGCTGCGCGAGGAGCCGTTCGAAATGCTGCTCACCGACATCGTGATGCCCGAGATGGACGGCATCGAATTGGCGCGCCGGGCCTCGGAACTCGACCCCGATATCAAGATCATGTTCATCACGGGCTTCGCCGCGGTGGCCCTGAATTCCGATTCGGAGGCGCCGAAAAACGCCAAGGTGCTGGCCAAGCCGGTGCACCTCAGGGAATTGGTCAGCGAAGTGAACAAGTTGCTGGCGGCCTGATTCGCCAAAAAACCTTCACTTTGTATCCTTGCCTGCCCCGCCGGTGTCCGTTATAGGGACCCGATCCAAACATGGCTTTGGGTGCGTAGCTCAGCGGGAGAGCACTACCTTGACATGGTAGGGGTCACAGGTTCGATCCCTGTCGCACCCACCACGCTTCGCCCTGACGGGCTTCGCGTGGCGCAGCCACGCCGGAGACCGCCAGCGAAGCGTGTCCGGCGTAGCTTGAACGAAGTGAAAGCGTAGACCGACGATGACCGAAGCCCAACCGGCGTAGGCGGGCCTTTGGCCGCGAGCTTCGGCTCGGCAAGCCGCGCTTCGTCGTGGCGAGGCGGCCGATTTCAGCTTCAACCTGTCAAACGGCTTGTTCGGTGTCATCACCCGCACAGGCATGCGCGGGTGACAGCGTGGTTAGGGACGCAGCTTCGCATTCTCGCGACATGCGATGGTGGCTTGACGCATTTCTGCTGAGGCCCGTCGGGCAAATCGGTGGCTCGACATGTCTCCCGCCGGTTCGTGTCGGGCAGCGTGCCGCCCTCGTGTACGTCACATGATGAGCCATCATGACCTGCGAGGTCACGGCGTTCATATGCCGCCGTGCCCGAAAATACCGGCGCCTCGCGTCGTACGCGCATGTCCGTGGATTGCATTCAGGTCGCATATGCCGTGATCGGGCTCGCGCCGCTGCTCGCTGCCCTAACATCTGCGCGACCGGCCAACAAAGGGCTGGATTTCCACCTCCTGATCGTCAATTCTGATTTGGAACTTACCATCCGTGCCAAACGCGGAGGAGATGTCCCATGGAGGAAGCGCGTCCGGAGCGGTTTGTCCGCCAGGTCGGCGGTGAGCTGGTGTCTTCCGTCATCGCGCGGTCGAGGCCGATCAGGGTCGAGCTGCTCAGCCGCACCTCGCGGCCGCGCATGAACTGGCACTTCTGCCAGCCCGAGCTGACCTTGTTCTGGTTCGGCAAGGGCTGTCCGCGTTTGCGGGCCAGGATCGACGGCCGGCCTGTCGAATATCAGTTCTCGGACGCAGCCAGCCTCGCACTGTTTCCTGCCGGCACGGAGATCGAAGGGGAATGGTCGGTCGAGCCGGCGTTCGACTATACGGTGGTCTTCCTCGATCCGAAGTTCGTCGCGCGGCGTCTCCATGGCCTGATCGAACGGCCGGCGATCGCATTCCGCCACGACCAGCTTGCCCGCGGCCTGGTCGAACTGGGCCAGGAAGCCACCACGCCGGACAATCTGTTCGATCTGTTCGCCGAGGGCTGGGCCAGCCAGGCGCTCGCCCATATGGCACGGCTGTCGCGCGGCGCCGAACCAGCGAAGCCGGTCAGCCGCGGCGGATTGCCGGCGCAGAAGCTGCGCAGGATCGAGGAGTTCGTCCGGGCGAATCTCGACGAGACGATTTCGCTGTCGGCGCTGTCGGATGTTGCCGGCCTCAGCCAGCGGCATTTCCTGCGCGCCTTCCAGGAAAGCACGGGCACCAGCCCGCATCGCTATGTGCTCGGCCTGCGCATCGAAGCGGCCAAGCGCAGCCTGAGCGAGACCGACGAGAGTGTGACCAGCATCGCGCTGGCATCGGGCTTCAGCCACGCCCAGCATTTCTCATCGACGTTCCGGCAGGCCACCGGCATCAGCCCGTCGCTGTTCCGGCAGCAGCGCCGGGCCTGAGTTTCGACGCTTTTTTGCAAGTCGCGGCGGTTTCCCGCAAGCGCGCGGGGTTGCTCCGTCGTAAGCCGGCGATGCGCACAAGGTTTGATCGCGTTCGCGAACTGGAGAAGGAAGCAAGGCATGTCAGGACCATTGGCGGGAGTTCGCGTACTCGATCTGACCGGCGTGGTCTCGGGCCCGTTCGCGACCATGTTCCTGGCCGACCAGGGCGCCGATGTGCTGAAGGTCGAGCCGATCGGCGGCGACATCACCCGACGCAGCCGCGCCAATGTCGACAAGACCGGCGAATTCTCGGCGCTGTTCATCTCGTCGAACCGCGGCAAGCGCTCGCTCTCGATCGACATGAAGACCGATGCCGGGCGGGACGTGCTGGGCAAGCTGGTGCAGCAGTCCGACGTGCTGGTGCAGAATTTCCGGCCCGGCACGATGGAGCGGCTCGGGCTCGGCCCGAACGAGGTGCGCAGGAAGAATCCGCGGTTGATCTATGTCTCGATCAGCGGGGTCGGCGAGGATGGGCCTTACGCCAAGAAGCGGGTGTACGATCCGATCGTGCAGGCGCTGTCAGGTTTCTGCGATATCCAGGCGCAGCCGGTGACCAACCGGCCGCAGATGATCCGCACCATCGTCGCCGACAAGACCACGGCGGTCTATGCCGCGCAGGCGATCACGGCGGCGCTGTATGCCCGCGAGAAGTCCGGCCGCGGCCAGCATATCCAGGTGGCGATGCTCGATGCGATGATCGCCTATCTGTGGCCGGAAGGCATGATGCAATACACCGTGGTCGGCCGCGAGCAGGCGACGGCCGATCCGAACGACCGTCCCGATCTCGTGTTCCAGACCTCGGACGGCTACCTGACCTGCGGCACGATCTCGGATTCCGAATGGCAGGGCTTCTGCAAGGCGACCGGCGATCCGGAACTCGCCAGGGATGAGCGGTTCGCGACGCCCGCCTCGCGTTCGGTCAATGCGACCGCGCGCATCAACAGGATGCAGGACTATATCCGCCAGCACACCACCGCCGAATGGCTGGCGCGGCTCGATGCGGCCGACGTGCCGTGCGCGCCGATCCTGCGGCGCGGCGAGATCATCGCCAACGAGCAGGTCGTCGCCCGCGGCCTGATCGCCGAGCTGGAGCAGCCCGGCGTCGGCACGGTGCGGCAGCCGAAGCCCGCGGCGCGTTTCGAGGTCGATGCGGCCGCGATCGGCGGTCCGGCCCCGCGCATCGGCCAGCACACGAGAGAAGTGCTGCGCGATCTTGGCTACGCCGATGCCGCGATCGAAGAGATGATCGCGCAGAAGGCCGTGCGCGCGGTCTGAGCAGCCGCGCCGCGCGACGTTCGCCAGTCCTGACCTGAAGTACCGCCGTCGGTGGGAGATGTCCTATGTCCGAGAACAACAAGACTGCATTATTGGTTGGCGCCGGCGATGCGATCGGCGCCGCGGTGGCGCGGCGGTTTGCCGCCGGCGGCTACTCCGTCTGCATCGCGCGGCGCGATCCCGCGAAATCGAGCGAACTCGTGGAGGAGCTGACGCGCGCCGGCGGCAAGGTGCACGCCTTCGCCGTCGATGCGCGGCGCGAGGCTGAGGTGCAGGAGCTGTGCGAGCGGGTCGAGCGCGAGATCGGGCCGATCGAGGTATGCCTGTTCAATGCCGGCTCGAACGTCAAGAAGGAGCTGCACGAGACCAGCGAAAAGCTGTTCTTCAAGGCCTGGGAGCTCGCCTGCCTCGCCGGCTTCCTGGTCGGGCGCGAGGCGACGCGGCACATGCTGCGGCGTGGCCGCGGCACCATGCTGTTCACCGGCGCGACCGCGAGCGTGCGTGGCGGCAGCGGCTTCGCGGCGTTCGCGTCCGCCAAGTTCGGCCTGCGCGCGGTCGCCCAGGCGATGGCGCGCGAGCTCGGGCCGAAGAACATCCATGTCGCCCATCTCCTGATCGACGCCGGTGTCGACAGCCCGGCGATCCACCAGCGGATGAAGGCCGCCACCGGCGTCGAGGCTTCCGATATCCCGCCGGATTCGCTGACGCGGACGTCCTCGATCGCCGAGGCCTATTGGTTCCTGCACCAGCAAAGCCGCGACGGCTGGAGCCACGAGCTCGATCTGCGTCCCTCGGTCGAGAAGTGGTGACGCCATGCCGGAAACCTTGACGCTGTGGGGCGTGGGGACATCGCGGACCATCCGCGCCCACTGGGCGCTGCACGAACTCGGGCTCGACTATCGTTGCAAGCCGATCCTGCCGCGCTCGGGCGAGACCAAGACCGCGGAATACACCCAGCTCAATCCGCGGCAGAAGATTCCGCTGTTGCAAGACGGCGACTTCACGATCGGGGAGAGCGCTGCGATCGTCGCCTATCTGGCGCGCACCTATTCCAACCCCGATGTCACGCTGGTGCCGGCCGGGCCGCGCGATTTCGCGCGGTGGCTGGAATGGTGCTTCTTCATCGTGGCCGAGCTCGACTCCACCAGCCTCTATGTGATGCGCAGACACGGCCTCAAGGGCCTCGCGCATATCTACGGCCACGCGCCCGAAGTGGTCGGGCAGGCCGCGGAGTATTTCCGCCAGCAGCTCAGGCATGTCGAAGTGGCGCTGTCGGATGGCCGCAAATACCTGATGGGCGATCAGTTCACCAGCGCCGACATCCTGCTCGCGACCTGCCTGGTGTGGGCGATCGACTATAACGTCGGCGTCTGCGACGTCGCGACGCCGTATCTCGACCGCGTCACGGCACGGCCGGCCTACAAGGAAAGCGTCGCGGTCAACACGGTGAAGGTTTGAAGATCTTACGGCTCTAAGGCCGAGTCCGCTTAGGGCCGCCAACCTCGCTTGCCGGCGCCAAGCCGAAGCGGCCATGCAGGCCGCGCCAGAGGCCGCCGCACAGGGTACTCAACAGCTTGCGCATCGGACTCCCCTCGGCGTTTGCGTTCTGCCGATCCTGCTGACGCCGGCGGCGAAAGGACAGAGCCAATTCTGGGCAGGGCTGCGCAGTTTTTGAGCAGGGTGCCGTCGTGGTCCGGCACGGCATCCCGGAAAATCTCATCAGATTCAACTGCCGGCGTGATGGCACAGCTCGTGCATCACAGGCATCGAGTTGGCCGCTAGGGTTCCGACCTTGCCACGCAAGGTGCTGGTCCGAGAGCAGCCGCTTGCGGGGGAGACATCCCCGCAGGTGCACGGCGGGATAAAAGCCCGGGAGACCTCGTCAGCCAAGGGATTGGCGGAGCGATGGTCTTTTCGCCAGTCCCTTTTTGTGAAGTTTCGCAAGAGGGATCGGCAATGAACAAATTCGTTTTCTTCCTTCGCTCTGTTGTGATCGGCTGCGCGATCGTGCTCGCAGCCGCGCCTGCCGCCGACGCCGCACCGAAGAAGAATTTCAAGGTCGCCTGGTCGATCTATGTCGGGTGGATGCCGTGGGGCTACGCGGCCGACACCGGCATCGTCAAGAAGTGGGCCGACAAATACGGCATCACGATCGAGGTCAAGCAGTTCAACGACTACGTCGAATCGATCAATCAGTACACCGCCGGCGGTTACGACGCCGTCACCATCACCAACATGGACGCGCTGTCGATTCCCGCCGCCGGCGGCGTCGACACCACGGCGGTCGTGATGGGCGACTTCTCCAACGGCAACGACGCCGTGATCCTGAAGAACAAGGCCGACCTCGCTGCCATCAAGGGACAGTCGGTCAATCTGGTCGAGTTCTCGGTATCGCATTATCTGCTGGCGCGCGCGCTCGAGACCTCCAAGCTGAGCGAGAAGGACGTCAAGGTCGTCAACACGTCAGATGCCGATATCGCCGCCGCCTACAAGACGGCGGACGTCAGCGCGGTGGTGACCTGGAATCCGATCGTGACCGAAATCCTCGGCTCGCCCGACGCCAGGAAGGTGTTCGATTCCTCGCAGATCCCCGGCGAGATCATGGACCTGATGGTGGTGAACACCGCGGTCGCCAAGGACAATCCGGATTTTGCCAAGGCGCTGGTCGGCATCTGGTACGAGACGATCGCCAAGATGACCGCCAACGATCCGGCAGCGAAGGCCGCCAAGGAGGCAATGGCGAAGGCCTCCGGCACCGATCTCGCCGGTTTCGATAGCCAGCTCTCGACCACCAAGCTGTTCGACAAGGCAACCGACGCCGAGGCCTTCACGCGCAGCAAGACGGTTGGCACGACGATGGACCGCGTCCGCAAATTCCTTTTCGAGAAGGACCTGCTCGGCAAGGGCGCGAAATCGGCCGACGCCGTCGGCATCGAGCTCGCCGACAAGTCGGTGCTGGGCGACAAGGCGAACGTCAAGCTGCGCTTCGATCCGACCTACATGGACGAGGCCGCCAAAGGCAAGCTCTGAACGCAAGCCCCGACGCCACGGCGCGATCTCCAGGCAGGAGCCGACGATGCGACTTGTGAACATACGGCCGGGACGGCAGACGCGATTCTATCTTCTCGCGCTGCCGTTCCTGTTGGTCGCAATCGCCTATTTCGCCGGCTCCAGCGCACGGCTCGCGCAGAATCCGAACGACAAGCTGCTGCCGGCGCTGCCGAGCATGGTGCAGGCCGTCAAGCAGATGGCGTTCGAGGTCGATCCGCGCACCGGCAGCTATCTGATGCTGTCGGACACGGTCGCGAGCCTCGGGCGATTGGGATCGGCGCTGGCAATCTCGACGGTGGCGGCGCTGGTGCTCGGCATCGTGATCGGACTGCTGCCGGGCGCCAATGCCCTGCTCGGGCCGTTCGTGTCGGTGACGTCGATGGTACCGCCGCTGACGCTGCTGCCGATCCTGTTCATCGTGATGGGGTTAGGGGAGAATTCCAAGATCGCGTTGATCGTGATCGGGACCTTGCCCTGCATGGTCCGTGACCTCGCCATGAAAGTGCAGGAGCTGCCGCGCGAGCAGATCGTCAAGGCGCAGACGCTCGGCGCCTCGACCTGGCAGATCGCGCTGCGGGTCGCGATGCCGCAGACCCTGCCGCGCCTGATCGACGTGCTGCGGCTGCAACTCGGCCCGGCGTGGCTGTTCCTGATCGCGGCCGAGGCGATCGCCTCGGATTCCGGGCTCGGCTACCGGATCTTCCTGGTGCGCCGCTATCTCGCGATGGACGTCATCATCCCCTACGTCGCCTGGATCACGCTGCTCGCGTTCCTGATCGATGTTGGCCTGCGCGCCACGCAGCGCAAGCTGTTTCCCTGGTTTGCCTCGGTGAGGGCGGAATGAGCGCGATCCGGTTCGATGACGTCTGGAAGGAATATGGCGACCACATCGTGCTGGAGCGCATCACGATGGAGGTCGAGCCGCGCGCGTTCATCGCGTTGGTCGGTCCGTCCGGCTGCGGCAAGACCACGCTGCTCAGAATGCTGCTCGGCGAGGAGCAGCCGAGCCGCGGGCAGATTTTGGTCGACGGCAAGCCGTTGCCCGGCGAGCCGGACGCCGACCGCGGCGTGGTGTTTCAACGTTACTCGGTGTTTCCGCATCTCACGGTGTTGCAGAACGTCATGCTCGGGCGTGAGCTGCGCGACGCCAAATTGATCGGCCGGCTGTTCGGCGCGGCGCGCCGCGCCGCGGCCGACGATGCGATGAAGCTGCTCGCCGAGGTCGGACTTGCCGGCCAGGAGGGCAAATATCCGTCCGCGCTGTCGGGCGGCATGCAGCAGCGCCTTGCGCTCGCGCAGGCGATCATGCGCGGGCCGAAAATCCTGCTGCTCGACGAGCCGTTCGGCGCGCTCGATCCGGGCATCCGCGCCGACATCCATGTGCTGATGAAGCGGCTGTGGAACGAGACGAACCTCACTGTCGTAATGGTCACGCACGATCTCAGCGAGGCGTTCGGGCTCGCGACGCGGGTGATCGCGCTGGAGCGGTCGCGCAACCGGCCCGAGGAGCGCGAGCGCTACGGCGCCACGGTGTCGCGCGATCTCGAGATATTCCCGCGCCGGAGCGCCGAGCCGCGCGGGACCATTCAACCGGCTCCGATCGGGACGACCCGGTCAGGCAAGGAGCATCAGCCGGGACGGCCCGGCGCTCTCGTCTTGAAGGAGCAACCATGATCCTCACAGAGGAACAGAAGGCCGAGGTCGCGGCGCACACCCGGCGCTACAACGAACTGAAGGCCGCAGGCCAGGAGCATGCGCCGCGCGCGCTGCCGGCACCGACGGCGCGCGACGCCGCACCGATCGCCGCTGATGCGATCATCCATCGCGAGGTGATTCCAGCCGGCTGGTACTGGACCACGCGGCTCAATCGCGGCGATACGCTGCGCATCGTCAACACATCGGGGGCGTCGACCGTCAGCCTGCTCGCCTGGAATGCGGCCGATACCACTGAACGGCTGAACCACGCCGACACCATCAAGGTGCAATGGGCGGCGCGGCTGCAGAAGGGCCGCGTGCTGCTGTCCGACATGGGCCGCGCGCTGCTCGGCATCACCGAGGACACCAGCGCGGCGCATGACGCGGTGGTGGGTGGCTCGACGGCCGCGACCAACCAGGTGAAATACGGTGACGGCAATTTCCGCAACACCCGCGACAACTTCATTCTCGCGGCAAACAAGCTCGGGCTCGACCGCCGCGACGTCCATCCCTGTGTCAGCTTCTTTGCGCCGGTCGCCATCGACGCGGATGGAAAGTTTGTCTGGTCGGCGCCGCGCCGCGCCAAGGACGACTTCGTCGATCTGCGCGCCGAGATGGACCTGTTGATCGCGCTGTCGAACTGCCCGCATCCGCTCGATCCCGCAGAGCGCTATCCGCAGGGCAGCGTCGAGATCGTGCGCTATCACGCGGCCAGGCCCGCGGCCGACGATCTGTGCCGGACCGCGACCGCGGAAGCAATTCGCGCCTTCGAGAACAACGCGCTGTATTTCGGCGAGACTAGCGAAGGAGCGGTGCAATGAACGCGCAGGCAGCTCGGGCCGGCGCCCGCATCGTCCTCGATGTCGAAATCCCCGCGCGCAAGCCATGGTCGGCGATCGTCCGCAAAGGACAGACGCTGCGGATCACCGACACGCATGGCCAGCAGGCCGTCGACACGCTGTTCTATTGCGCCAGTGATCTCGGCGAGCGCTACAGCGGCCAGGACACGCTGCGCGCGCAGGGCTCGGCCTATGTCGGGCTCGGCACGAATATCATGTCCAATGAGGGCCGCGTGATGCTGCGCGTCACCGCCGACAGTTGCGGCCTGCACGACACCTCGGCGGGTGCCTGCTCCTGCGAGAGCAACACCGTGCGGTTCGGGCACCAGACCCGCTACCAGCACGCCTGCCGCGAGAATTTCGTGATCGAGGCCGCGAAATATGGCCTGTCGAAGCGCGACATCGTGCCCAACCTCAACTTCTTCATGAACGTGCCGATCGACACCGCCGGCAATTTCACCGTGGTCGACGGCGTCTCGAGGCCTGGCGACGCCATCGAGCTGGTGGCCGAGATGGACGTGCTGTGCCTGATCTCGAACTGCCCGCAGATCAACAATCCCTGCAACGGTTTCTTCCCGACGCCGGTGCAGGTCACGATCTTCGAGCCGGAGGCGTGAGGCATGTTCAGCAAGGTCTTGATTGCCAACCGCGGCGAGATCGCCGGGCGGATCGGCGAAACATTGCGCCGTATGGGCATCGCTTCGGTCGCGATCTACTCCGACGCCGACCGCTTCACCCGGCCGGTGCTCGCGGCCGACGAGGCGGTGCGGATCGGTCCGGCGCCGGCGGCCGAGAGCTATCTCAACGTCGATGCGATCATGGCGGCATGCCTTGCGACCGGCGCGCAGGCGGTGCATCCCGGCTACGGCTTCCTGTCGGAGAATCGCCGTTTCGCTGAGCGGCTCGCCGAACACGGCATCGCCTTCATCGGGCCGCGGCCGGAGCATCTCGACGCCTTCGGCCTCAAGCACAGGGCACGCGAGCTCGCCGAGCGCAGCGGCGTGCCGCTGCTGCCGGGCTCCGGCCTGCTGGAGACCATCGACGAGGCGGTGCGCGAGGCCGAGCGGATCGGCTTTCCGGTGATGCTGAAGAGCACGGCGGGCGGCGGCGGCATCGGCATGCAGCTCTGCCACGACATGGCGACGCTGCGCGAGCGCTTTGCCTCAGTGCAACGCACGGCGCGCGCCAGTTTCGGTGATGCGCGGGTCTATCTGGAGCGGTTCGTCGCCCGCGCCCGCCACATCGAGGTGCAGATCTTCGGCAACGGCAAGGGCGACGTCGTCGCGCTCGGAGAGCGCGACTGCTCGCTGCAACGGCGCAACCAGAAGGTCTTCGAGGAGACGCCCGCGCCGGGGCTTTCTGCCGAGACCCGCGGGCGTCTCCATGCGGCCGCGGTGGCACTCGGCAAGGCGGTCGCCTACGAATCCGCTGGCACGGTCGAGTTCATCTACGACGTCGCACGCGCGGATTTCTACTTCCTCGAGGTGAATACGCGCTTGCAGGTCGAGCACCCCATCACCGAGCAGGTCACCGGCGTCGATCTCGTCGAATGGATGATCCGGCAAGCCGCCGGTGAGGACGTTTTGGGTGCCGCGGGCGCGCTTGCGCCCAAGGGCGCGGCGATCGAGGTGCGGCTCTATGCCGAGAATCCGGGCGCGGGCTTCCGTCCGAGCGCGGGCCGGCTGACGCAGGTGAGGTTTTCGCCGGATGCGCGAATCGACGGCTGGATCGAGACCGGCACCGAGGTGACGCCGTTCTACGATCCGATGCTGGCCAAGATCATCGTGTCGGCCGAGACGCGCGAGGCTGCCATCGCGCGGTTGTCGCAGGCGCTCGATGACACGGTCGTGGCCGGCATCGAGACCAATCTCGATTATCTGCGCGCCATCGCCGCATCCGACGTGTTCCGCAGCGGGCAGGTCGCGACCAGTGTGCTCGGCGAATTCGCCTATCGCCCGCGCACCATCGATGTCGTCGCACCCGGTGCGCAAAGCGGCGTACAGGAATTGCCCGGCCGGCTGCATCTCTGGCATGTCGGCGTGCCGCCGAGCGGCCCGATGGACGAGCGGTCGTTCCGGCTTGCCAACCGCATGGTCGGCAACCCGGAGACGACGACCGCGCTGGAGCTGACGGTCAACGGGCCGACCTTGCGCTTCAACACCGACGCGATCGTCGCTCTCTCGGGTGCGCAGATGAAGGCGTCACTCGACGGTATCGAGGTTGCGTACAACGAGCCGGTCGCGGTGCGTGCCGGCCAGACGCTCACGATCGGCAGCATCAAGGGGCCAGGGCAGCGCAGCTATCTCGCCGTCCGCGGCGGCTTCGACGTGCCGGAAATTCTCGGCTCGCGCGCCGTGTTCGCACTCGGCGCGTTCGGCGGTCATGCGACGGGCTCGCTGAAGGCCGGGGATGTGCTGCATATCGGCGCGCAATCATCCGGCCTGGCAACGCCGCGGCACGCCACGGAGGACGAACAGCCGCAGCTCACATCGGCGTGGCAGATCGGCGTGGTCTACGGTCCGCACGGCGCGCCGGACTTCTTCCTCGACGAGGACATCGAAACGCTGTTTGCGTCGGATTACGAGGTGCACTTCAACAGCGCCCGCACCGGCGTGCGGCTGATCGGTCCGAAGCCCGGCTGGGCGCGTGCCGACGGCGGCGAGGCCGGGCTGCATCCGTCCAACATCCACGACAACGCCTATGCGGTTGGCTCGATCGACTTCACCGGCGACATGCCGATCATCCTCGGCCCCGATGGGCCGAGCCTCGGCGGCTTCGTCTGCCCTGCGGTGGTCGCGCGTGACGAGCTCTGGAAAGTCGGCCAGCTCAGGCCGGGTGACACCGTGCGCTTCGTGCCGGTGAAACGCGATGATCCGGCTGCGGGTCCCACGGTGCTGAAGGCGCCTGAACTCGGTTCGGCCATCGTCGGGCGCAATGAAGACGGCCCGATTCCGGTGGTGTATCGCCGCGCCGGCGACGACAATCTCCTGGTCGAATATGGCCCGATGGAGCTCGATATCGCGTTGCGGCTGCGCGTCCATGTGCTGGCGCAGGCGCTGGAGGACGCGAAGCTCGGCGGCCTGATCGACCTGACGCCCGGCATCCGTTCGTTGCAGATCCATTATGACGGCACGGCGCTGTCGCGCGCAAAGCTGCTCGACGTCCTCGGGCGGATCGAACGCGAACTGCCTGACGTCGATGCGATGCGGGTGCCGAGCCGCACCGTGCACCTGCCGCTGTCGTGGCGCGACCCAGAGGCGGAGCTCGCGATGCGCAAATACCAGGAACTGGTGCGCGCGGATGCGCCGTGGTGCCCGTCGAATGTCGAGTTCATCCGGCGTATCAACGGGCTCGGCAGCGAGGACGATGTCCGCCGCATCGTGTTCGACGCCGATTATTTCGTGCTCGGCCTCGGCGACGTCTATCTCGGCGCGCCGGTGGCGACCCCGCTCGATCCGCGGCATCGCCTGGTGACCACGAAGTACAATCCGGCGCGGACCTGGACCCCGGAGAACGCGGTCGGCATCGGCGGCGCCTATTTGTGCATCTACGGCATGGAAGGGCCGGGCGGCTACCAACTGTTCGGCCGCACCATCCAGGTCTGGAATAGCTGGCGCACGACGAAAGTGTTCGAGCCCGGCCATCCCTGGCTGCTGCGGTTCTTCGACAAGATCCGCTTCTTCCCGGTCGACGCCGACGAACTGCTCGACGCCCGCGCCGCATTCCCGCACGGGCAGTGCGACATCAGGATCGAGCAGGGCGAGTTCTCCTACGCCGACTATGCGAAGACATTGACCGCGGCGCAGCCGTCGATCGCCGCGTTCAAGGCAACGCAGCAAGCCGCATTCGATGCCGAGCGCCAGCGCTGGCGCGAGATGAAGCTCGACGAGACGCCGGCGGAGACGATTGATGCGGGCGTTGCCACGACAGGAATTCCAGACGGCCAGATCGGCGCCTTCTCCGAAGTGCCGGGCAACATCTGGAAGGTCCTGGCCGAGGAGGGCGCCAAGGTCGCGGCCGGCGACGTGCTTGCGATCATCGAGTCCATAAAGATGGAAATCTCGGTGCTCGCGCCGGTGGCCGGCCGCATCGCATCGGTGCCGGTGAAGCCGGGCCAGACCTTGCGTGCGGGGGATGTGGTCGCCCTGATCGGGCCGGAGTAAGCGGCGCGCGGGTCACGTCGCTGCTGCGGTGACGTCCGGCTGCGTGTCACCCGGCCGGCCGAGCGAGGCACCGTCGACCGTGGCCCAGCCCCTCAATCGACCAAGAGCGACGCCGTGCCGCAGCGCCGCTCCAGCTCGAGGATCATGGCGCTGTGGTCGATATCGCCGGACCGCTCGACGAGCGTTCGCAGCAGGTCAGCGGTCAGTGCGGTGTACGGCATCGGCTTCAGATCGAGAGCGCGCGCCGTATCGAGCGCATCTTCGAGCGCGCTCAGCTGGCCCGCCGACCCCGTCTTCGTCGTGAAATTGCGCGCGACCATCCGTTCGAGCTGCAACTCCAGCACCCGGCTCTCGGCAAAGCCTGCGCGCAGCGCCTTGCGCACATTGATCGGATCCGCGCCGCCGTGCTCGGCCAGCACGAGCGCCTCGGCAAGGGCGCCGATCGAGGCGCCGACGATGATCTGGTTGGTGAGCCTCGCCAACTGGCCCGTTCCCGCGGGGCCGACATGGATCGGACGCCCCAGGACGCGCAGCAAATGCTCGACCCGCGCAAACACCGCGGGATCGCCGCCGGCCACGATCACGAGCGACCCGAACTCGGCGCCGCGGACGCCGCCCGAGACCGGCGCGTCGATATGCGCGACCCGCAGCTCGGCGAGGCGCGCAGCGTTCTCCCTGACTTCGGACGGACTGATCAGGCTCATGTCGATCACGACCGTGCCGGGTTGCAGCGCCTGCGCGGTCGCCTCCGCGAGGATGATGTCGGCGACCGCCGGGTTGCGGCCGAGCATGGTCAGCACGACATGGGCGTCCCGGACCGCATCGGCCGGCGACGCCGCGACCGTGCCGCCGATCGAGGCGACGGCCGCTGCTTCGTCGCTTGCGTTGTCCCAGAGCGTCGTTGGAAAGCCGGCGGCGATCAGTCGCCGGGCCATGATTCCGCCGGTCAGGCCGATGCCAAGAAATGCAACATTGCAGGATTCAGTCACGTCAGTCTCCGCCTTGCCATCGCTCTTGATCTTTCATTGCAACGACCATGCTAGGTCACTGGGTCGCTGGCGCTGAAATTCCTGTTTGTCAGTAGCAGCCTCAGCATGTCCGCGGCCGGAATCGGCGGGCAATAGAGATGGCCCTGCAAGTAGTCGCACCGCCGTTGCAGCAGGAATTGCTCCTGGCGCCGGGTTTCGACGCCCTCGGCGACGACCATCAGCCCCAGTCCCTTCGCCATCGTGATCATCGCTTCGGTGATGGCGCAGTCATGCGCGCTGTCGGGGATGCCCGAGACGAACGCACGGTCGATCTTGATCACGTCGATCGGATACTTCCGCAACAGCGACATCAGCGAGTAACCGGTTCCGAAGTCGTCGATCGCAAGCCTGATGCCGCGGCTGCGCAGCGCATCGAGGTTTTGCGCGATCTCCGGTTCGTTCGCCATGACCATGCTTTCCGTGATCTCGATCTGGAGCAGGCGGGCCGGCAGGCCGGTCTCGCGCAGCACGGCGTCGATATAGCTCGGCAGTTCGATGTCCGAGAACTGCGGCGCCGACAGGTTCACGGCGATGGTGATGGGCGGCGCGCCCGCGGCCAGCCATTCGACCATCTGCCTGCAAGCTTCCAGGATGACCCAACGGCCGATCTGCACGATCAGCCGCGACTCCTCGGCGATCGGAACGAATTCGCTGGGTGGCACAAGACCGACATCCGGGCGGTTCCAGCGGATCAGCGCTTCGAGGCCGCCGATGTTCGATGAGCAGGCGTCGACCTTGGGCTGGAAGAACAGCACGAACTCGCTTCGCTCCAGCGCCCGTTGCAGACCGGACACGACGTCGCGCCGTTCCTGGATGCGCTGCTCCATCGTGGGCGTGAAGAAGCAGCAGGTATCCTTGCCGGAGGTCTTCGCCGAATACATCGCCATGTCGGCGTGCTTGATGAGCGCCGATGGCGAACTGCCGTCCTGCGGGTATACGGCGACACCGATGCTGCCGGACACGCGGCATTCGTCATTGTCGATCTGGATCGGCCGCGACAGCTCGGTCAGCAGTGCGAGCGTGGTCGACTGCAAGGCGACGCTATTCGTCTCATCGTCGAGGATGATCACGAACTCGTCGCCGCCGATCCGCGCCACCGTCCGCGCATTCGGCACCACGCCCTTGAGGCGGCCGGCGATCACGGTCAAGAGCCTGTCGCCGGCGTGGTGACCCAGCGTGTCGTTGACCGATTTGAAGCCGTCGATGTCGATGAACATGACGGCGCAGCAGCCGTTGCAGGCGCGGGCGTCCTCGACGCACAGATCGAGCACCCGGTTGAACATCGCCCTGTTGGAGAGGCCGGTCAGGTCGTCATGCGACGCGAGATATTCGATCCGCCTCTCGGCAATCCGCTTCTTCTCGTGCCGCGCGAGGTTGGTCAGCGCAAACGAGACGTTGGCGGCAAGCCTCTCCAGGATGTCGACGAACTCCGGCGTGAACGTATCGACCTCGAGCGACAGCAGCAGCAGCACCCCGATGACGCGCTCGTCGTCGGTGAGCGGAAATGCGCCGCCCGAGCGCGTGGTCTCGATCGCGCGACCGTGCCAGTGGGCAGTCCTGGGATCCCGCTGAAAATCGTTGGCGATGGCGGGGCGCCTGGTCCGGTAGGCCGTTCCCGTCAGGCCTTGTCCTTCCGGGATGGTGGGATCGATCGACAGGGTGAGCGACCTGACATAGTCGGCGGCGATACCGGCACTCGCCGCGAGTTTGCACGTCGGGTTCCCGGGCTCGACCAGCATCACGCTTCCCGAGCTGAAGCGCGCCCCCTTGATCGTGGCCTCGCACACCAGCCGGAACAGTTCGTCCTGCGTCGCGGAGCGCATGATCGCTTCGTCGGTCTCGGTCAACGCGCTGAGCATCCGCGTCAAGGCCGCGGTCTGCGACGAGCGATCGAACGTGTCGAGGCCGAATGCGACGTTGTCGGCAATGCGGGTCAGCGCCAGGATATTGCGCCACGTCAGCGCGGTCGGTGAGCTCGCAAGAACGACCAGGACTCCAGCCGTGCTGCCCCTGCACAGGATCGGGATCGCCGCCGCGGCGCGCACCCCGAGTTCCTTGTATTCCTCATGCCATGGCGCGAGCAGTTCGTCGGTCCAGCAGTCGTGTGCGATGCTCGGCTCGCCGGAGCGCAGCGTCGCGCCGATCACGCCGCCGGGACCTGCCGGCTGCCGCGCATCGAGCCCGGGAATGCCGATCCCCGCAGACGCCGCGAGATGAGTGCTTCCATCCGCGCCGCGCATCAGGATTGCGGTTCCGAGAAAGTTGCCGCCGTGGGCGGTCGCGACCGCAACGCCTTCGAACAGTTCCGTGTTGTTCTTGGCACGCAGGATGGTCTCGCTCACGACGCCGAGCGTCGCGAGCATCCGATTAGCGGGTGCGGGAGTCATGGCCGTCGGCAGGTCCGATCTTCAACAAGGTGCTTTGGTGCTCACGCTCGGAAATGGACACTCATAAATCGCGCAGCGGACAATGCCGACATGGCCGCTGCTGCGACGGCGCAAATGTCCGGACATCGCCTGCTGCCGCTGCGTGCGCAGCGGCAGGCGCGCCCTCTTGCGCTGACGCCGTGTCGCCATCGCCTCAGGGCGATCCGGCAAGCAGGCCGGTCAGATCTTGAATTGCTTCCGCTGCCCGGCGACGCGATGATTCACGCGTTTTCCGCTGCGCCAAACCGATAGCCGTCGTCCCTCCACTCCAGGCTTGTCTTTGCGGCGCGCAAGAATCGTTGCTAGGCGTTGAAAATTATCGGCGACATGATTTGCGATTGTAAGTACGCAATTCCGTAGCTGCTGCTGCGCGAGCGCGCGAGGCTGACGCGAGGCTTGAGCTGGCGCAGCCTGTCCGATCAAACTCGGGTGCGAACTTTGTGTCGGTGCGAACGCGGCAGGCACATCGCATTTGACGATCTCGTGAATTGAAGCCAAGGTGATTCACTTTCCGAGATGCGGCGCCAGCAGCCTCTCCAACAACAAGAGACGCGCCGTACCATCGCACGGTGAAGAGTCCGCTTATGCCAGTGTGGGCCATCGTTGAAGGAGGATGCTTTAAAATGCGGTCAAGGTCGCCATCAGAGCGCCCATTGGAAGCGACTTCGGAATTCGTGACCCGGCTTGAGAGCGCCAGCACTGAAGCGGAAATCGTGGCCGAGGTGATGCGGCAGGTCTCTGGCTACGGGGCGAGTTCGTTCATTGCGTGGGTTATGCCGCAACAGGGAATGCAAGCCGCGGACTCCCGGTGCATCCTGCTGAACTCCTGGCCGGCAGATTGGCTGCAACGCTACACCTCCATGAACTACTCCGAGCATGATCCGATCCGGCGCTGCATCCGGGAGCGCCACCGGCCCTTTCTCTGGAGTGAGATCGCTCCGCAATATCTGGAGCATCCATTATCCCGCCGGATCGTCGCCGAGCTCGCCGCGTTCGGATTGAAGGAGGGTTTTGCGATCTCGCTGCCGTCGCTGGACGGCAACCTGATCGGCTTTGTGATCGCCGGCGAAAGCTTGAACGTCGATGCACGGAAGCGGCATGAGCTGCGCATCATCGCGACCTATGCCGTCGGCCGCGCGCTTCGTCTGTGGAACATGGCGCAGCTGCATCCGGCGATCAACGTCACCCTGCGGGAGCGTGAAGCGGTGCAGCTCGCGGCCTCCGGGCTCAACGAGCGCGAGATCGGCGCGAAGATGGGCATCTCGGGCCACGGCGTCGACAAGCACCTGAGGTCAGTGCGCGAGAAGGTGCAGGCGCGCAACACCGCTCAAGCCGTCGCCGAACTGCTGCGGCTCCGCCTGATCACCTGACCGCGTTTCCGCGTCCGGTCGGGCGAGATCGGCCGCCTCACACCTCCAGCCATTCCTCGCGGATCGCGGCGTTGCTCTTGAGTTGCTCGGGCGTGCCTTCGAACACGACGCGGCCATGGCCCATGATGTAGACCCGATTCGAGATCTTCATCGCGATCGACAGCTTCTGCTCGACCAGCAGGATGGCGACGCCGGCTTTGGCGATCCGCGCGATCAATTCGCCGACCTGTTGCACGATCAGCGGCGCCAGACCTTCGGTCGGCTCGTCGATCATCATCAATTCGGGATCGCCGAGCAGGGTGCGGCAGGTGGTCAGCATCTGCTTCTCGCCGCCCGACAGCACGCCGGCCGGCGTGTCGGCGCGGCGGGCGAGGTTGGGGAACATGTCGAGCATCTCCTGCAACCGCCACTTGCCGGGGCGGCGCGGGTCCTTGATGCCGAGCAGCAGGTTCTGGCGCACCGTCAGGCTCGGAAAGATGTCGCGATGCTCCGGCACATAGCCGAGCCCGAGGCGCGCGATCTTGTGGCTCGGCAGGCCCGCGATGTCCTTGCCCTTGAAGCGGATGGTGCCTTGCGGCGGCACCTCGCCCATGATCGCCTTGACGGTGGTGGAGCGGCCGACGCCGTTGCGGCCGAGCAGGCTCACCACCTCGCCGGCGGCGATGTCGAGATCGACGCCTTGCAGGATGTGGCTCTTGCCGTAATAGGCGTGAAGATTCCTGACCTCGAGCATCAGTCGACCTCCTCGCCGAGATAGGCTTCCTTGACCTTCGGGTTGCCGCGGATCTCCTCCGGCGTGCCGGAGGCGATGATGTGGCCGTAGACCAGCACCGAGATGCGGTCGGCGAGGCCGAACACCACGCTCATGTCGTGCTCGACGATGACGAGCGTGCGGCCCTCGGTGAGGCGGCGGATCAGCGCGACCGCGCGATCGGTCTCGGCGTGGCTCATGCCGGCGGTCGGCTCGTCCAGCATGATGACGCTGGCGCCGCCGGCGATCGTGATGCCGATCTCGAGCTCGCGCTGCTCGGCGTACGTCAACAGGCCCGCCGGCACGTCGCGGCGATGGCTGAGATGGATGTCGTCGAGGATCTGCGCGGTGCGCTGCTTCACCTCGGGCAGACCGTCGACGTTCTTCCAGAACGCATAGCGGTGGCCGGTGGCCCACAGCACGGCGCAGCGGACGTTCTCCCACACCGTCATGCGGGCGAACACGTTGGTCACCTGGAACGAGCGCGACAGGCCGCGCCGGTTGATCTCGAACGGCCGCAGCCCCGAGGTGACCTCGCCGTTGAGGCGGATCTCGCCCGAGGTCGGCTTGATGTGGCCGGAGATCAGGTTGAACGTCGTCGACTTGCCGGCGCCGTTCGGGCCGATGATGGCGTGACGCTCGCCCTTGGCGACGCTCAGGTTGAGGTCGCGGATGATCTGCACATTGCCGAAGCTCTTCTCGACGGCGTTGACTTGAATGGCAGCGGTCATGCGAGATACCCCCGATCACGGGCCACCGTCGCGGCGCGATCCCAGGCTTCCGCGACGCGCCTCCAGGTGATGCGCGCGACAATGAAGCCGCCGACGAGCAGCACCGCAGCAGTCACCCAGGTCGTCGGCGCGGTCGCGATGAACGGGATGCCGAGCAGCTTGATCGGATCGCCGCCGGAGAAGCGCGCGACGGTCTCGATGGTCAGGATGATGCCGAGCGCAAACGCCAGGGTCGGGATCGCGGCGACCAGATAGGACGGGATCACGGTGCCAAGCGTGCCGGCGCGGATCAGCGGTCGATGCTTCATCAGGATGCCGGCGATGCCGCCGGGCGCGAACATCACGATGCCGATGAAGATGATGCCGAAATAGAGCTGCCAGACCGAGGTGACGCTGGTCAGCCCGAGTTGCAGGTAGGTCACCAGGATGGCGCCGAGGATCGGCCCGAAGAAATAGGCGGTGCCGCCGATGAAGGCGGAGAACAGCACCAGGCCGGATTGCGTCGCGCCGAGATAGGCCGAGTTGGCGATCTCGAAATTGATCGCGGTCAGTCCACCGGCGATGCCGGCGAAGAAGCCCGCGAACATGTAGGCGAGGTAGCGCACCACATGCGGATCGTAGCCGATGAACTCGACGCGCTCGGGATTGTCGCGCACCGCGTTGCAGATCCGGCCGAGCGGCGTCCGGGTCAGCGCATACATCGCGATCGCCGAGACCAGCACCCAGAACGCGATCAGGTAATAGACCTGGAGCTGCGGTCCGAAGGTCCAGCCGAACAGCGGCATCAGCGAGGTGCGGTCGGTGGTGATGCCGGACTCGCCGCCGAACACGCTGCGCAGGATCAGCGACGACGAGGCGACCAGTTCGCCGATGCCGAGCGAGATCATCGCGAACACCGTGCCGGCGCGCTTGGTCATGACCCAGCCGACCACGACCGCGAAGGCCATGCCGCCGATGCCGCCGACCAGCGGAATCACCGGCAGCGGGATCGGCCAGTTGTGGCTCGCGACCGCGTTCATGGCGTGGACGGCGAGGAAGCCGCCGAGGCCGTATTGCACGGCGTGGCCGAACGACAGCAGGCCGGTCTGGCCGAGCAGGATGTTGTAGGACAGCGCGAAGATGATCGCGATGCCGATCAGGCTGAACGAGGTCAGCGAGCCGCCGGAGGAGAACACCAGCGGCAGCACGACGAGCGCCGCGGCTGCGAGCAGCCAGACGCCATAGAAGCCGAGGGCGCCGCCGGATTCCTGTTTGGTCGCGGCAGGAGCGGGGGGGCAGCGTTGCTCATGACTCACGCGTCCCCAACAGGCCCATGGGGCGGAAGATCAGGACCAGCACCAGCAGCAGATAGGGCAGGATCGGCGCGATCTGCGCGATCGTGACATTCCAGATGTCGGTGAGCGGCGAGGGGCCGAGGCTCGGATCGAGCGGACCGAACACGCTGGCGAGCGAACCGTTCAGCGCGACCGCGAAGGTCTGGATCAGGCCGATCAGCAGCGAGGCGATGAAGGCGCCGGGCAGCGAGCCGAGGCCGCCGAACACGATGACGACGAACAGGATCGGGCCGAGCAGCGCGGCCATGTCGGACTGCGTCACCAGCGACGGCCCGGCGATCACGCCGGCAAGGCCGGCGAGCGCGCTGCCGACGCCGAACACGAGCATGAAGACGCGGCCGACATTATGGCCGAGATGGCCGACCATGCTCGGATGGGTCAGCGCGGCCTGCACGATCAGGCCGACCCGGGTCCGCTTCAGCGTGACCAGCAGCGCGATGAAGATCACGATGGACACGACCAGCATGAAGATCTTGTAGGCGGGGTAGTTGGTGGAGAACACGGTGAAGGCCGGGAAGTCGAGCACCGCCGGGACCCGGTAGTCGACCGGGCTCTTACCCCAGATCATCGAGACGATCTCTTCGATTGCGAACGCGAGCCCGAAGGTCAGCAGCAGTTCGGCGACATGGCCGTGCTTGTGGGTGTTGCGCAGGCCGTAGCGCTCGACCGCCATGCCGACCGCGCCGACCAGAAGCGGCGCCAGCACCAGAGCCGGCCAGAAGCCGATCCAGCGCGTCAGCTGATAGCCGAAGAACGCGCCCAGCATGTAGAAGCTGGCATGGGCGAAGTTGAGCACGCCCATCATGCTGAAGATGACGGTCAGCCCGCTGGACAACAGGAACAGCAGCATGCCGAACAGGACGCCGTTCAGCGTCGAGATGACAATCAACTCAGCCACGGCGCACCCGCTTGAGAGATGAACGGTTCACGTGATCAAAGACCTGTCGAGGGAATTGAGGTCCGGCACCGACGCTGCCGGATGACGAACGCCTCCGCGACCCCGAAGGGGCGCGGAGGCGGATTGGAAGGCGGCCGATCAGGGCCGCTTCATGTTGCAGGTGGTCGGAAGCATGGTCTGGGCGGTATCGATCTTGGAGACGATGTGCCAGCCCCAGCCGGTGTTCTCTTCGTCGAACGGCTCCTTGGCCTTGTCGGCCAGACCGCCGAACGAGGAGATGTAGATCGGCTGGAAGAACTGGTGATCGTCCTTGCGCATGAAGCCCTCGCCGCCGTCGAACACCTCGAACTTCATGCCTTCGAGCGCGGCCGCGACCTTCACCGGGTCGATCGAATTGGCCTTCTCGGCGGCCGCCTTGAACATCCGCATCTCGTTGACCGCGCGCGGATACCAAACCGAAATGCCGGTCTTGGCGCGGAAGTCCTTTTCGAAATCCATCGCCGCCTTGTTGCCGGAGTTCGGCACGCCTTCGCTGATCTGGAACACCTGGTTCTCGAGGCCGGTCTGCTTGATCGCGGTCGGGCCGCCGGCGCCGCCGGCATAATAGGTGTACCAGTTGACCTTGAGGCCGGCGTCGGCCGCGGCCTTCAGCAGCAGCGCGAAGTCCTGGCCCCAGTTGCCGGTCACGACGGTGTCGGCGCCCGACGCCTTGATCTTGGCGATGTAGGGCGAGAAGTCGGTGACCTTGAGCATCGGATGCAGCTCGTCGCCGACGATCTGGATGTCCGGCCGCTTTTCGCCCAGCATCTTGCGCGCCGTGGTGCGCACCGACTGACCGAACGAATAGTCCATGTTGATCAGATAGACCTTCTTGATGGACGCCTGGCCCTTCATGTAGTTGGTCAGCGCTTCCATCTTGATGTCCGAGTTCGCATCCCAGCGGAAATGCCAGTAGCTGCACTTCTCGTTGGTCATGCTCGGGTCGACCGCGGCGTAGTTGAAGTAGAGCACTTCCTTGCCGGGGTTGCGCGAATTGTGCTTGGTGACGAAATCCTCCAGCGCGGCGCCGACCGATGAGCCGTTGCCCTGCGTGATGTAGTGGACGCCGGCGTCGATCGCCTTCTGCGCCTGCACCAGGCTTTCCTGCGGATTGGTCTTGTTGTCGAGCGGAACGATCTCGACCTTGTGGCCGAGGATGCCGCCCTTGGCGTTCAACTCGTCGGCGAGATACTGGAACGTCTTCAGGCCGCCTTCGCCAACGCTGGCACCGCCGCCGGACAGCGGATCGATGTAACCGATCTTGACGGTTTCCTGCGCGGAGGCCGCGCCTCCCAACACCGTCAGCGCCGTTGTGGCAGCAACGATCAGTCTACGCATCCTGCTTTCTCCCTTGCTGGTGTTTCTTGATCTTGAGCGATCGAAGCCGTCTCTTAGCCCCAATTGCCGAGCTTCTGCAACTTTCGCATTGAATATTGCGTCAAGTTTTAGCGTGAGGTATTATAATGTTATAGGCTATAAACGCTTCGAGATCCCGCGAGATCCGGTGCAGATTTGAACCGCAAGTAAACTTTTGGATGAGGCATCCCCGCCCGCCATTGGAGCCGACGTCGTCCGAAGCCCCTCGCGTCCGGAAGCATCATAGCGGCGGGATGCGATTTGGCGATTCAAGCCGGATGCCGACGCGGCTTGAGGCCCGACAGGAATAGTCGCGCGAAATGATCTGCGACCTGTGCCGAAGGCCAGTCACGCCTGATCTTGAACCAGATCGGATACCAATGGACCATTCCGGTTAGAATACGCTCGGCGAAATATGTGTCGATGCGGCGGATGCGACCCTCGTCGATCCAGCACTCATAGCTGCTCTGGCTTTGCCGGATCGAGGCCAGCACCTGTCCGACATAGGCTTTCCGGTCAGGGTCGTTGAGATAGTTGATGTTGTGGTAGGTCGCCTTCGGGCCGCAGGGTGTGTCGTGCAGCATCAGCAGCAGGCGGATCCTCTGCACGGTGTGCTCGAATGCCCCAAGGCTATGCTGTTGCAGGTGCTCCCGAATGCCGACCTCGCCGGCGAGACCGCGCCGCAGGCAGGCCAGCAGCAGGCTCTCTTTCTCGCTGAAGTGATAGTAGATGCCGGCGCGGGTCATGCCGGCATCGACGGCGATGCTCTCGAGCGACGTGCCTGACGCGCCCCTTCGGTTGAAACTGTCGGAGGCGATCGACAGCATCCTGTCGAACTTGGCGGCCCGCTTGTTCAAGCTGGCGCGCGCCTCGAGGAACGGGGCGAGGCTGAGCGGCTCGGGCATGTCGGGGATCGCGAGCTCGCGCCGGTAGACGCCATGCGTGACGATGTCGTCGATGGCATCGATCGCCTGCTGACGCGTGTAGTAGTCGCGTTCCGACAGCCAGAACGGCACCCAGTCCAGCATCGAGATCAGCGCCACCGCTGTCAGCAGCGGTTCGTCGCAGCTGATCGAGCCGTCGGCCACGCCGCGATCGAGGACATCGGCCAGCAGCGCGGCATTCTGCCAGCGCCTCGCATGGACTTCGCTGCTATAGGGTGCGGCGAGCGCATCGATATCGGTGAACAGGATCATGCGCTGGCCTTCGGGCCGCAGCCTGCCGCGCACGAAACGCCTGATGATCTCGAGCCCGTCGATGCCGGGCTCGGCGGCCGCTTCGATCTCGTGCCGGTAGATCGCCAGCCCGCGCAGGTAGCAGTGGAAGATCAGATCTTCCTTGTCGCGGAAATAGTGGTACAGCGCGCCCGGCACGGCCCGCACCGAGGCCGCGACCTGCTCCATCGTCACATTCGCATAGGAGTGGCGGGCAAACAGCCGGGAAGCTGAGACCAGGATTTCTTCAGCCCGATCCGTCGGGTCGGCGGCGACTTGCAAGCTCGAATGCCCTTCCTGATCGCGGAGCGAAACTCGCACGCGAGATAATCCCCTTGGCAGCCGCTTGTCGATCTGCGATAGACGCTGGTATACCATACACCAGTAGTCTTTTGGAGAGATCATGGCGCGCAACATTCTGATCCTTGGAGCTTCCTACGGCTCCCTGCTGGGGACCAAGCTTCTGATGGCGGGGCACAACGTGTCCCTGGTGTGCCGGAAGAACACCGCGGACCTGATCAACCGCGAGGGCACCGAGGTCCGGATCAAGCTGCGCGACGAGAAGGAGCACCGCTCGATCTTCTCGCGCGACCTGCCGGGCAAGCTCGACGCGGTGACGCCCGCCGACGTCGACGTGTCGCGTTACGACATGGTCGGCCTCGCGATGCAGGAGCCGCAATACACCAACCACACCGTGCGCGTGCTGATGATCAAGATCGCGGCGGCGAAGCTGCCGTGCCTCTCGATCATGAACATGCCGCCGCTGCCGTATCTGAAGCGGATCCCCGCGCTCGCCGGCATGGATCTCGAGGAGGCCTACACCAACGCACAGGTCTGGGAGCGCTTCGAGCCGGGACTGGTGACGCTGTGCTCGCCCGATCCGCAGGCGTTCCGTCCGCCGGAGGAGAAGGCCAATGTGCTGCATGTCGGTCTGCCGACCAATTTCAAGGCCGCCGTGTTCGCCGACGACAAGCACAACAAGGTGCTGCGCGAGCTCGAGGCCGACATCGACGCGGTCACGCTCGACGGCCAGGACGTGCCGGTGAAGCTGAAGGTGTTCGATTCGTTGTTCGTGCCGCTGGCGAAATGGTCGATGCTGCTGACCGGCAATTATCGCTGCATCACGCCGACAGAACCGCAATCGATCCGCGACGCCGTGCATGGCGACCTCACGCGCTCGCAAGCGATCTATGACCATGTCGACGGGATTGCCCGCAAGCTCGGCGCCGATCCGGCGGACCAGGTGCCGTTCGCGAAATATGCCAAGGCGGCGGAAAGCCTGCTCAAGCCGTCATCGGCGGCCCGCGCGGTCGCCGCCGGCGCGCCGTTCATCGAGCGCGTCGACCTCCTGGTGAAGCTGATCTCGCACCAGCTCGGTAACCCCAGCGCCGAGATCGACCGCACGGTCGAGACCGTCGACCAGAAGCTCAACGAGAAGATCGTGCAGGGCGGTTCGGGCGCGCAGTGAAGCGCGTCGATGGGGGGGCATCACGCGTCCCCGCCATGCGGGTACGCGCAAATCGCGACTGGCCCCAGTGAGGTGAGCACGCCAATCAGGCTCCCTCCCCCTTGCGGGGGAGGGTGGGGAGAGGGGTGGCCCCGGGCGAGATGATAGGTTTGTGCGGCGCTATCGCAACATCGATCGCGTGTCGCAGAGATATTGAGAGAGTGCGCCGTGTGGCACCCCTCTCCCCAACCCTCCCCCGCAAGGGGGAGGGAGCCCATCCGCTGGTGGCTTCCTAACTTGATATCGGTTGTCCTTCGATGCCTCGCCGCTAAGCCTCATGCGTCACAGCCAAGATCGTCACCGACCGCGTCTGGTGGCTCGGGGTCTGGAAATCGATGGTCTGGCCGACCGACAATCCGATCAATGCGGCGCCGACCGGCGTCAGCACCGAGATGCGGCGGAGCGCGATGTCGGCTTCATGCGGATACACCAGCACGACTTCCCTGACGTCGCCGGTCTCGTCGTCGCGGTAGCGCACGCGCGAGTTCATGCGGACCACGTCGTGCAGGTCGGAATCGTCGGCGACGACCCGCGCGCGGTCGGTCTCGCGGGCGAGGAACTGGGCCACGCGGGGAAACACCGCCATGCTGGAATCGGCCAGCGCGCTGAGGCGCAGCGCTTCGCTCGCGGCGATCACGATCGGCGGCAAGGTGGCGGCGGAAAAACTGTTCTGAATGCTCTGGGTCATGTCGTCTGACTTTGCGGTTGATCGGAGATGCGTCGACGCCGGCGCGCGACTGCATCGCGCGACGCGGCGGACTGAAATGATTCTGATGACGTGGTAGGGAATCCGGACGGCGCGCGATCGCCGGCCGGCTAAGTGCCTGCGTGCAGACGTCCGGCGCGCAATCCGAGGCGCGCAATACGGGTGTCGATGCTCAGCATGTGGATCATGGCAACACGAACATAGCCGCTCGTGCCGTCGCATCCATTGCGGCGAAAGCGCGCACGCGCTCATCGCCGAACCGGTATCAGGGCTGGCCGATGCCGGTGAGGCCGAGCGCGGCGCCGGCGGCGAGTGCGAGCAGCGGATGGATGCGGGTCGTGGTGGTAGCGATCGCGACGCCGGCCGCGATCAGGATCGTGCCCCAGCTCGAGGCCGAAGCATGGGTGATGACGATGGCGCTGGCGGTGACGAGGCCGGCGGTGACCGGAACCAGCCCGGCCTGCACGGTCTTGCGCCAGGGCCGGTCCTTGAAGCGCTCCCACAGCCGCAGCGCAAAGCCTGTCACGAGCGACGACGGCCCGAACTTGGCGAGCGAGGTCACCAGCACGCCGGAGAAGCCCGCGACATGCCAGCCGACCAGCGGCACCACCATCATGTTCGGCCCGGGGCGGCCTGCGCCAGCGCGAACAGCGCGCCGAATTCCTGCGCCGTCATCCAGTGATGGATATCGACCACCTGCCGCTGCATCTCCGGCAGGATGGTGTTGCCGCCGCCAAAGGCCAGCAGCGACAATTGGCTGAAGATCAGCGCCAGCGTGACGAGGGTTGCGCTCATGATGCCTGCCTCGCCCTGAGAAAGATGCTGAGCGGCGCCAGCGTCAGCAGCGTCGGCAGCAGCGGCAGCCGGAACACCGCGATCGCGAGCACGCAGAGCGCGCCGATGAACAGGCCGAGCACATCGCGGCGCAGCGGCCAGGCGATCTTGATCGCGGTGGAGATTAAAAGCCCGGCTGCTGCCGCGGCGAGGCCACCGAACAGATGGCGCACCACCAGGTCGTCGGCGAAGCGGGCGTAGATCATGCCAAGGCCGATCACGACGGCGGTCGGCACCGCGATCAGCCCGAGGATCGAGGCGATGGCGCCGGGAATGCCGCGAAACTTCAGCCCGACCGCGACCGACATGTTGATGATGTTGCCGCCGGGCAGGAACTGGCAGAGCCCGAGCAGGTCGGTGAACTCGGCGCCGGTGAGCCAGCCGCGCTTCTCCACCATCATGTGGCGCGCCAGCGGCAGCACGCCGCCGAAGCCGGTCAATCCGAGGATGAAGAAGCCGGTGAAAAGTTCGCCGATATCGGGCGCCTCGTGCTTGGTGGTCAGGGTGGCAGGGGCTGCATCCATCGGCGCGTCGGCTCCGTTTCCTCTCGTGTTCGACTCGAACCTAGTTTGCGATGCTCCAAATATCAAATATATGGATCATGGAATTATCATATCCATTGCATATGGATCAGTCCGATGATCGAGCTGCGCCATCTCCGCTATGCCGTCGCGGTCGCCGAGGAAGGCCATATCACCCGCGCCGCCGCCCGTCTCGGCATCCAGCAACCGCCGCTGAGCCAGCAGATCCGCGCGCTGGAGGCCGCGATCGGCGCGCCGCTGTTTCGCCGGCAACCGCGCGGGTCGAACTGACCGCCGCCGGCCGCGCCTTCGTGGAGAAGGCGCGCGTGATCCTGCGCGACACCGACCTCGCCGTCGAAGCGGCGCGCCGCGCCAGCCGTGGCCAGGAAGGCCAGCTTGCGATCGGCTTCACCTCCTCGGCCGCCTTCCACCCCTTCGTCACCGGCGTGATGCGCGAAATGCGCGAGCGCGCGCCCGCGATCACGCTGTCGCTGGAAGAGGCCTCGACCGGCGAACTGATCGAAGCCGTCGAGGCCGACCGGCTCGATGCGGCATTCGTGCGTTCGCCGAGCGAGCGGCTGGAGAATCTCACCATCACCCATCTGCTCGACGAGGAGATGCTGGTCGCGCTGCCCGACCATCATCCGCGCGCCCGCAAGGACACGCGGCGGCGGATTTCGCTGGGCTCGCTCGCCGACGAGCCGCTGATCCTCTACCGCCGCCCGACCGGTCCGGGGCTTTACGACAGCATCATCGCCGCCTGCCGCGCGGCGGGCTTCAGCCCGAAGGTGGCGCAGGAGGCGACGCGAATGGTGTCGACGCTCAGCCTGGTCGCCGCGGGGCTCGGGATTTCGATCGTGCCGGAATCGATGGCGCGGCTCGAGACCGCGGGCGTCTCCTATCTCCGCCTCGACCGTGCCACGGGCCTGGTCGCGCCGCTCGCGCTGGCGCGCAAGAAGGGCCCGGCCGGCGGCACGCTCGGCCGCCTGCTCGCCATCGTAACGCGGCGGGTGAAGGATCGTGCGGGCGGTGACGAAGGTCTTGCGCGACGGAGCTGATCGTCCCGGCTGGCGCGGAATGTGGGGAGTTTGGCGAACGCTTGTGTCGGCGTGCAGCTAGATAGCCTGCATCGAACCCGGCTGCTCACGTGCCGATCGCAATGGCTCAGCGTCCGAAGCCGCCCCGGGTTCATCCAACACAGCAGAGAGGCAGTTCCGATGACACGTTTTCCTGTCCATACGTACGACGCCGCGCCCGAAGCCTCGAAGCCGACCTTGCGCGAGGTCGAGGCGCGGTTCGGCATGATCCCGAACCTTGCGGCCGCGATGGCGACGTCGCCGGTGCTGATCCAGAGCTTCCTCCACATCTTCGACAAAGTTCACGGCGGCAGCTTCTCCGAGCAGCAGATCCAGACCGTGCTGCTCACCGACGCGGTGACCAACGCCAGCAACTGGGCGGTCGCGCTGCATTCCGCGCTCGGCTTGCAGGCCGGTCTCGATCCTCAAGACGTCGAGGCGATGCGGGCCGGGCGCTCGCCCGCGAACGGGCAACTCGGCGCGCTCTCGACATTGGCGAGGACGCTGATCGAGAAGCGCGGGCGGCTCGACCAGCAAGACACCGAGAGGTTCCTGGCGGCCGGGTTCAGCAAGGAATTGCTGCTCGAGGTGATCACCATCGTGGCGGCATCGACCATCACGAACTACACCGGCAGCGTGACCAATCCGCCGCTGGAGGCGGGATTGCAGCCGCATGCCTGGAATGGCTGAGTATCAATAGTGCACGCCGGCCATCGGCCGGCGTGCACTTGCCCAGACTAGGCGCTAATCGTGCGAATGACCCGCGCCGGATTACCTCCCGTAAGCGTATTCGGGGGCACGTCCTTGGTAACGACCGAGCCGGCAGCAACGACTGAGTTCTCGCCGACGGTAACCCCGCCGATGATCGTTGCGCCGGCTGCGATCCAGACGTTCCTCTCAATTACGATGGGCTTGGCCGTAACGGACCGGCGTTGGGAAGGGTCGAGCGGATGGCCTGACGTGATGATGCTCACGTTCGGTCCAATCATCACGTCGTCGGCTATGGTGATTCCACCGAGGTCATACAGTGTGCAGTTCTGATTGATGAAGACGTTGCGCCCGACCTGGGTTTCGTTCCCACCCGTCGCGTAGAATGGCGGGATCAATAGGAAGCGATCATCGACTTGCTTGCCGATGAGCTCACTGAACAAGGCCCGGACTTCGTCCGCATCGTCGAACGTCAAGCGATTGATCTTCGCCGTTATCGCCATTGCCCGCTTGGTCTCCGCTACCATCGCTGCGGATTCTGGCGTCCGCCTATTAACGATCCTGACACCATCCTGATGCGACATTCGCCGTTTCCTTGCACAGCAGAACCGATTCGCGCCGCTGCTTCATTGGCAAAGCTACAATGCAGGAGGACCGCATTCTAGCATCGCGTCATTTCCGCCTTATGGGCTCACAACCTAGCCGGCAAATCTGGCGCGGTAGTCCTGCGGAGTGGTCGCCAGCAATCGCAGGAAGCTGCGGCGCATGGTCTCCTCGGAGCCGAAGCCGCAGCGTTGCGCGATGCGCTTGATCGGCAGCCTGGTCTCCGACAGCAGATGCCTTGCACCTTCGACCCGCAGCCGCTCGATCGCGCGTGCCGGTGTCAACCCGGTCGCATCCGCATAATGCCGGCTGAAGCTGCGCTCGCTCATACCGGCCTGTTTCGCCAGCGTCGGCAGCGAGAGGTCGTCGGCGAGGTGGTTGCTGATCCAGTCATGCAGCGCGCTGAACCTGTCATCGGCGGTCTGCAGCGAAAGCACCTCGCTGAATTGCGACTGGCCGCCCGGACGCTTGAGAAACACCACGAGATAGCGGGCGACGGCAAGCGCTGTCGCGCGGCCGAGATCGTCCTCCACCAGCGCCAAAGCGAGATCGATGCCCGACGTGACGCCGGCCGATGTCCAGAACGTTCCGTCGCGCACGAAGATCGGATCGGACTCGACACGGACCTCGGGATAGCGTGCAGCAAGCTCTTCCCAGAATCCCCAATGCGTCACGGCGCGACGGCCGTCGAGCGCGCCTGACGCGGCGAGCAGGAACGCGCCGGTGCACACCGATGCGGTGCGGCGGGCATCGCCGCTGCGCTTGCGCACCCAATCCACCAGGATGCGATCGGACGCTGCGGCGTTGACGCCGTCGCCGCCGGGAATCACCAGCGTGTCGACCGCGGTACCGATCGCGGGCAACGGATGCACCGCTATTCCAACGCCGGCAGATGCCTCGACCGTCGGGCCGTCCTTGGCGACGACGCGGACGTCATAGGGCTCGGCGTTGCCAGCCTTGGCCGTCAGCGCGTTGGCGGAAGCGAACACCTGCAATGGCCCGGTGACGTCGAGCAGCTGCACCGCCGGATAGGCCAGCACTTCGATCGCGCGCTTGTCGTTTGGCGGAGAATGTGGGGGCTTTGGCGTCATCGCCGAAACGTGCCGCGCTAGGTTTGCTTTGTCCATAGTGCAAGGAGAGCCAGATGATTGCCCATGATGTCCAGTTGCGGATCGGTTCGCTGCTGTTCGAAGACGTCGATCAGATCGACTTGACCGGTCCTTTCGAAGTGCTGTCGCGGATTCCGAATTCGACCTACCGCATCTATGCCAAGACCATGGAGCCGGTGCGCGACCTCAAGGGCTTGCGGCTGACGCCGGATGCCACGCTGGCCGAGGCGCCGCCGCTCGATGTGCTGCATGTGCCGGGCGGATTCGGCCAGGAAGCCTTGATGGAGGACGCCGAAGTGCTCGGCTGGATCCGTCAGCAGGCGGCGGGGGCTTGCAGCATCTTCTCGGTCTGCACCGGCGCGTTGCTGTGTGGCGCGGCCGGCCTGTTGAAGGGACGCCGGGCGACGACGCATTGGGCGTCGTTCCATCTGCTGCCGTATTTCGGCGCTACCCCCGTGAATGAGCGCGTGGTCGTCGACGAAAGCTACGTCTTTGCCGCCGGCGTCACCGCGGGGATCGACGGGGCGCTGCGGCTCGCCGCCGAACTGCGCGGCGACGACGCGGCACGGGCGATCCAGCTCTACATGGCCTATGCGCCGGAGCCGCCGTTCGACAGTGGCACGCCGGAGACCGCGCCGCCTGAGATCCTGCAACAAACACGGCAGGCGACGCGCACGATCACGGCGCAGCGCGAAGCGACCGCGCGCCGCGTGGCGGTCCGGTTGGGCGTCGTCGTGCCGGAGATTGAGACGACAGGCTAATTGCCCGGCTCGAAGTTGCAGTTGGCTCCGCCGCCGGCCTTGTCCTCGATGACGGCAGGATCGAGCGTGCAGGACAGTTTCGACAGCGCCTCGTAGATCGTGCCGGCGGCGCCGTCGCCGGGGACGCCGGCGAGCGCGATGGTGGCAAAGATAGCATTGGCTTCGCGCCCCTTCACGGTGTGGCTGCGCCCGCCGAATGTCAGCTCGCAGGAGCGCGAGGTGATGTCGACATTGCTGGCGCGACAGACCACCTTGTCGGCGGTGACGGTGATCGGTTTCGCATAAGAGACATTGCCGCCGCCGTTGAAGAAGGCGGCGACCGCCTTCTTCTCCGCGTCCGGCAGCGGCGAATAGGGCGCCACCACGCCCGCGAGCGCCAGCGCGACCGAGCCGGACGTGGTTGCGGGCGCGGCCGATGCGGCCGACGCGGCCAGCGACAATGAACACGCGAGGATCGTCAGTCGGCCCAGTCTCATTGCAGTCTCCTGTCAGTGCGCTTTCCGCAGCGCGAAATCGCTAGCACGTCCCGCGGTCCGGATGGGTGACACCCTTCACACGCCGTCCCGCAACTTCGCGTGAGGCGGCGCTGCGCGCAGAGGGCAGGGCGGACCCGCGTCCACCCGCTTGCACGATCGCGCCATCGGCGTCACAGTCCGGACTGCGGTGGTGAAGCCGCCAATAAAGAAGACCAAGACAGTTCGAGGAACTGAAATCGAGGAGCGCTATGGCGGCCACGCGCATCGACTGCGATATCCATCCCGCGGTGGGAGGAACGCGCACCACGCTGCTGCCCTATTTGAGCGATCACTGGAAGGAACAGGTGGTCAGCCGCGCCATCGACGGGCTCGACCTCAATTCCTACCCGCCGTCGATGCCGCTGTCTGGCCGCGCCGACTGGCGGCCGGCGGACGGCAGCAAGCCGGGCAGCGATCTTGCCATGGTGCAGCGCGGCGCGTTCGACCAGCTTGGCGCCAGCCACGCGATCTGCAATGTCGTCTATGGCGCGCAGGCGGTGTTCGATTCCTACATGGCGGCGGACTTCTGCCGCGCGATCAACGACTGGATCGCGGCCGAATGGCTCGCCAAGGACAAGCGGCTGCGCGCCTCGATCGTGGTGCCGATCCAGGCACCGGATCTCGCGGTCGAGGAGATCGAGCGCCGCGCCGGCGATCATCGGTTCGTCTCGGTGCTGGTGCCGTCGCAGAACGAGACGCTGCTCGGGCGGCGTCATTACTGGCCGATCTACCAGGCCGCCGAGAAATACAGGCTGCCGATCGCGATCCACGCCGGCAGCGCCTATCGCGGCGCGCCGAGCTCGATCGGCTGGCCGTCCTACCGCTACGAATATTATCTGGCCGAGGCGCAGGCGTTCCAGGCGCAGACGCTGAGCCTGATCTATGAGGGCGTGTTCGGGAAGTATCCCGGATTGACCGTGGTGCTGATGGAGTCGGGCGTCAGCTGGCTGCCGGCCTTCATGTGGCGCGCCAACAAGACCTGGCGCGGCGTGCGCGTCGAGGTGCCCTGGGTGGAGCGCGAGCCGGCCGCGATCATCCGCGACCATTTCCGCGTCACCATGCAGCCGTTCGACGCGCCGACGGATGCAACCGGCGTTGCCGACATCATCGACCAGATCGGCTCCGACAAGATGTTCCTGTTCGCGTCCGACTATCCGCACTGGCAGTTCGACGGTGACGATCCGATCCCGCCGCATCTGCCCGACGACCTCGTCAAGCGGATGAGCGAGGACAACCCGCTGGAAACCTTTCCGCGCCTCAAGCTGAATTCGTAGCGCATGATCCGGAAAAGTGGGAACCGGTTTTCCGAAGAGATCATGCGCCAGATAACAAGGAGGATCGCATGAGTGACGTCATCGACCGCCCGATGCTCGACCAGGAGACGACCGCTGCGGCGCGGCTCAGGATCATCGACTGCGACATCCATCCGAGCATCCATGCGCATAGCGACCTCAACGAGTTCCTGCCGAAGCGCTGGCAGCAGCATCTCAAGGAATATGGCAGCCATCTGCGCACGCCCTATATCGGCACCACGCCGTATCCGCGCTCCTCGCCCTTGATCGCACGGCGCGATGCGTGGCCGCCGACCGGCGGGGTGCCGGGCTCCGATCTCGACTTCATGCGCAAGCAGCATCTCGATCCGTTCGATGTCGAGTTCGGCATTTTGCAGGTGCTCGACCTCTTCATCTTCTCGCAGCAGAACCTGGAATTCGGCGCCGCGATCCAGCGCGCCATCAACGACTGGCAGCTCGCGTTCTGGGCGCATCGCGATCCCAGGCTGAAGGCCTCGATCCTGGTCGGGCAGGACGGCTCCGACCTCGGCCTTGCCGAGATCGAGCGTTGCGCCAAATCAGGCGAATACATCCAGATCAACGTCTCGCCGCGCGCCAACGAGCCGCTCGGCCGCCGCCGCTACTGGCCGATCTACGAGCGCGCGCAGGCGCTCGACCTGCCGCTCGGCATCCATGTCGGCGGCTATGGCGGGCACGCGCCGACCGGCGGCGGCTGGCCGTCCTATTACTGCGAGGAGCATCAGTCGAACGCGCATACGGTGGCCTCGAACCTCACGAGCCTGGTGCTGGAAGGCGTGCCGGAGCGCTTCCCGAAACTGAAGATCGTGTTCATCGAGGGCGGCTTCGGCTGGATCCCCGCGACGATGTGGCGGATGGACCAGCACTTCGAGCGCTTCCGCAGCGAGGTGCCGCATCTGAAGCGCCGGCCGAGCGAGTATGTGAAGCAGAATTTCTGGTTCACCACCCAGCCGATCGACGAGCCGGATGAGGCGAAGCATCTGCGCCAACTGATCGAATGGGTCGGCATCGACCGGCTGCTGTTCTCGTCGGACTATCCACACTGGGACTATGACGATGCCCGCTACGCCTTCAAGACGCCGCTGACCGAGGCCGAGCGGCGCAAGATCTTCAACGGCAATGCCCGCGCGGTTTACAAGTTCTAGCAAGATGGCGTGGTTTCCGATTCAGCCGCGGGCTTCACTTCACCTCGCCCCGCGTGCGGGGAGAGGTCGGAACGCATCATTAGATGCGTTCCGGGTGAGGGGGACGCTCCGCAAGCTCAGCTGTCATCGGATGCGCGGAGACAGCCCCTCACCCCAACCCTCTCCCCGTAAGAACGGGGCGAGGGAGCGCACCGCCGTTGCCGTCAAATGCTAGGACCAGGATGACCCGTCACATCGTCGCGCGCACCAGCGAGATCCCGGCCGGCGGCAACAAGGTGTTCGGCCTCGAGGGCCGCGACATCGTCGTGTTCCACGTCAATGGCGAGTTCTTCGCGCTGCTCAATCGCTGCCCGCATGAAGGCGCGCCGCTGGAGAAGGCGGCGTGCGTCGCGCGCCTGACCTCGCCGGAGCCCGGCATCTATCAGCGCGACCGTGTTGGCGAGATGCTGCGCTGTCCATGGCACGGCTGGGAATTCGACATCCGCAACGGCCAGTCCTGGTTCGACCCAAGCGGTTCAAGATCCGCTCCTATCCGGTCGCGGTCGAGAGCGGCGCCGAGTTGCAGAAGGGGCCGTATGTCGCCGAGACGTTCCCGGTGCACATCGAGGACAATTACGTGATCGTCGAGGTTTAGCCGCCAATCCATTAATTGCGATTATTGCAACAATGAAGTTCCAAACTAGGCAATTATAATACCTGTTGCAATGCGCCACCTTGAGGTCGCGGGCGGGAATGACCCCGTGCACGACATCAGGAACGGCACCATGAAGCTCTATCACTTCCCTCTTTCGGGCCACGCGCATCGCGCGCGTCTGTTTTTGTCCCTGCTCGGGGTTCCGCACGAGCTGGTCGAGGTCGATCTCAGGTCCGGCGCGCACAAGACGGCGGAATTCCTCGCGCTCAATCCGTTCGGCCAGGTGCCGGTGCTGGACGATGACGGCACCATCATTGCCGATTCGAATGCGATCCTGGTCTATCTCGCCACCAAGCTCGGTCGCACCGATTGGTTGCCACGGGATGCCAAGGGGGCCGCCGCCGTGCAGCGCTGGCTGTCGGTCGCCGCCGGCGAGCTCGCCTATGGCCCCGCGGCGGCGCGGCTCATCACCGTGTTCGGCGCCAAGCACAATCCGGACGATGTGATCGCGCGGGCGCATGTCCTGCTGAAGCGGCTGGAGGCGCATCTTGCCGATCGCGACTGGCTGGTCGGCGCGGGGCCGACGATCGCCGACGTCGCGCTCTACAGCTATCTGTCGAGCGCGCCCGAAGGCAATGTCGATCTCTCCGCCTATCCGCGCGTCGACGCCTTCCTGCGCCGGATCGAGGCGCTGCCCGGCTTCGTGCCTTTCGCCAGGACTGCCGCCGGCCTGAGGGCGGCGGCGTAACGTGCTGACGGGCGTGCCTTCGGGCGCGCCCACCCAAGCCCCGATGAGGAGGGCAAGGCGATGAGCGACAGGCGAAGCAAGAGCAAGCTGGACGTCTGGCATGCCGGCGAGACGGCGATGCAGCAGCGGGCCGGCGTTGCCGAGAAGATGGCAGCGGTCGGCCAGCGCGCGGTGCGCGACTTCATGCCCGACCAGCACCGCGACTTCTTCGCGCAAATTCCCTTCATCGTCGTCGGCAGCGTGGACCGCAGCGGCGATGCATGGGCTTCGCTGCTGGCCGGCCGGCCCGGCTTCATCGCCTCGCCGACACCGCGCAGCCTCGAGATCGACGCGCGGCCTGACGCCAGCGATCCGGTCAGCGAGGGCATGCGCGAGGGCGATGCCATCGCGTTGCTTGGCATCGAGTTGCACACGCGGCGCCGCAACCGGGCCAACGGGCTGCTGCGTGCGGCATCAGGCAAGGCGCTCAGCTTCGAGCTCGATCAGAGCTTCGGCAACTGTCCGCAATACATCCAGCTCCGCGATTTCGTTCTCGTCCGCGAGCCCGATCAGCCGTTCACGGGAGAGATCGAAGCCAGCGCGACGCTCGATCAGGCCGCGCGCGATATGATTGCGGCGGCGGATACGTTCTTCGTGGCGACCTATGCCGAGCGCGAGGATCGCCGCCAGGTCGACGTCTCGCATCGCGGTGGCAGAGCGGGCTTCGTGCGCGTCGCTGCCGACGGCACGCTGACCGTTCCGGACTTCGCCGGCAACCTGTTCTTCAACACGCTCGGCAACATGCTCCTCAACGGCAAGGCCGGGCTGGCGTTCGTCGATTTCGAGACCGGTGACCTGCTGCAACTGACCGGCGATGCCGAGGTGATCCTGGACTCGCCGGAGATCGCGGCGTTCCAGGGGGCCGAACGGCTGTGGAGCTTCCGCGCCCGCCGCGTGGTGCGGCGCCGTGGCGCGCTGCCGCTGCGCTGGGCGTTCCGGGCCGAGGGCTGGTCGCCGAATGCGCTGATGACCGGCGACTGGACGCAGGCTGCGGACCGCATCCGCGCAAGCGCGCTTGCAACGCAGTGGCGCCCGTTCAAGGTCACCGAGATCGTCGACGAGAGCCGCTCGATCCGCTCGTTTCATCTGCAACCGGAGGACGGCGCCGGGCTGCTTCCGCATCAGGCGGGACAGCATCTGCCGATCCGCGTGTTGCTTCCGGGGGCGGACAAGCCCGTGATCCGCACCTATACGCTGTCGGTCGCGCCGTCGGACGGCATGTATCGCATCAGCGTGAAGCGCGACGGCCTGGTCTCCAGCCATCTCCACGACAATATCCATGTCGGCCACATCATCGAAGCCCGCGCGCCGGCGGGCAGCTTCGCGATCGACGCGCGCGAGAAGCGGCCGGCGGTGCTGCTCGCCGGCGGCGTCGGGATCACGCCGATGCTCGCGATGCTGCGTCACGTGGTCTATGAGGGGCTGCGCACCCGCGGCATCCGGCCGACATTCCTGTTCCAGGCCGCCCATGCCAAACAGGACCGCGCGTTCGATGCCGAACTGCGGCAACTGGCGGCCGCCGCCGGCGGCGCGGTTCGCATCACCCGCGTGCTCAGCGACGTCGAGGGCGCCGGGCAGGATACTGACTACGACGCCGCGGGGCGGATCGACATGGCGCTGCTGTCGCGTGTGCTGCCGTTCAACGACTACGACTTCTATCTGTGCGGGCCGCCGCAATTCACCCAATCGCTCTATGATGGGCTGCGCGGCTACAACGTCGCCGATGGCAGGATTCACGCGGAAGCGTTTGGTCCGTCGTCGCTGGTGCGGAAGCCCGACGTCGCCGCGGCGCCGCCGCCGCGTCTGCCGCCCGCGACCGCGCCGGTTGCGGTGACCTTCGCCGCATCGATGAAGGAAGCACGGTGGACACCGCAATCCGGAACGTTGCTCGAACTCGCGGAAGCGCGTGGTCTCAGCCCCGCATTCAGTTGCCGCGAGGGCAATTGCGGCAGCTGCCGAACCAAATTGCTGGCAGGCGCGGTGACCTATCTGAAGCAGCCGACTGCCGAAGTTGCCGATGACGAGGTGCTGATCTGCTGTGCGGTGCCGGCGAAGCCGGAAGCGGAAGGTGATAACCGGCTCCAGCTCGATCTCTGACCGGCCGCCCGGCTCGACGACGGGTATCTGGTCGCGCCGTTCCGCGCGAGGGAGGTTTATTCTTCATGCGTGCTTCCCGGCCCGCTGCGGCAGGATGAAGACGATCGCCGCGATCGCAACAGCGAGGGCAATGGAAGCCGTGTAGCGGCTGAGCGCGAGGCCGCCGTGATCGAGCGGCTTGTCGAGGAGATCGCCGACGGTGGCGCCGAGCGGCCTGGTCAGGACGAACGCGATCCAGAACAGCACCGTGCGCGACACCCTGGTCCAGAGATAGGCGGCGGCGACGATGGCGATGCCGGCGGCGAATACGATGGCGCCGCCGCCATAGCCGAGGCCGGTGGAATCGGCCATCCAGTCGCCGAGCGCGGTTCCAAGGGTTTGCGAGAACAGGATCGTGATCCAGTAGAATGTTTCGGCCGCCTTGTTGTCGATCGATGCGATCGACACCGTTCCGAGCGTGCGATGCCAGGCGGCGAGCGACGCCACGAGCAGTGCGGCGAGCAGCGACGAGCCGCCGAGATATCCGATCCCGAGCGAGCGGTCGACGAAATCGGCGAAGGTCGTGCCGACAGTCGTGGTCGCGATGATCACGGTCCAGTAGAGGAATGGATGAAAGCGCCGCGCCGCCATCTGTGCCGCGACGGCGATCGCGAAGATCACCGCGAATATCGCGGTGCCGACCAGATAACCGAGATTCATCGACATCGTGACGGCGTCGCCGCCGGTCTCGCCGAGCGTCGTGGCGAGAATCTTGATGACCCAGAAGCCGAGCGTAACGGCGGGGACCTTGCCCGCGCGCTCGTCCGCGGCGGTGTCGTGCAGCAGTTCCATGGATTGATACTCCGAGAAGCGGATGGTCGAAATGATGGACGAGGCGATCAGCCCTTCATCGAGTCCATGATCGACAGCAGCTCGGCGAGCGCCTTCTTGCACTTGGTGGCATCCGGATTGGTCTCGCGGACCGCCGCGAGCGCGCGATCGATCGCCTTGTCGACCGTGTGCCAATCCGCAGCCGCGCGCGGCTTCAATCCAGCCTCCGCCTCGTCCCATTTGGTCTCGAGATCCTTGATCCGCGTCTTGGCGCCGGGGAGGTCGTTCTTGTCGACCATGTCAGCGACATCGGCGGCGATGCTGCGGAACGGCGTCAAATCGCCGAGCTTCGAGGTGGCCGCTTGCGCGCGCGGCAGCAGCGTCAGGCTGCCGTTCGTATGTGGAAATGGTGACGCCACCACGAGAGCGTGGATTGCGGCAAGTGCGAGTATCGTTCTGTTCATTGTGGTTCTCCTGTTGGGTTGCTTCGACCGGTGTCCTCGCGGACGCACGGCGAATTCATGCGCCGGGCGAAGTTTCGGGGTTTCGGCCACTGTCGCCCTCGAACGACAGCCAGCCGACCAGCGCGATGATCACGGCGAGGAAGGCGAGGCTGGTGTAGATCGTGCCGAAGCCGAGGCCGCCATAGTCCCGGGACTGGGACAGCATGTCACCGAACGAGGCGCCGAGCGGTCGGGTCAGGATGTAGGCGATCCAGAACGCGAGAACCTCGTTGGCGCCGAGCGCGTAGGCCGCGGCGACGCCTGCGATCAGCGCCATGAAGACCACGACGCCGACGTTGAAGCCGAGGCCGAGCGCTTCGGTGGCGAGATCGCCGGCGGCGGTGCCGAGCGCGAAGGTGAACAGGATCGCCGCCCAATAGAACAGTTCGCGCCGCGTGGTCACGATGCTGTGGATCGACAGCGTCCGTTCGACCGCGAACCAGATCGCGAAGGTCGCCGCCAGCGCGATCGCGAACAGCGCCGTGCTGATGTAGAGGCTGATCTCGAGCTTGTCGGTCAGCGCATCGGTGATCTGTGTCCCGACGATGCTGACCAGCACGACCGTCAGCCAGTAGATCCACGGCACGTAGCGGTCCATCCGCAGCTGGATTGCCAGCGCAGCCGCGAGCAGCGTGGTCATCAGCAGGCCGGTAACGGTCGTTCCAAGGCCGACATGGACGGCGAGATAATCGGCACCGGTCTCGCCGACCGTGGTCGACATGATCTTGATCAGCCAGAACACGAGGGTGACTTCGGGGACCTTGTTCAGCATGCTGCGGCCGGTGCGCCTGATATCCTGCACGATGCAAAACTCCGCTTTGATGAGGTCGGCGGTTCCGCCGGGTTCGATCGGGAGCCTGCACCGCGAGACTTAGGCCCGGCTTAGGCCGGCGGCGCCGCCCCCGTTTGGACGCCGAAAGCCCTAAGTCGCGGCTAAGTCGAAGCTGATATGGTCGCGCGGCGTCGCGGGCAGGCGGATGCGATGCAGGTTCGCCGGGGTGCCCGGCGCGGGTCAGGATGGTGACGAGACGATGCGCGTGCTCTTGGTGGAGGACGACAGGATGATCGGCGCCGCCGTCGTCGAGGCGCTGAGGGATGCCGCCTACGCGGTCGACTGGGTCCGCGATGGCGACCTCGCCGTCGAGGCCAGCCGCAGCGAGACCTACGACATCGCGCTGCTCGACCTCGGACTTCCCGTGACGGATGGCCTCGACGTGCTCAGGACGATCCGGACGGACTCCACACGCCTTCCCGTGATCATCCTGACCGCGCGCGATGCGTTGAGCGATCGGATCCGGGGGCTCGATCTCGGCGCGGATGATTATCTGGTCAAGCCGTTCGAGGTCGCCGAGTTGCTGGCGCGCATGCGCGCGGTGCTGCGGCGCGAGGGCAGCGGAGCGCCGCCGGTCCTGACCAATGGCGAACTCCACCTCGACCCGGCGACGCGGGAAGCCACGTACAGTGGAGAAAGAGCTGTCCTCAGCGCGCGCGAATTCGCGCTGCTTCAGGCGTTGTTGAACCGGCCGGGGACCATCCTGTCGCGAGCCGAGCTCGAACGCCAGATCTACGGCTGGAGCGAGGAGGTCGAGAGCAACGCGGTCGAATTCCTGATCCACGCCGTGCGCAGAAAACTTGGCGCGTCCGTGATCAGGAACGTGCGCGGCGTCGGCTGGATGGTGGACCGTTCGAGATGATGAGATCGCTGCGCGGACGCCTGTTCGCCGGGCTCACCGCGATCATCCTGCTGACCGGCGCCGTCGGCGGAGCCCTGGCCTATCGCTGGGCCTACAGCGAAGCCATCGAGATGCAGGACTCGGTCCTGATCCAGATCGCGAGCTTCGCGCTGAGTGCCTCGATCAGGGAAAGCCGGCCCGTCACCGGCGTCGATGCCGAATCCGAGGTCGCGGTGGTCGAGCTCGGCGGCGCGCCGCGTGGGCCTGCCGAAGACCGCCGGCTGTGGGGACTGAAGGACGGATTGCACAATGCCGTCTATCAGGGCCAGCCGGCGCGCGTGCTGGTTCGCACGCGCCCGGACGATAGCCGCTTCGCGGTGATGCAACGGACGGAGATCCGCACCGAGATTGCCGGCGATATGGCGCTGCGGACCCTGTTGCCGATCGCGGCCCTGGTGCCGTGCCTGTTGCTGGTGACTGCGCTCGTGATCGCGCGCTCGTTCCGGCCGATGTTGCGCCTGGCCGATGATCTCGACGCGCGGCGCGCGGACGACGTCAGCGCGTTGAAGGCGACCGGCGCCCCCAGCGAGTTGCAGCCGTTTCTCGGTTCGATCAATGCCCTGCTGGAACGCATGCGCGGCATGATGGATCAGCAACGGCGCTTCATCGCCGATGCGTCGCACGAGCTTCGCACCCCGATCACGGCGCTCAGCCTGCAAGCGGAAAATCTCGCTTCCCTCGAGATGCCGGCCGAGACCCGTGAGCGGCTCGATGTGCTCAGAAGCGGCATGCAACGGAGCAGGCATCTGCTCGAACAGCTCCTGGCCCTGGCGCGCCAGGACGCCGTGAGCCCTGCTGCCGGTGAAGTGACCGAGCTCGACAGGATCGTAAAGGGCGTCGTCGCCGATCTGCTGCCCGAGGCGGCGGCGCGCAACATCGATCTCGGCTTCACGATGGTCGAAACGGTTGCGGTCAATGGCGATCAATTATCGCTGATCTCGGTGCTGCGAAACCTGGTCGAGAACGCCGTCAAGTTCACGCCCGAGGGCGGCAGCGTCGACCTCGGCATCTATCGCGAGGCGGGCATGGCCGCCATCCAGATCGAGGATTCCGGCACGGGCATTGCGCCGCGCGATCTGGACCGGATCGGCGAGCCGTTCTTCCGCGGCAGCCAGCCGAGCGGCGACGGCGCCGGGCTCGGGCTTTCGATCGTGAAACGGATCGTCGATCGCTGCGGCGGCTCGATCCAGTTCGAGAATGTGACGGGGGCTGAACGCACGGGCCTGCGCGTCATCGTCAGGCTGCCTGCTGTGAATGGCTGAAAATCAGCCGGGGACGCGGCGCGCGGCATCATTGCCATTGCATCTTGAGACCCTCCCGGACTATCGCTAGCAGAGAAATGCAGGGCCCGGCGGGACCGCCGGTGGCGACCGGCTCGGATCGCGGGTCCCTCGGAAACTGTGCCAGCATTGGAGAAAGGACGTTTCTCATGGCAGACACGACGACGGAGCTCGAAGCGCTCCTGATGCAGCGGTCGCTGACCGATCCGCAGCTTCTGGCGAAGGCGGACGCGGCGTCCGACTTCCGGATCCTGCCGGACGCGACTGTGATCAAGATCGGCGGGCAGAGCGTGATCGACCGCGGTCGCGCCGCCGTCTATCCGCTGGTCGACGAGATCGTCGCCGCCCGCAAGGCGCACAAGATGTTGATCGGAACCGGCGCCGGCACCCGCGCCCGGCATCTCTATTCGATCGCGGCCGGGCTCCGGCTGCCGGCCGGCGTGCTGTCGCAGCTCGGCGCCTCGGTGGCCGATCAGAACGCCGTGATGCTGGGCCAGCTGCTGGCCAAGCACGGCATCTCCGCGGTCAGCGGTGCCGGACTTTCGGCCGTGCCGCTCTATCTCGCCGAGGTGAATGCCGTGATCTTCAGCGGCATGCCGCCTTACGGCCTGTGGATGCGGCCGGCGGCCGAGGGCATGATCCCGCCCTATCGCACCGATGCCGGATGCTTCCTGGTCGCCGAGCAGTTCGGCTGCAAGGCGATGATCTACGTCAAGGACGAGAACGGCCTCTACAGCGCGAACCCGAAGACCTCGAAGGGCGCCACATTCATCCCGAAGATTTCGGTCGCCGAGATGAAGGCCAAGGGATTGCAGGATTCGATCCTGGAATTCCCGGTGCTCGATCTGCTCGCCACCGCGCGCCATGTCCGTCAGGTGCAGGTCGTCAACGGCCTCGTCCCCGGCAATCTCACCCGCGCGCTGGCGGGCGAGCATGTCGGCACCATCATCACCGCGAGCTGAAGGGATCATCGCCATGGATGACACCACGAAGATCAAGCACGTCGCCTCGCCGCTCGCGCGCCAGACCCTGCTCGACAACGATCTCACCCGTCCGGTCGCAGGCGGGCGTCCGATCCCGCTGCTGCCCTGGGTGCAGGTGGTGAAGATCGGCGGCCGCTCGATCATGGATCGCGGGCATGAGGCGATCCTGCCGATCGTCGACGAGCTGCGCTCGCTATTGCCGGAGCATCGCCTGCTGATCTTGACCGGCGCCGGCATCCGCGCCCGGCATCTCTACAGCGTCGGCCTCGACCTCGGACTGCCGGTCGGCTCGCTGGCACCGCTCGCCGCCAGCGAAGCCGGCCAGAACGGCCACATCCTCGGCTGCCTGCTCGCGCCCGAGGGTGTCTCCTACATCGAGCATCCGACCATCGCGAGCCAGCTCGCGATCCATCTGTCGGCGTCCCGCGCGGTCGTCGGCAGCGCGTTTCCGCCCTATCACCATCATGAATTCCCGGTCTCGCGCATCCCGTTCCACCGCGCCGACACCGGTGCGTTCCTGATCGCCGATGCGCTCGGCGCGGCCGGCCTGACCATCGTGGAAGACGTCGACGGTGTGTACACCGACGATCCGAACGGCCCCGATGGCGAGAAGGCGCAGTTGCTGCGCGAGGCCAGCCTCGCCGACCTCGCCAAGCTGAAGGGCACGCTGCCGTTCGATCCCGCGTTGCTCGAAGTGATGGCGAACGCCAGGCATATCGAGCGCGTGCAGGTGGTGAATGGCCTCGTTCCCGGCCGGCTCACCGCGGCGCTGCGCGGTCAGCATGTCGGTTCGATCATCCGCACCGGCGCACGCCCGGCCTGACGGCGCCGCGGACTCCGCTTCACCTCGCCCCGCTTGCGGGGAGAGGTCGAAATTCGCGGGACGCGAATGTCGGGTGAGGGGAGTCTCCGCGAGTTCAACTGTTGCCGGCATCTGCGGAAGCAGCCCCTCTCCCCATAAGAACGGGGCGAGGGAGTGCAGTGCGCGCCAGAGCGATTACTTGATGGTGGCGTGCACGGTGATGACCGAGGTGCCGGATGTCTTCGGCCCCTGACCGGTTGCCTTGATGGCAAACGTATCGCTGCCCTTGTACTTGGCCTTCGCCTTGTACTCGAAGGTCGACGGGTTGACCTTCTTCAGCTTGCCATAGGCCGGCTTCTGCGAGATCGATGAATCAGTCACCGTGCCGCGGATTCCGATCGGGATCTGGCAGCTCTCGCCCGATGCGACGTCGATATCGCCGGTCGAGTTCTCGCCCCAATCCGCCAATGTCACCGACATCGAGCATTCGGACACGGGCTGCGCCGCAGACGCCGGCATTACGCCCGATGCTGTCAAGATGAGCGCCAGGGCCGCGACCCCGGTCGACCGCGCCGTCAAGATAGCCGTTCTCATGATTACACCGACTGAAGGTTTGCCTGCGCGAGAATCCTGCAACGCGGGCGCAAGCTAGGCAAGAACTTCGGCCGATCTGTGTTGGCCGCCAATTGGCGCGTCGAGGCGGTGTTCCGACATCTTGTTGCCCGGAAAGGGCATTCCCATAGTCATTCGACCGCGATCCGATCCGGACAGCGTGACGGGAAAGGGATGCCAATGGTTGAAAGCAATGACGGTCGGGCGAGCGTACAACAGGCCGGCTTTGCCGGTGTCACGCGCAGGACGCTCGAGCGCCTGACGCTGCCCGGCGATGATCGCGAGCTCGTCGTTGCCGAGGTGACCTATCCGCCCGGCGGGGTGGCGCCGCTGCACCGGCATCCGGTCGGCGGCGTGATCTTCATCGTCGAGGGCGTCGCGGAGTCGGCCTATGGCGATGAAGCGTCGCGGCAGTATCGAGCAGGCGAGACGTTGCAGGATCGCGCTGACCTGCCGCACACGTTGTTTCGCAATTGCGATCCGGAGCGGCCGCTGCGTTTTCTCACGATCTACGCACTCGAACCCGGGCGCGCCTACACGATGGAGCCGTGACGGCGCGGGTGATCCGGCCGCGGTGCTTCTGGTTTTTTCGCGCGCTCAGGCTTTCGGGCGTACGACAGCGGGCTGGGGCGGAATCGCCAGAAGAAAGCACACCGATTCCACCAGCAGTTCATGTGCGCGGTCGACGATGTCGTCCAGCGATGGCGTCTTCGCGAACATGGTTTGGGCTTCGGCCAGCAACTGGTCGCGCGTCGGCATGCTGGGCAAGTGCAGGTCGGCACGATGCTGCAACAGGAAGAGCACTTCCCGTACCGACATGCCCGTTTCATGCACGGACGATCTGATGGCCAGCGCAATGGATTCGGGATTGAAGCGGCCCGCGAGCTGTTCGGCGGTTCGCTTGATCACGCGTGATCCCAGGCGCTGTTCGTTGCGGAGAACCGCCGCAGGCGGCGCCTTGAGATCCCAGACGATGCCGAGCCAGGATAGCGCCACCAGAACATAGTAGGTCGCGTCGATTTCCCACCAGCGGAAGCCTTGCCGCGCACTGCTCTGGTAGGCGTGGTGATTGTTGTGCCAACCCTCACCCATGGTCAGGAGAGCCAGCAGCCAATTGTTGCGGGAGCCATCGCCCGTCACATACCGCTGGCGTCCGTGAACATGTGCCAGGGAGTTGATGCAGAACGTCGCGTGATAGACCAGCACGGTGCTCCAGAAGAAGCCGACCAGCAGGCCCGGCCAGCCGGCCACGAGGAAACACAAACCTGCGACCACGACCGCCGGGAAGACCTCGAATTTGTGCAGCCACCGCAACTCGGGATAGGCGGCAAGGTCGGAAACTTTCGTCAGATCGGTCGCGTCGTGCTGCCGGTAAAAGATCCAGCCGAGATGACTGTACACGAGGCCCTTGTGCAGGGGTGAATGCACGTCGTGCTCGGTATCGGAATGAAGGTGGTGATGTCGATGTTTCGCCGCCCACCACAGCACGCTTTTCTGCGCGCTGCTTTGGGCGAGGAATGCGAGGATGAATTGAAACACCCGGCTCGTCGCGTAAGCGCGGTGCGAGAAGTACCGATGATATCCGGCGGTGATCGCGAACATGCGCAGCCAGTACAGCGCGACGCAAATTGCGATGGCCTGCCATGAGATGCCCGACCAGATCGCCGCCAGACACCCGACGTGGACCAGCACAAACGGCAGCACTTGCGGGTACATGATGTCGTCGTGGTGCGGCTCCGGATCGATATGGGTGGACAAGCTCGTGACCTCGATTGCTGCAATGTGCGGCACGTCTCGCCGGCGGACGCTTCACGTCGCGGTTTCGGCGGACATTGCGCGTGGTGTGACAAAGAGACCCCGCGCCGGTCGAGCAGTCGCGAGGGCGCGAAAATCTGGGGCTCTGCTAGTACATCCGTGGTCAAAGCGACATGGCGCAGATTACCGCAGCTTGCCCGCACGGATTTTGGGTCACGGATTTGCCAGTCCGGCGGCCTCCAAGCCATCTACCTGACCACACATTGGGCATATCGAGGGCGCTACTCCTTCTTGGCCGTCAGCCCGTCGACCATCGCGCGCGTCAATGTCGAGATCTCGCTGCGCAGCGCGCCGATCGGCACTGCGATCAGCTTGTGCTCCAGCCCGAGCGCGACCATGCCATGCACGGCGGAGAACAGGCTGCGCGCGGTGACGCCGAGTTGTGCCGGCGAGCGCTGCGGAAACAGCGCGGCGAGCGGCTTGTAGATGTGGCGGAATAATTCCATCTGCTCGGTGATCGCCCATTCCGGCACCGGCTTGCCGGGCTGCATGCGATGCTCGAACAGGGCGCGCCACAGTTCGAGATTTTCGGCGGCGAAGTCGCAATAGGCGACCGCGACCCGCACCAGCATCTCGCGCGGCGCCGCCGCGCCGCCGATCTCGGCCAGCGACAGCGAGGCGTCCAGCCGGGCCAGGGTGCGCGAGCCGACTCGCAGGATCAGCTCGTCGACATCCTCGACCAGATTGTAGACGCCGCCATTGGCGACGCCGATTTCCTGGGCCAGTTCGCGGGTTTTCAGCCCGCCGAGACCCTTTGCCGCAATCGCCCGTTCCGCCGCCTCGATCAGCGCTTCGCGCAGTTTTGCACGTCGTTCCAATGCCTTGGACATGTTTCACCCGCCGTTAACCACAGACGTGAGCGACGCTCAAATAGTTCTTGAGCATCGCTCATTGTGTGGTACAAGAGTTTCATGAGCGATGCTCATAGCAGGGAGCGACCAAATGTTCAAAACTGTTTTGACCCTTTTCCGCGGCACCGTCGCGGTGGCCGAAGAGGAACTGCAAGACCGGACCGCGCTGGTCATCCTCGATCAGCAGATGCGCGACGCGGCCGCCGCCGTCGACCGCTCGAAGCGGACCCTGGCGCTGGCGATTGCCGGCGACCAGCAGGAGGGCCGGCGGCTCGAGGCCGCCCACGCCCGGATCGCCGATCTCGAGGTGCGCGCGTCGGCGGCGCTCGACGGCGGCCGGGAGGACCTCGCCCGCGAAGCCGCGCAGGCGATCGCCAATCTCGAAGCCGAGCGCGATGCCGCGATGACCGCGCGCACGCTGTTCGCCTCCGAGATCACCCGGCTGAAGCGCCATGTCGCCAGTGCCGAGGCGCGCATCGCCGAACTCGATCGCGGCCGGCGCCTGGCCCGTGCCTCGGAGGCGGTGCGCTCGCTGCGCCGCACTGGCATCGAGGCGGCGCGGCCCTACGAATCGACGCTGCCCGAAGCGGAGGCGACGCTGAAGCGGCTGCGCGAGCGGCAGATGGAGGCCCAGGCGGCCGACGAGGCCCTGTTCGAGATCGACACCGCCTCGGGTCCGCTCGTCGTCGCCGAACGGCTCGCCGAGCAGGGCTTTGGCCCGCGCATGAAATCGACCGCCGACGACGTGCTGGCGCGGCTGAAGGCCAAGCGCCCGCCTGCTGCCTGAATTCTCAAATCCGCAACTGAACCAGCTTCAAACCTCGCAACATCAAGGAGACGACCATGAACCAGACCATTCAACCCCACAGCAGCGGCTGGGTGACCTTCACTTACGCGTCCTTTGCAGCCTCCGCCTTCCTCGTCGCCGTCGGCGTGTTCTTCCTGCCGATCGACCTCTGGATGAAGGGTTATCTCACGATGGGCATCGTGATGCTGGTGCAGACCTGCGTCACGCTGACCAAGACGATCCGCGACAATTACGAGAGCGGCAAGTTCGTCAATCGCATCGAGGACGCCAAGGCCGAGCGGCTGTTGATGGAAGTCTCGAAGGCGGCCTGAGCAGGCAGCACAAAACGATAGCGGCGGGTGTTTCGCGCCCGCCGCTATCGTTGTTTCGCCCAATCTGTTCCGTTTCCGGAAGGCCTTGTTTACCCTGCGGCGAGCTGCGTCGGATCGCACTTACAACCTCTTAACAGCCGCAAGGGCAGAGATCGCACCCGAGGGACAGAGAAATGGCGTCCACCGACAATCGCACGCCCGCTCCGCGCGGCGACCGCGGGTTTGCCAAGGCGCGCGCGGCCTTTGACGGCCTGCGCAGCCATGCCGGCTTCTGGCTGAAAGCGCTGTCGCAGCCGACCATCGATCTCACCTTGCGCACCCAGGCCGGCCAGCGCACGCGCATCGTCGAATCGCCTGGGGTGTCGTTGCCGAAGGCCGAACTCGACGCGCTGGTCGGGCAATTGCGCACCGTTGCGGCCAAGACGCTGCCCGAGGAGAGCCTGACCTACGGTATCTTCTCCGGCGAGCCGGAGCGGCTGTCGCGCGCCGTCGTCACCCTGATCTGCGAAGAGGACAGCGGGCGGCCGATCGCGTTCAACGCGCTGTCGGTGATGGAGGTGCCGCTCGACGGCGAGCCGGCTGAAGTCACCCATCTCGGTCTCGTCATGGTCGATCCCGACGTGCGCGGGCAGGGTTGTCCTGGGTGCTCTACGGCCTGACCGCGCTGGTGCTGTTCGCGCGCGACGGGCTGCGGCCGAAATGGATCTCCAACGTCACCCAGGTGCCGGCGGTCGTCGGCATGGTAAGCGACACCTTCTCGGACGTGTTCCCGTCGCCACTGCCGGAGGCGCGGCAGAGCTTTGCGCATCTGCAACTCGCGCGTGGCATCATGGCGCGGCATCGGGCGGTGTTCGGCGTCGGCGAGGAAGCCGGCTTCGACGAGCCGCGCTCGGTCATCACCAATGCCTATACCGGCGGCTCGGATGCGCTGAAGAAGAGCTTCGAGATCGCGCCGAAGCATCGCAACGCGGTCTACAACGAATTCTGCCAACGCGAGCTGGACTACGGCCGCGGCGACGATGTGCTTCAGATCGGCCGCGTCGATCTTGCCGGCGCGCGGCGCTACCTGATGAGCGAGGTGCCGTCGGGCTCGCTGCCGGCGCTGCTGGCGGCGTCGGCGATGCTGGCCTTGCAGCGGCTGGTGCTGCCGGTGGTCTATTGGCTCGACGACAGCCGCGCCTTCGGCAGCCTGCGGCCGCGCAGGCAGGATGGCGGGGCCGCGCGATGAGCTTCGACTATTACTCCTTCACCGGCCGCAACATCGGCTTCATCGACGAGCACGAGCAGCAATTGCTGCGCCAGGCGCGGGTGTTCGTCTGCGGCGTCGGCGGCATGGGCGGCGCGGCCTTCATGGCGCTGGCGCGCGCCGGCGTCGGCCGCTTCGTGATCGCCGACATCGACCGCTTCGAGGTCTCCAACCTCAACCGCCAGGTGTTCGCCTTCGCCGACGAGGTCGGCCGCGAGAAGGCCGCCGTTGCCGCCGAAGCCGCCAAACGCATCAACCCGACCATCGAGGTCGAGGTGCTCGGCGAGAACTGGACCGACGAATTGCCCGGCATCGCCGCGCGCTGCCCCGTCATCGTCAACGGCATGGACGATATCGCGGCCGGCGTGCACCTGTACCGGACCGCCAAGCGTGCCGAGGCGACCGTGATCGACGCCTACATGTCGCCATTGCCGTCGGTGATCGTGGTGCGTCCGCAGGATCCGCGGCCCGAGCAACGCCTCGGCTTTCCGACCCTTGGCAAGGACTGGACCGAGATCACCGACGAAGACCGTCGCGCCGCGATGCGCGCCGAGATCGAGCACGTGATGCTGCATTCGTCGTCGCGCAACTATGTCGATCTCGCGATCGCCGGCGAGGTCGCGACTGGGCGCCGCAGCCGGATGTCGTTCGCCCGATGGTGATCTCGACCGGCATGCTGATGGCCTATGAGGCGGTGGCGCTGATCCTCGGCCGCACCTCCGGCACCGATTGCCGCGGCTGGTTCCTCAATCCGCACCGACCCGCGATCGAGAGGCCACGCAGCGCGCTCACCGCCGCGCTGATGCGTCCAATGGTGCGGCGGGCCATCGACCAACTGACTGGCCGGCCATGACCTCGGGAGTGATCGCCGATTCCATCGTCAATCTCTGCGGCGCCATCGGGCTCGCGGTGGCGATGATGACGTTCTACCGACGCGATCCGCGGAGCCCGCTGACCCGCCGCCTGCTGCTCGCGCTCGGCGTGATCGCGATCCTGTTCCTCGACCGCGGCCTTGCGTGGTGGAGCGGAAGTTGGCTGCTCGACCGTCTCTCGGTGATCCCGGCTTCGCTGATCCCGCTCGGCGCCTTGATCGTCACCGAGGGCATCCTGCGGCGTCACGCGCCGCGCGCGATCAAGATCGCCGCGCTCGCAGGCGGCATCCTGCTCGGCCTCGGCGGTCTGTTCGGATTGCAGCGCTTCGTCATGCCCTATGCGATCACGCTGGCGCTGTTCCAGCTCTCGGGCTTCGCCATCTGCGCGCTGCTGCTGGCGACGCGCGACCGCTCGGCGCTGATGGCCTCGGAGAACCGCAGCATCGGCCGCATGGCGGTCGGGGCACTGGTGGTGATCCCGTTCATCCTCACCGATTTCCGCACGCTGTTTCCGGACATCCCGGTCCGGCTCGGCGCACTCGGCGCGCTGCTCACGGTCACCGTGATGCTGATCGCCGGCGGCGGCGCCGAGACCCGGCGGCATGGGCTTGCGATGATGGCGCTGCGGCTGATCTCGTCGGGGTTGCTCGGGCTCGCCGCCGCCTTCATGGCGCCTGACGTCGACGCGGCGCAGATGGTCCGGTTCGTCGCGGTCGCGATCGCCGGCGTCCTGACCATCGGGCTGATGACGGATGCGCTGCGCGCGCTGTTCGAATCCCAGGAGCCCGGTGTGCTCAATTCGGTTGCGGCGTCGCCGGCGCAGACACGGGAGCAGTTGATCGCCGAGCTCGCGCGACATCCGATCTTTGAGAGCGCGCGGCGCTTCCGCGAAAACGAGCTCGCACCCTACGATCCGCCGCTGCTGCGCGATTTCCTGTCGACGCGGCGCGTGCTGCGCCGCTCCGATGCGCCATGGGGGCTGTCGCCGACCGACTCGGCGGCCGAGCGAATGGTCTCGCTGATATCAGCCAACAACGCCTCCCATGTCATCGTGCTCGGGCATGATCCGGTGGATCTGATCGTGCTCGCGGTGCCGGTGACGGCGGCCGATCCCGCCACCGAAACCGCGCTGGCGCTGGTGCGGCGGCTGTTGGCGCTGACCCCGGAGGCCAGATGACGCTCGAGGTCAGGGAGGGCGACCGCAAGGCGGCGTTCGACGCCGCGCTCAATGCCTATGGACCCGACAGTCTCTACGTGCCGCCGCTGTGGAGCGATTTCGACCGGATGTTCGATCCCGCGACGAATCCGTTCATCACCGAAGGCCACGGCCGCTATGCGCTGTTTTCCGCGCATCGCGACGGCCGGCCGGTCGGCCGCATCGCCGCCTCGATCCACGACGCCTCCAACCGCAAGCACGGCACCCGCCACGGGCATTCGGCTTCTTCGACTGCATCGACGATGTCGAGGTGGCCGATGCGCTGCTGCGCGCCGCCGAGCAATGGCTGTCGGCGCGTGGCATGAGCCGGGTCGCCGGCAATTTCAATCTGACGGCAATGCAGCAGATCGGCGTCATGACCGACGGCTTCGACCATGCGCCGTTCACCGACATGATGTGGTCGCCGCCCCACGTCGCGCAGCATCTGGAACGCGCCGGCTATGCCGCGACCTTCCCGATGACGACATTCGAGATCGCGCTCGACGACGGCAAGCCGGAGCAGCTGCTCGGCGACAAGCAGCGCGCGGTGCTCGCCGACCCCGATTTCATCTGGCAGCCGATCAAGCGTTCCGCCTTCAAGGCGCGGCTGGAGGATGCGCGGCTGATTCTCAACGACGGCTTTGCCGACAATCCGATGTTCGTGCCGCCGACCGCGTCCGAATATCTGTTCCAGGCCGGCGACATGATGTGGATCATCGACAAGCGGATTTCGACCGTGGTCTATCACCGCGGCCGCCCCGCCGGCGCGATCATCGCGATTCCCGACCTCAATCCGCTGATCAAGGCGATCGACGGCCGGATCGGGCTGACGGCGCCGTTCAGGTTCGTGCAGCACCGCATCATGAACACGCGCGCCGTGCTGATCTATCAGTCGGTCTGTCGCGACCTGCACAATCGTGGCCTCAACGGCGCGATGCTCTACCGCACCGCGCTGGCGTTGCAGCAGGCCGGTTACCGCACGCTCGGCGGCACCTGGATCGCCGACATCAACGCGCCCTCGCTGCGCCAGGTCGAGAAGGCCGGGGCCACGCCGCTGCACCGGCTGCATCTGTTCACCAAGCGATTGGCGGCGGCATGAGCGAGTTGACGCCGGATCTGCTGCGCGAACTGGTCGCCGAGGCGCGGCTGGCCCCGAGCGTCCACAACATCCAGCCGACGCGCTGGCGCTTGCTCGACGACGGCCGGCTGGCGCTGGTCGACGACACCGGCGTCCGCGCGCCGGTCGCCGACCCCGCGGGGCACGATGTCCTGGTGTCGCATGGCGCGGCGCTGGAGGGCATGAGCCTCGCGCTCAACCGACGCGGCTTCGCCATCACCGCGATGACCACGATCGAGCAGCCGCTGTCGCCGCAATTTTCCGCGCTCTGCTCCTTTGCGATCAGGCAGGGCACCACGCCCGATCCGCTGGCGGAGCATGTGGCACGCCGCATGTCGTGGCGCGGCAAATTCCTCGCCGCGCCGGATGACGCGGCGGCGTTGGCGCAACGGGCCATCGCGCGTGACGATGTGATCTGCATCGGTCATCGCGGGACGCTTGCCGACATCGCCGATTGGGCCGATCAGGCCGAGTTCTCCTTTGTCCGCGGCGACGAATACCGCGCTGAACTGCTCGCATGGATGCGGCTGTCGCCCGCCGATCCGCGCTACCTGCTGGACGGTCTCAACCGCGATGCGCTGGCGATGAACGCCATTGAGGGCAGCGCGGCCCGCTTTGTGCTGGGGCGCCTGTTCCGGCCGCTTGATCGTCTCGGTATCGCGGCGTCGCTGCTCGCCGACCGCGCCAAGACCGCATCGGCCTCCGCGGTCCTGCTGTTCTGCCGGCCGGTCGGTGAGGATCCGCTCACGACGGGGCGGCATTTCTATCGTGTCTGGCTGGAAATCGATCGCGCCGGCTTCGCGGCCTGCCCGATTTCGGCGCTGGCCGATCATCCCGGCTGCAACGAACGGCTGCGCAAGCTCGGTGAAATCGGCCGCGATCTGCGGCTGGTCAACGTATTCCGCGTCGGCCGTCCGTCAAAGCCGGTGAAACCCCGGCATTTCCGGCTGCCGGTGGATCGCTTGATTGTCTAATCGGGACCCCCTGTCAAAGCTTCACGCGGCCGTGCTATGACGCCGCCCGCAAACCAATCAGCGGTGGGGATGATGTCGAAGCAATCGTTGCGCGAGGAGGCCGAGCGCCTGATCCGCGAAACCATGGAAAAGCGGAACCTCGTCATCAAGCAGGGCACGACCCGGATCGAGGCCGTGTGCGGCAAATGCGGTGCGCCGAACCGGGTGCAGGCGGAGAAGGGCCAGTCTCGCGTCAAGTTCACCTGCAAGAACTGCGACCACAAGCAGGAAACGCTGTAGGCGTGTCTGTTGCGCGACCCTAAACCCGTCACCCTGAGGAGCGCGCCCTTGCGCGCGTCTCGAAGGATGAATCGGCCACCAGCCGGGCCGTACATCCTTCGAGACGCGCTACGCGCTCCTCAGGATGACGGTGATAGTGCGTAGGATGGGTGGAGTGCAGCGATACCCATCATCGCCGCGCGGGGACATTTGATGGGTGTCGCTTCGCTCTACCCATCCTACGAAGCGCTCTACTTGAATGCCTCGCAGACCGTGGTGTGATCCGGCGCGATCCGGGCCGCGGTTCGCAGCGAGACGTTGCGCCACCAGGCGTCCAGCGCGTGGCGGTCGCAGGCGAGCTTCACGCTCATGCCGCCGGCGAACTTGATCCAGTCCGCGAAGCTCGCGCGTGACACCGCGATCACCACCGGAATATCGGCATCGAGCGCGCGTTCGATCAGAAAGCCGAGGCCCTTGCCGTCGCGCTCCCGCTTGCCGAAGCGGTTGATGATGACGAGATCGGCGCCTTCGGCGAGCGCGTCGGCGACGCGGGCGCCGGCATCCTGCAATCGCGACAGATCGAGCTTGCAGCCGGTGGCGCCGGGACTCGTAGAACTCTGGCTTGGCGGCTGCGCCAGCAGCACCGTCTCGCCGCTATGCACCAGCACCGCCGACAGGCTGGAATCCGCGCATTGGCCTGATTGCACCATGCCGACGACGCGACAGCCATGCGCGTTCAGATCACCGGCGAAGTCGCGCAGCACGGCATCGGGATCGTCGTTGTCGTCATAGACCAGGGCGGCGAGGTCGCATTGGGCGTCGAACATGACGGGCTCTGTTCGTTGTGGACGAGGGAGGCGGCCGCGGCGCTTGTCGCGTCGCGGCCGCAGGTTGGGAGATCAGGCGGCCGGCGGGCCGTTGATGATCTGGAGCTGGGTGAACTCGGCGAGGCCTTCCTCGGCGAATTCGGTGCCGATGCCCGACTGCTTGGCGCCGCCGAACGGGATGTTCGGGGCCATGTCGAGATGCTTGTTGATCCACACCGTGCCGGCCTCGATCTTTGTCGCGACCTCATGGGCGCGCTTGATGTCGGACGACCACACCGACGCGCCGAGGCCGTAGGTGGTGGCGTTGGCGCGGCGGATCACGTCATCCTTGTCGGAGTACTTGATGACCGGCAGCACCGGGCCGAATTGCTCCTCGTCGACCAGCTTGGAGCCTTCCTTGATGTCGCGCACGATGGTCGGCTCGATGAAGTAGCCGGGACGGTCCATCGCCGAGCCGCCGGCGATCACGTTGCCGTTCTTGCGGGCATCGTCGAGGAACGCCTTGACCTTCTCGTACTGCATCTTGTTCTGCAACGGGCCGAGCTTGGTGCCCTGCTTGGAGCCGTCGTCGACCACGGTGTTCTTGGCGATGGCGACCAGCTCGTTGCAGACCTCGTCATAGACCGACTCGTGCACATAGAGCCGCTTGATGGCGAGGCAGACCTGGCCGGAGTTCTGGAACGCACCCTCGAAGATGCCGGGGGCGACCTTCTTCGGATCGACGTCGTCGAGCACGATGCCGGCGTCGTTGCCGCCGAGCTCGAGCGTGATCCGCTTCAGGGTCTGCGAGGCGCTCGCCATCACCTTCTGGCCGGTCGCGGTCGAGCCGGTGAAGGAGATCTTGCGGATGTCGGGATGCTTGGTCATGTGATCGCCGAGATCATTGGCGTCGGCGATGAAGTTCAGCACGCCCTTCGGCAGGATGTCCTTGACCAGCTCGGCGAAGCGCAGCGAGGCCAGCGGCGTGGTCGGGGCCGGCTTCACCACCAGCGTATTGCCGGCGAGCAGCGCCGACGGCAGCTTGAACGCCAGGATCAGCAGCGGATAGTTCCAGGGAATGATCGCGCCGACCACGCCGAGCGGGCGGCGATAGGCCTCGACCTTGCGGTCGCCGGAATCCTCGACCACGCGCATCGGCAGGTCGAGCGAGCCGAGATAGCGGAAGAAGCCGGCCATGCCCATGACCTCGCCGGTGGCATCGGCCAGCGGCTTGCCCTGTTCGCTGGTCAGGATGCGGGCGAGCTCATTGGTGTTGGCCTCGATCGCCTCGGCCATCTTGATGATGAGCTTGCGACGCTCCTCCATCGGGGTGGCGGCCCAGGCCGGGTAGGCGGCCTTGGCGGCGGCGACGGCCTTGTCGAGCTGGTCCTTGGAGGCACGCGGACATTGCGCCACGACCTCTTCGGTCGCGGGATTGAGGACCGGCATCGTGCTGTCGCCGGGTACCATCTTGCCGTCGATGAGAAGACTGTAATCGCTCATAGGCTTCGCTCTCCCTGGTCAAACGGGCCCTTCGCGGACCTCGCTATATTCACATATATATCACGGCTGCGGCGAGGAAGCCACGGCCATCCATGGCCCCGCCGGGTCAGGCGGAACCGGGCGATCTGTCCGGAAAACGGCAAAGAAAAATGCGGCTGACGTCCGCGGTCATTTATTCGCGGTTGCCGCCCCAGCGTCAACGGGACGGCCGCGAGCTTCAATACATTCTAACGCCGCGTGCAGCCGCGCCGGATCGGGCGCCGCTATATTTCAGGGCTGGACGCTGCGCGTCGCAGCGATATATTGATTGGAATATAACGATGATCCGGAGTGCCGGTATGCAGATCGAAACCCAGGAGCTCACCACCTGCGAAGTCGCACCCGACGGCTGCGCGATTTCGCTGGGCTTCGTGGACGGCAAGGGCGAACCCGCCACCATCCGCCTGTCGATCAACCAGGTCGGCGCGCTGGTCATGACCTTGCCCGGCCTGATCAGCAAGGCGCTACAGACCCGCTTCGGCGACCGGACCTTGCGCTACGCCTATCCGCTGGATTCATGGGTGATCGAGCAGTCGACCGATCCGGCCCAGGGCATGATGACGCTGAAGACATCGGATGGCTTCAGCGTCTGCTTCTCGATCCCGCGCGCCCAGCAGAACGAACTCGGCGAGGCGTTGGTGGCGCAGCCGGCGACGCCGGTCAGGGTGCGGGCGAATTAGACCGGACGTGGTGACATCCAGCGCCAACTCATCCATCGTCGTCATTCCGGGGCGCGCGCAGCGCGAGCCCGGAAGCCATCAGGCCGCAGGCTTCGTGGCGCAATGGATTCCGGGCTCAGCCCTTCGGGCTGCCCCGGAATGACGAGAGCATCAGGATTTCACGTCCCCTTCACGAACGCGGCGAATGCATCGCCGTAATCCTTATGCCAGCGCGACAGCGGCGGGCGGTTCTCGACGATGTCGCCTGCCGCCCACAGGATACGGCGTTCGTCGAGCGCGCGCGGCACGTCGTTGTCGGGGCACAGGATGTAGAAATCGCCGGCGTCGAGCCGCTCGATCATGAAGTCGACGGTCTGCTCCGCGGTCCAGGCGCCGGCCGGCTTCTCGGTGCGGCCGCGCGCGGTCAGTCCGGTGAAGACGAAGCCGGGGATCAAGAGATGCGCCGTCAGCTTGCAGCCATCGGTGTTGCGCAGCTCGTGCTGGAGCGCCTCGGTGAACGCCTTCACGCCGGCTTTCGAGACGTTGTAGGCGGGATCGCCCGGCGGCGTGGTGATGCCCTGCTTGGAGCCGGTGTTGATGATCAGCCCCGGCCGACCGCGCTTGATCATGTTGGGCGCGAACGCCTGCGTGCCGTTGATCACGCCCCACAGATTGACGCCGAGGATGCGCTGCCAATTGTCCGCGGGGCCGAACATCGCGCTGCCGGGCTGGATGCCGGCATTGTTCATCAGGATGTCAGCGCCGCCGAACCGTTTCGCGACGCTGGCCTCGAGCTCCGCCATTGCGTCCGCGCGACTGACGTCGACGGCGGCCGTCATGATATCGGCCGCGCCGCCCGGCGCCGCAGATGACAGTTTTGTCGCGGCCGCCTTCAGCCGGTCGTCGCCGAGATCGGCGATGGCGACCTTCATGCCGGCTTGCGCAAACCGCAGCGCAGCGGCGAGCCCGATGCCGGATGCGCCTCCGGTGATCACGGCAACATGATTGGCTGATATCACGGGGTGCGGCATCGTCGGTCTCCGGACACATATGTGGCTGACATCGGCATAGAGCCTGCCGAACTATGATCGAATCGCTTCGGCTAACGCGCTGCTTCACCTCTCCCAAGGGAGAGGTGAACCTCCGTCGCCGATCCAACTTCATACTATCACATCGCGTGCACGACGCAGGCGCATGGGAGGTTTTCATGCGCGCCACCCTCGACAACGCCGGCTCCGCTTTACGGTTTCGCGGTCGCGCTGTAGAATTCAGGATATAACGCTTCCAAAATACCTCAGCCGACAATTTGACAGGGAGTGCAAACATGGCTGTTTCGCAGGCTGTTCCGATCTCGCGCCATCCTTATGCCGACGGCTCCTACAAGAAGATGCTGATCGACGGCAAATGGCTCGACGCCGCCTCCGGCAAGATATTCGAAACCCACAACCCCGCCACTGGTGAACTGCTCGCGACCGTCGCCGAGGGCGACGCCGAGGACATCAACCGCGCGGTCGCGGCGGCACGTCGTGCGTTCGAGGGACCGTGGAGCAAGGTGAAGCCGTTCGAGCGGCAGAACATGCTGCTCAAGCTCGCCGAGCTGGTCGAGGCCAATTTCGAGGAATTGTCCCAGCTCGACACGCTCGACATGGGCGCGCCGATCAGCCGCACCCGCGGCAACAGGCTGCGCGCGCTCGGCATGCTGCGCTATTACGCAGGACAGGCGACCGCGATCCATGGCGAGACCATCGAGAACTCGCTGCCCGGCGAGATATTCTCCTACACGCTGAAGGAGCCGATCGGCGTGGTCGGCGCCATCATCCCGTGGAACGGGCCGCTGACCGCCTCGATCTGGAAGATCGGCCCGGCGATCGCGACCGGCTGCACCGTGGTGCTGAAGCCGGCCGAGGAATCGCCGCTGACCTCGCTGCGCATCGGCGAGCTCTGCATGGAAGCCGGCATTCCGCCCGGCGTGGTCAACGTCGTACCCGGCTATGGCGAGACCGCGGGCGCAGCACTTGCCAATCATCCCGATGTCGACAAGGTCGCGTTCACCGGCTCGCACATCACGGGACAGTCGATCATCCGTGCCTCCGCCGGCAACCTCAAGCGCGTCTCGCTCGAGCTCGGCGGCAAGTCGCCGGACATCGTGTTCGCCGATGCCGATCTCGATGCCGCGGTGCCGGGTGCGGCGATGGCGGTGTTCGCCAATTCCGGCCAGATTTGCAGCGCCGGCACCCGGCTGTTCGTCGAGCAGAAGGTCTATGACGAATTCGTCGGCCGCGTCGCCGAGTTCGGCAAGAAGCTTCAGGTCGGCAACGGCCTCGACCCCAACACCCAGATCGGCCCGCTGGTGTCGAAGGATCAGCTCGATCGCGTCTCCGGCTATCTCGACATCGGCGCAAAGGAAGGCGCCAAGGCCGTGGTCGGCGGCGGCCGCCTCACCGAAGGCGCGCTGTCGAAGGGCTATTTCGTGCAGCCGACGGTGTTCGCCAATGTGCAGGACAACATGCGCATCGCCCAGGAGGAGATCTTCGGCCCGGTGATCTCGGCGATCTCGTTCAAGGATCCGGACGAACTGATCAAGCGCGCCAATGCCACCACCTTCGGCCTCGGCTCCGGGGTCTGGACCACCAATGTCAGCAAGGCGCACCAGGTCGCAAAAGCGCTGCGCGCCGGCTCGGTCTGGGTCAATTGCTACCAGGCGATGGACCCCGCGGTGCCGTTCGGCGGCTACAAGATGAGCGGCTACGGCCGCGAATCCGGCAAGCAGCACGTCGAGGAGTATCTCAACGTCAAGGCGGTCTGGATCAAGACGGGCTAGGGCCCGACCTGCCGCTTCACCTCTCCCGGCCTGCGGGAGGGCTATTCCCCGCAAACTCCGTCATGCCCGGCCTTGTGCCGGGCATCCACGTCTTGGTTTCAGCGTGAGAAAGACGTGGATGGCCCCGGGGCAAGCCCGGCCATGACGAGGCGCTATTTCGGAATATTAGAAATGCATCCCTGATTTGCCCGATGCGTCAAGTTGCGTCGTCGAGCGTCAGCCGCCCGCTTGCTTTGCATGGGGTTGTTTTCGATGTTTTCGCAACGCCTGCCCGTGACGGGCGCCGTCTACCGCCCGGCGGCCTTCTTCGGCTTGCCGATGTCGCTGCGCAGCGCCTCGAGATCCTTGCGCACGGCGCTTGCTGCGTCGCGCTCGATCTTGCGGTAGCGGGCCACGAGCGACTGGCCGAACGGGGTCAGCACCGCGCCGCCGCCGTTCTTGCCGCCGGTCTGCCGCTCCACCGCCGCCTGCCGGCAGATGCGGTTGATCTCGTCGACCAGGTCCCAGGCGCGCTTGTAGCTCATGTCCATGGCGCGACCGGCGGCCGAGATCGAGCCGCATTCGTTGATCCGCTCCAGCAGCAGGATCTTGCCCGGCCCGATCCGGTCCTCGGAATCGAGGTCGATGCGGACGCTCAGCGAGGGGAGCGATGAGGCGCTCGATTTCGACATGGGAGACCTGTTCTCTTGGCAACAGATTGCCACTACCTGCTTTTATGAACAAGATGAACCCGTTACATAACGGGCATGATCCGGAAAAGTGGGCACCGGTTTTCCGAGCCGATCGTGCCCAGAATATAACGGGAAATCGCAAAAGAACATTTGGGGTAGGCATGGCTTCTTCGTCGCTGTTTTCGCCGCTCAAGGTCGGTCCCTATGAGCTCAAGCACCGTGTCGTGATGGCACCGCTCACCCGGATGCGGGCGGCGCGGCCGAGCCTCGTGCCTCGGCCGATGAACGCGGAATATTACGCGCAGCGCGCCACGCCGGGCGGCCTGCTGATCGCGGAAGCCTCGCCCGTGGTCGCGACCGGTTTCGGCAATCCCGGCGTCCCCGGCATCTACAGCGAGGCCCAGATCGCGGGCTGGCGCGAGGTGGTCAATGCCGTGCACGCCAAGGGCGGCCTGATCTTCCTGCAACTCTGGCACGTCGGCCGCGTCTCGCATTCCTCGTTCCAGCCGGATGGCGCGCTGCCGGTGGCGCCGTCGACGGTCGCGATCCCCCCAGAGTTCAAGTGCATGACGGCGGACGGCAAGGTGGTCGATTACGAGACGCCGCGCGCGCTCGAGACGGCCGAGGTCGCGCTGATGGTCGAGGCCTACCGGCAGGGCGCGAAGAACGCGCTCGCCGCCGGCTTCGACGGCGTCGAGATCCACGGCGCCAATGGCTATCTGATTGAGCAGTTCCTGCAATCGAAGAGCAACCTGCGCACCGACCAGTATGGCGGCTCGATCGAGAACCGCGTCCGCTTCCTGCTGGAGGTGACCCAGGCGGTAACCGAGGTCTGGGGCGCCAACCGCGTCGGCGTGCGGCTGTCGCCCTACGGCATCGCCAATGGCAGCGGCGAGGCCGACCCGATGCCGCTCTACAGCCACGCCATCAAGGCGCTGGACAAGTTCGGGCTGGCCTATCTGCATTTCATCGAGCCGCGCGCCTCCGGCACCGGCCGTGCCGATGTCGATTGGAAGGATGTGCCGTCGGCAATGGTGCTGTACCGGCCGATGTGGAGCGGCGTGCTGATATCAGCCGGCAATTTCATCGGTGACAGCGCGGAGCGCGCGCTCGCCGAAGGCCATGCCGACGCGATCGCGTTCGGCCGTTACTTCATCTCCAACCCGGACCTGCCGCGCCGCCTGCAACGCGGCTATCCGCTGACCAAGTACAACCGCGCGACGTTCTATGCCGGCGAGGAGAAGGGCTACACGGATTATCCCGTGCATGACGAACTGGCGCAGGCCTAGAAACGCTGTTTCGTAGCCCGGATAGAGCCGGCGATGTTTCCGGACGACGAATTCGAGCCGACCAAGAAGCCGAAGCCGGTGGCGCTGGCAAAGCCCGCTTCCGGCCAATGCCTGTGCGGCAAGGTGCGGTTCGAGATCGACGTGCCGGCGCGCTGGGCCTGGCATGATCACACACAAGCCAGCCGCCGCGCCCATGGCGCTGTGTATGCGACCTATGTCGGCAGCTGGCGCAAGCGCTTCCGCATCACGCAAGGCGAGAGCGAGCTGTCGCGTTACGAAGACGCGAAGAGCAAGACCGCGCGCAGCTTCTGCACCAATTGCGGCACGCCGATCATCTACGAACGCGCCCGCTCGCCGCATATGGTCAACATCCCGCGCGCGCTGTTTTCGGGGCGCACCGGGCGGCAGCCGCTCTATCACATCGCGATCGAGGAGTTGCAGGAATGGGCCTACACCGGCGAACCGTTGGTGCCGCTGAAAGGCTATCCCGGCGTGGTGTGGCAACGCTCGAAAAAGAAGAAGCGCAGCGCGCGCGAGGGGATGTTCTAGCACGCTGAAGAGGAAGGGGCCGAAGCCCCTTCCTCCGCGCTCAATAGCGGTGCCAGCGATGCCAATGGTGCCAGCGATGCCAGTGGCGCCAATGACGCCAGTGGTAACCGTGACGCCAGTGCCGGTGCCAGCCCCAGCCACCATAGCCGTAACCACCCCAGTACTGCGGATGGTAATAGGATTGCGGATGGTAGTAGCCGCCGCCGTAATAATGGCGGTGCCAGCAATGGCCCCATTCGTTGCAGACGTAGCCGGCGGGGACGACGGCTCCCGCTGCGGGGACTTCGATCGGCATCGCCGATGCGGGGGTGCTGGACAGAGCAACGCCGCCGAGGGCGGCGATGCCAACACATGCGGAAACGAGTTTCATGAATATCACCTCCTTCAACATCAGTTGGAGGCGATGAGCGGACGGCGGGTTCGTCGGGTTACAGAGGTTTAATGCCGATCAAGATGTCGCTGATCGCAAGCGCGAACGAAACCTTCCGTGAGGCGCGCGCCTGCGGAATGCCGCCATGATCGCCCGCTCGATTGCCCGCACCGCGCAAGTTTGGTCATCTCGCTCGATCCCGTCGGCCAACGCGCCGGCAGGCCTGGAGGGAACATGAAGAATCGCATTACCGGCCGCTCGGCATTTCTGGCGCTGCTGAAGGATGAGGGCGTCACCCATCTGTTCGGCAATCCCGGCACCACCGAACTGCCGATCATGCACGCGCTAAAGGACCATCCCGATCTCACCTATGTGATGGCGATGCAGGAGAGCCTCGTGGTCGCGATGGCCGATGGCTTCAGCCGCGCCTCCGGCAAGCTGGTCGCCTGTAACGTCCATGTCGCGCCCGGCCTCGGCAATGCGATGGGCTCGCTCTACAATGCGAGCTTCACCGGCACGCCGCTGATCCTCACCGCCGGGCAACAGGAGCAAGGCCACGGCCTGACCGAGCCGGTACTGTTCGGCCCGCTGGTGCAGATGGCCACCCCCTTGGTGAAATGGGCGGTCGAGGTGACGCGGCTCGAGGACCTGCCGCGTATCGTGCGCCGCGCCGCCAAGATCGCGACCACGCCGCCGACCGGCCCGGTGTTCATCTCGCTGCCGGGTGACATCCTCAATGCCGAGGCCGGCATCGAGCTTGGCCGTTCCACCCGGATCGACACACGGGTTCGTCCGTCGGAGGACTCGCTCAGCGCGCTGGCCGCGCGCATCCTCAAGGCCGAGCGCCCGGTGATCGTGGTCGGCGACGAGATCGTCAAGAGCGATGCGCTGCGCGAGGCCGCCGATCTCGCCGAGACGCTGGGCTGCCCGGCCTGGCAATCGCCGACGCCCTATGGCGCGCATTTCCTGTCCGAGAGCCCGAGTTTCATGGGCGCGATCGCGCGGTTGCAGAAGGTCGCGCGCGACGTCCTGGCACCGCATGACCTGTTGATCGCGCTCGGCGGCGACCCGCTGCGGATGTCGGTCTACAGCGAGGTCGATCCGCTGCCGGACGGGCTCTCGATCGTGCAGGTCGGCCTGGTCGACAACGATCTCGCCCGCAATTATGGCGCCGAGATCGCTGTGAAGGCCGACGTCAAGGAGACGCTGCGCGCGCTGGTGCCGGCGTTGAAACAGGCGGGCGGCGGCGCGCTGGCGGCGCGCGCCAGACAGGGGCTCGCGGTGCTGTCGACGAAAAACTGGGCGGCGAAGCGCAAGGCGCTGGTTGAGCAGATCTCGAAGGCCAGCCAGACCTCGCCGATCGATCCGGATTGGCTCGCGCTGCAAGTCGTGGAAGCGATGCCCGATCATGCAATCCTGGTCGACGAAGGCCTGACCTCGTCGCGGCAGATCATCGGCTTGAGGCCGCATCGCGACCGTTACGGCTATCACGCGCTGGCCTCCGGCGGCATCGGCTGGGGGCTGCCCGCCTCGGTCGGCGTCAGCCTCGCCAATCCGCAGCGGCCGGTGGTGTGCTATTCCGGCGATGGCTCGTCGATGTATTCGATCCAGTCGCTGTGGACCGCAGCCAACCACAAGCTGCCGCTCAACTTCGTCATCGTCAACAATGGCGGCTATCGCATCATCAAGCAGCGCCTGCTCGCCTTCCACGGCGACGACAATTATGTCGGCATGGACTTCATCGACCCGCCGGTCGATTTCACGGCGCTGGCGCGCTCGCTCGGGCTCGAGGCGATCAAGATCACCGATCCGCAGGAGCTGAAGGGCATGCTGAATTCCGCGTTCAGCCGGCCCGGCGCGAAGCTGATCGAGGTGGTGGTGAGCAATTCGGTGAATTGAGTTTGGCCGCGTTCCTCAGGATGACGGGTCGGAAATCGTAGGGTGGGTTAGCCGAAGGCGTAACCCACCGTCGGTCTCTCATCCGCACGTGAGACTTGGACGAAGATGGTGGGTTACGCTTCGCTAACCCACCCTACGCACCTACTGCGCGGCGCTCGGCTTCACGCGATAGCGGCTCGCCGGATGCGCATCGTTCAGCCGTGCACGGCCTTCGCCGAACAGCTTCTCCCGCAGCGTGCCCTTGGCATATTCCCGCTTGTAGCGGCCGCGCTTGACGAGCTCCGGCACCAGCATGTCGGCGATGTCCTCGAAATCGCCGGGCGAGATCGCGAAGGCGACGTTGAGGCCGTCGACGTCGGTCTCCTCGAACCATTGTTCGATCTTGTCGGCGACCTGCTCGGGCGTGCCGACCACGACCGGTCCGGCGCCGCCGATGCCGACATGCTCGGCGACCTCGCGCACGGTCCAGACCCGGTCGGGATCGGCGCGGGTGACATTGTCCATCGCGGAGCGGCCGGCGTCGTTCTGCACGTGCCGCACCTCCTGGTCGAGCGAATAGGTCGAGAAGTCGACGCCGGTCCAGCCCGACATCAGCGCCAGCGCGCCCTCGTGGCTGATATGGCTGCGGTACTCGGCATACTTCGCCTTGGCTTCGGCCTCGGTCGGCGCCACCACGATGCACATCATCGAGAACATCAGGATTTCGGCCGCGTTGCGGCCCTTCTCGGCGGCGAGCTCGCGGATCGCCGCCACCCGCGGGCCGATCACCTTCGCCGACGGTCCCGACATGAATACGCATTCGGCGTGCTCGGCGGCGAATTGCCGGCCGCGCGGCGAGGTGCCGGCCTGGTAGAGCACCGGCGTGCGCTGCGGCGACGGCTCGGAGAGATGGATTGCGTTGAGCCGGTAGTTGGCGCCTTCGTGCTGCACACGGTGCACCTTCGCAGGATCGGTAAAGATGCCGCGCGCGACGTCGCGGATCGCGGCGTCATCCTCCCAGCTGCCTTCCCAGAGCTTGTAGACCAGCTCCATATACTCGTCGGCGAGCTCGTAGCGGTCGTCATGCGCGGTCTGCTTGTCCTTGCCGGCACCGCGCGCCGCCGAATCGAGATAGCCGGTCACCACGTTCCAGCCGACCCGGCCATTGGTCAGATGATCGAGCGTCGACATCCGCCGCGCGAACGGGTAGGGCGGCTCGAAGGAGAGATTGCTGGTGACGCCGAAGCCGAGGTTTTCGGTCACCGCGGCCATCGCCGGGATCAGCATCAGCGGCTCGTTGGCCGGGGTCTGCGCCGCATTGCGCAGCGCCGCATCCGGATTGCCCGCGTAGACGTCATAGACGCCGAGCACGTCGGCGAGGAACAGGCCGTCGAACCGTCCGCGCTCCAGCGTCCTCGCCAGGTCGGTCCAGTAGGACAGCTTGTTGTAGTCCTTGGTGCGGTCGCGCGGATGGGTCCACAGCCCCGGCGACTGATGCGTCACGCAGTTCATGGCAAAGGCGTTGAGCCGGATTTGTTTTGTCATTGCTGAAAACCTTGGTCGAAAACTTGCGCGCCGTGCCGCCCGGTCGATGTCGGGCGTCCCGCATCAACTTGTTGCGACTTCCCACGTTTTGGCAAGGCCCCTTCGCGATTCACACCCTTCCGGTGCTGCGCCGATCCCGATAGGTTGCGGCCCTCCAGAAGCATGATCCGGGTGTGCGATGCAGCCTATCCAGCGGGATCATGCCAAGACGCGACCGGACGAAGGAACAATCATGGCGACACGGGCCGACGCAATCGCGAACGTGCGAGAGCATTTTCAATCGGGACAGTTCCTGAAGGAGCTGGACCGCAGGGTCGGCTACCAGACCGAGAGCCTGAATGCCGACAAGGGTGATGCGCTGCGCGCCTATCTGGTGGAGAATCTGCAACCGGCCTTCGCCGAGCTCGATTTCAAGACCAGGCTGATCGAATCGCCGACCGGCCGCGGACCCTATCTGATCGCCGACTACCAGGAAGATGCCGCGCGGCCGACCGTGCTGACCTACGGCCACGGTGACGTCGTCGACGGCATGGTCGGCGAATGGCGTGACGGGCTCAATCCCTGGCAGATCACCGTCAAGGGCGATCGCGCCTATGGCCGCGGCACCGCCGACAACAAGGGCCAGCATTCGATCAACATGGCCGCGCTCCGTGCGGTGAAGCAGGCGCGCGGCGGCAAGCTCGGCTTCAATGCCAAGTTCATCATCGAGACCGGCGAGGAGATCGGCTCGCCCGACCTGCGCGAGGTCTGCGAGGCGCATCGCGAGGAATTGAAGGCCGATCTGTTCATTGCTTCCGACGGCCCGCGGCTGTCGGTGGAGCGTCCGACCATCTTCCTCGGCTGCCGTGGCGGCAACCGCATCCATCTCGACGTCAACCTGCGCGAGGGCGGCAACCATTCCGGCAATTGGGGCGGCGTGCTGGCCAATCCCGCCACCATCCTGGTCAACGCGATCGCGAGCCTGGTCGACGGCAAGGGCCGCATGAAGCTCGATATCCTGAAGCCTCCGCCGATCTCGAACCGTGTCCGCGCCGCGCTCGCCGACGTCGAAATCAAGCCGACGGCGGATGAACCGCAGCTGGCGGAGGATTGGGGCGAGGAGGGCCTGACCGCGGCCGAGCGGCTCTATGCCTGGAATACGCTGGAAGTGCTGGCGATGTCGGCGGGCAATATCGAGAAGCCCGCCAATGCGATCCCCGGCAAGGCCAACGCGGTGCTGCAACTCCGCTTCGTGGTCGGCACCAAATACCTCGAAGTGATTGATGGCGTGCGTGACCACCTGCACAAGAACGGCTTTCCGATGGTCGAGGTGTCGGGTGCGCAGCGCTTCGGCGCCTCGCGCACCGACATGGACAGTCCGTGGATCGACTGGGCCGCGAACTCGATCCGCGCCACCACCGGCAAGGCGCCTGCGGTGCTGCCGAACTTCGGCGGCTCGCTGCCGAACGACGTGTTCTCCGAGGGACTCGGCCTGCCGACGATCTGGGTGCCGCACTCCTATCCCGGCTGCTCGCAGCATGCGCCTGACGAGCACATCCTGCTGCCGGTGACCGAGGAAGCGCTGACCATCATGGCCGGCTTGTTCTGGGACCTCGGCGAGACGCCGCGCAAGGGGTGAGGGACCGCGCCGCATTTTTCCCGTCATCCTGAGGAGCGGCGATAGCCGCTCCTCAGGATGACGGGGAAGACGTGGAAGACCGGAGCAAGCCCGGCCATGACTCGCCGAGAGAGTAGTGCCTGACACGGCCAAGGAATCTAGATGACCCTATCGACGCCGATCACCTCCGAAGCCGACGCCACCACCAAGAAAAACATCACCCGCCTGATCGTCGCGACCTCGGTCGGTAATGCGCTCGAATGGTACGACATCTCGGTCTATGCCTATTTCGCGGTCTACCTCTCCAAGGCGTTCTTTCCCACGAACGACCCGACCATCTCGCTGCTGCTCACCTTCGGCAGCTTCGGCCTGTCGTTCCTGATCCGTCCGATCGGCGGCGTCGTGCTCGGCGCCTATGCCGACCGTCACGGCCGCAAGGCTTCGCTGATGCTCTCGATCGTGCTGATGACGTTCGGCACGCTGGTGCTGGCGCTGATGCCGACCTTCGAGACCATCGGCATCCTGGCGCCGATCGCCGTGATGGCGGCGCGGCTGGTGCAAGGCTTCTCCGCCGGCGGCGAGTTCGGCTCATCGACCGCGTTCCTGGTCGAGCACATGCCGGAGCGGCGCGGCTTCGTGGCGAGCTGGCAGTTCGCGAGCCAGGGCGTCAGCGGCCTGCTCGGCGCGGGCTTCGGTGCGCTGCTGACCTCGCTGATGAGCCCCGAGGACCTGCAATCCTGGGGCTGGCGGCTGCCGTTCCTGTTCGGCGTGTTGATCGGCCCGGTCGGCATCTACATCCGCAACCATGTCGATGATGCGACCCCGCCGCCGGCCGCAGAGCAGGGATCGCCGGTCAAGGAGGTGTTCGCGAAACAGATGCTCCCGACCATCCTGGCGATCGGCGCGCTCGCGGTGTCGACCGCGGTGAACTACCTGATCATCTACATGCCGACCTATGTGGTGAAGACGCTCAACCTTGAACCATCGGTCGGGTTCATCGCCGCATTCGCCGCGCAGACCGCGGTCGCGCTGCTGGCGCCGATCGCGGGCTTCGTCTCCGACAAGATCGGACGCACCACGCACATGATCCTGTTCGCGCTGCTGCTGCTGGTGTCGATCTTCCCGGCCTTCCTGATGCTCACCGGCAAGCCGACGCCCACCATCATCCTGCTCGGCGTGCTCTGGCTCGGCGTGCTCAAGTCGTTGTATTACGGGCCGCTGGCGGCGCTGATGTCGGAGCTGTTTCCGCCGGCGACACGTGCGACCGGGCTCGGGCTCAGCTACAATATCGGCGTCACGGTGTTCGGCGGCATGGGGCCGGCGATCATGACCTGGATGGGCGGTTTTGCGCTGATCGGCGAGCTCGCGCCGGGCTATTATCTCACCGCGGTCTGCATCCTCAGCCTGTGCTCGCTGTTCACGATCCGCAGGATGCGGCTGGCCTGATTTCGTGAAGCGAAATTCGGACATCGCTATTGTTGCAGAGCAGCGTAGATAGTCGAAATCAAAGTTTCATCTGACGAAAGTATACGGTGTCCGGCGAACGTCATCCGTCCTAGGATGATGGCCGCCGGGCGCATCTCTTCGCCGCGCCCGGTTCAGGATTTGGAATTGAGGGCAGGGAAGGCCAAGGCATGAACGCCTCCACGACTGCGACCGCACGGACCAGCCGCAAGAGGTCATCACCAGAGCCGGGCCAACCCGACAAGTTCAATGCGATCCAGAAAGTCTGCGCGATCCTGCGCGTGCTGGCGCAGCGCTCGCCGTTGCGGCTCACCGACATCGCCGACACCACCTCGCTGAACAAGGCGACTGCGCTGCGCATCCTCAACTCGCTGATCGAGGAAGGCTTCGTCAGCCGGGTCGCCGGCGCCAAGACCTATGAGCTCGGCCAGGAGGCGCGGGTGATGGCGGTCGGCGCGCGCCGCTCGGTCGACATCGCGGAGCTGGCGCAGCCGAGCCTGTTGCGGCTGTCGGAGCGCTCGGCCGACACCGCGCTGCTGTCGGTACGATCCGGCGTCGAGGCGTTGTATCTGGCGCGCTCGGTCGGCAGCCATCCGCTGCAACCGAATTATCTACAGATCGGCAGCCGCCGTCCGCTCGGCGTTGGTGCCGGCGCGCTGGCACTTCTGGTCTGGCTGCCGGATGCCGAGATCGAGGCCGTGATCGAGGTGATCGTGCCGCGGCTGGCGAAATCGCCGCGCATCACGCCGAAGTTCCTGCGCGAGCGGATCGCAGTGGCGCGCAAGGCCGGGCACACCGTGTTGCTCGACGCCGCATTCCCCGGCATGGGCGGCGTCGGCGTCCCCGTCCGCGACGATGCCGGCGAGGTGGTTGCCGCGCTGTCGATTGGCGCCGCGACCGACCGCATCCGTCGCCGCGAGAGCGAACTCGCCGACATGCTGAAGAAGGAAGCCCAGGTGCTGGCGCGTGCGATGGCGCAGGCGCCGAAGAACGGGCGCGCGGTCAAGCCGGGCTTGTGATCGGCGAAAGCCGGTCGGCTACGAGCCTGGTCATTTCGGAAAGCCGCTTCGTACTTTTCCGGATCAGGCTCTATATCTGCCGGATCGTGGCAAAGTCGAAATCGGAGTTCGGTGGATTCTCGCCGACGCGGAGCATGGTGTCGCTCGGGAAGAGATGCGGCGGAACCGGCAGATTATAGGGTGCCGGCACGCCGTTATAGACGCGTCCTGCGAGATCGTATTTGGAACCGTGGCACGGGCAGAAATAGCCGCCCGGCCAATTCGGCGCTGGCGAGGTCGGGTTCGGGTCCGGTTCGAACAACGGGATGCATCCGAGATGGGTGCAGATGCCGACCACGACGCCGAACTCCGGTTTGACGGAACGATGCCAGTTCGCAACGTAGTCCGGTTGCTGCAACTCGGACGATTGCGGATCCGCCAATTGCGACAGCAGCGCCGGATCCTTCAGCTTCTCGACGGCCTGCGGCGTGCGGTGGGTCACGAACACCGGCCTGGTTCGCCAGCGCAGCACCACCTGCTGGCCCGGTGCGACCTTCGACAGGTCCAGATCGACCGGTCCGCCCGCAGCCAGCGTCGAGGCGTCAGGGTTCATCTGGCTGATCATCGGGATGAGCGATGCGACGGCGCCGACCGCGCCGAAGGCGGCCGTGGCGACGTAAAGGAAGTCGCGGCGCGAGGCTTTGCCGGACGTCAGGAGTTTTGCCGTGGAGATCGAGTCAGCCATCGCGGGAACCTCCTTGTCCAAAGGACCACGAAGGGAACGCGGACGACCGGAACGCAGTGTGATCGAGCCTGGCGATCCCGACGGATCTACGACGGTTTGGGCGCACCGTCCGATCCCGGCTCGGAGTGATCCCGTGACGGCACTCTTCGTCAGGATCGGAGGCTGTGCGTCTCGCAGCGATGTTTCACCGCATGCACCAGGACATATGGCGACGCTGGCCGTGACGGCCAGCGTCGCTTGGTTAATTCGGGTCTATCTTCAAACGAAGGTGAACGTCATGTGTTGGCTCACGCCCCCTCATCCAGCGCCACCATCTCGCGCTTCTTGCGCAGCGAGGGCAGCAGCGGACCGACCAGCAGCAGCAACGCGAAGGCGAGACAGATCGCCGAGATCGGCCGCTCCACGAAGGTCATCAGGTCGCCCTGCGAGAGGATCAGCGATTTGCGCAGGTTGTTCTCCAGCATCGGTCCGAGCACGAAGGCGAGCACCAGCGGCGCCGGCTCGTAGCCGAGCTTGCGCATGAAATAGCCGATCACGCCGAACGCGATCATGACATGGACGTCGAACACGTTGTTGCTGGAGCAGTAGACGCCGATGATCGTGAACAGGATGATCAGCGGGAATAGCACGTTGTAGGGCAGCCGCAGCAGCTGCACCCACATGCCGATCATCGGCAGATTGAGCACCAGCAGCATCAGATTGCCGATATACATGCTGGCGATGATGCCCCAGAACAGCGTCGGGTTCTGCTGGATCATCAGTGGGCCCGGCTGCAAGCCGTGGATCACGAAGGCGCCGAGCAACAGCGCCATCACCACGTTCGGCGGGATGCCGAGCGTCATCAGCGGAATGAAGGCGCCGCCGGCGGCGGAATTATTGGCGGATTCCGGTCCCGCGACGCCCTCGATCGCGCCATGGCCGAAGCGCTCCGGATGTTTCGACAGCCGCTTCTCCAGCGCGTAGGACGCAAACGACGCCACCACGGCGCCGCCGCCGGGCAGGATGCCGAGGAAGAAGCCGAGCACGGTGCCGCGGCCGACCGGCCCGGCGCTGGCTTTCCAATCCTCCTTGCTCGGCAGTAACTGCGTGATCCTGGTCTTGATGATGTCGCGCTTGATCGCCTGCTCGGTGTTGAGCAGCACCTCGGCGACGCCGAACAGGCCCATCACGACAGGCACGAGACCGATGCCGTCGATCAATTCGATGCGGCCGAAGGTCAGCCGCGGCTGCGCGGTGATGCTGTCGAGCCCGACCAGGCCGAGCACGACGCCGATGCAGGCCATCAGCAGCGCTTTGGCCATCGAGCCCTGGGTGAGGAAGGTCAGCACCACGAGGCCGAGCACCATCAGACTGAAATATTCGGCCGGCCCGAAGGCGATCGCGACGCTGGCGAGCGAGGGCGCCACCAGCATCAGCGCGACCAGCGAGAAGGTGCCGGCGATGAACGAGCCGAACGCGGAGATGCCGAGCGCGGGGCCGGCGCGGCCCTGCTTCGCCATCTGGTGGCCGTCGATACAGGTGACGACGGAGGCGGCTTCGCCAGGAATATTGACCAGGATCGAGGTGGTCGAGCCGCCATACATCGAGCCGTAATAGATGCCGGCCATCATGATGATGCCGGACTCCGGTGTGCCCGACAGCGTGACAGGCAACAGCAGCGACATCGCCGAGATCGGGCCGATGCCGGGCAGCACGCCGACCAGGGTGCCGATGAAGACGCCGATGAAGCAATAGATCAAATTGACCGGCTGCAGCGCGACGCCGAGGCCGTGGGCGACGTTGACGAGAGTATCCATGGGATTTGCTCAACCGATCTCGAACATGCCGCTCGGCAACTGGATCGCGAGCAGGTGTTTCAGCACCCACCACATCCCGAGCGGGGCAAGGATGGACAGCGGGATCGCCAGCGACCAGCGCACCGGATCGATCACGCGCAACAGCAACAGCATCAGCGGGATCGCCGACAGCAGGAAGCCAAGCGGCTCCAGCGCGAAGGCGAATGCGACGAGGCAGGCGATCACCAGCACCGGCTTGCCCCAGCGCGCATCCTGCCAGCGTGAGGCGAAGGTCGGGCCGCCCTCGGTGACCGCCGCGATGATGATCGAGGTCGCGAACACGCACATCAGGATGCCGGCATAGAACAGCACATAGCCGGAGCCGGGATCGTTGATGGTGCCGAGCTTGAGCTTCAGGCCCGACCAGAGCACGAAGATGCCGAGCGCAAGCCCGATCAGGCCGCCCCACAGCTCGGAGTTGTTGAGGCGGAGTTTGACGTTGGTTTGGTCTGTCATATGAAGCGGCCCTTAGATCACCGTCGTCCTGAGGTGGCGGCGCGGATGATCTCCCCACCCGTTGTCCCGGCGAAAGCCGGGACTCATAACCACAGGGTCACGTTGTTGGAACGAGCCGGTGCCCCAGCGTTGCGCAACAAATAGCCTTTGGTGGTTATGGGTCCCGGCTTTCGCCGGGACGACACCGGGGTGGTTCTCGCGCATCCCGTTGTGAGTCCCGTCGTAGCGGACTGAACTCTACTTCTTCGCCAGACCGAGCGTGTCGATCACCTTGCGCTCGGACTCGGTGACCTCGACCACGAACTTCTTGTAGTCCTCGGTGTTCTTGTAGTTCGGCACCATGTCGTATTTGGCGAGCGTCGCGATCACCGCCGGGTCCTCGATCGCCTTCTTGAAGGCGTCGTGCAGCTTGGCGACGATCTTGGGGTCCATGCCCTTGGGGCCGGCGATGCCGAACGGCGAGTCGTAGATCATGGGATAGCCGAGCTCCTTCAGCGTCGGCACGTCGGGATAGTTCGGCGAGCGCGTGCCGGTCCACACCATCAGCAGGCGGAGCTTGCCGGCATCGACCAGCGGCCGCCAGCCGGTGGAATCCGCCTGCAGCATGGTGTGCTGGCCGAGCACCGCGGCGTTGGTCTCGGCACCGCCCTTGAACGGCACCTGGGTCAGCTTGATCCCGGCCATCAGGGCGACCTGCTCCATGCCAACATGCAGCGAGGTGCCGGTGCCGGCGTCGCATAGGTCACCTTGCCGGGATTCTTCTTGGCGAAATCGACCACGTCCTGCCAGGTCTTGAATTGCGACTCCGCATTGGTGGTGACGCCGAAGGTGTAGCCGGTGAGGTGGATGATGTAGGAGAAATCCTTCGCCGGATCCCACGACACCTCCTGCATCAGCGGCAGGCGGAACACGGTGATCGGAAGCTGTGCGATGGTGTAGCCGTCGGGCTTGGCGCCCGCGGCCATGGTCGCCGGGCCCACGGTGCCGCCGCCGCCCGCTTTGTTGTCGACCGCGATCGGCTGGCCCAGCACCTTGGAGGCGCTCTCGGCGATCGCGCGCATCGAGATATCGGTCGAGCCGCCCGCCGGCCATGGCACGATCAGCGTGATCGGCTTGGTCGGATAATCCTGCGCGTGCGCGGCAACCGACACCAGCATGCCGGCGGCCGCGAGCAGGACCATCAAGCGATTTCGTTGCGACATCTCGATCTCTCCCTGGGCCCGATCGCGACCCCCGTCTTGTCCGGAATTGGCAATGATCGCCCCTGTCATCGCAGGGACATGAAAGCGCATTGCAGAACGCGGCGGGCAACGGAAGCGCGAATTGGTCTCGAAGCGCCGGCTGCGACAATTGGTCTGCCGCGACCTGCCGAGCGACGGAATTAGATCGGCATCCGGTCCGACGGATTGGCAGTCCCTGGCCGCATGGGGAAGCGCGCGGCTGACCGGCAAGCCCGGTTTGGTCAAGCGAATTATCTAGGGAACCCAAGGGCATCGGTGCCTTGCGAGAACCGGCGCTTCCGGCCATCATGGTACCGTCCGTCGCAGGAAACCTGCCCACCCGATGACGCCATCGCCTGACGCTACCGACGACGCCGTCATCAGCGCGTTTGCCGGCCTTCCCGCATTGCTGGATCAGGCGCCTGCGCTGCTCCGGCGCGGCCGACTGCTGGACTGCGACTGCCTGCTCGGCCCGATGGCGCGGCCGTTCCATGCTGCGATCCGTGCCGGGCGCATCGTCGAGCTGGTGCCGTCGCCGGTGCTGATGCGCTCGTGGCGCTTCGCCTATCGCGCGACGCCGCAGGCCTGGTCCGCCTATTGGCAGCCCGAGCCGAAGCCCGGCTGGCACGATCTGCTGGCGCTGACCAAGCGCGGCGAGGCGGTGCTGGAAGGCGATCTGCACCCCTTCATGGCGCATCTCCAGTATTTCAAGGACCTGCTGGCGCTGCCGCGGCAGCGGATCGTGGCGGCTGCATCATGAGTGGGCCCCTCGCGAACGGCCATATCGAGCCGATGGTCGGCCGCTACGTTCACGTCGAGATCGGCGGCGAGCTGCACCGGATCTATTTCGAGGAGCACGGCCAGGGCATTCCGCTGGTCTGCCTGCACACCGCGGGATCCGATGCGCGGCAGTGGCGGCATCTGCTCGCTGATGCGCAGTTTGCCGAAAACTTCCGCATCATTGCCTTCGATATGCCCTGGCATGGCAAGTCGAATCCGCCGAAAAGCTGGACCGGCGATGAATACCAGCTCACCACCGCGCGCTACACCGAGACGATCCGCGCCTTCTGCCGCGCGCTGCGGCTGGAGAAGCCGGTCGTGATGGGCTGCTCGATCGGCGGCCGCATCGTGCTCAACCTCGCGATCGCGCACGCTGCCGAGTTCCGCGCGCTGATCGGGCTCGAGGCCGCCGATTTCCAGGCGCCGTGGTATGACACCGACTGGCTGAACCGCCCCGACGTTCACGGCGGCGAGGTCTGTGCGGCGCTGGTGTCGGGGCTGATTGCCCCGCAGAGCCCGGAGCCCGCGCGGATGGAAACGCTGTGGGCCTACAAGCAGGGCGGCCCCGGCGTGTTCAAGGGCGACCTCTACTTCTATCGTGTCGACGGCGACCTGCGCGGCCGGGTCGCGTCAATCGATACTAAAGTATGCAAGCTCTATCTGCTCACGGGCGAGTATGATTTCTCCTGCACGCCCGACGACACGAGGCGGACCGCAGCGGCAATAGGGGGCGCCAGCGTCACGATCATGGAGAAGCTCGGTCATTTTCCGATGAGCGAGAATCCCGAACAGTTTCGACGCTATATCGCACCCGTCCTCGCCGACATTCTCACGCATTGATCGACCGTTTCCACGAAGGAGTAGACGTATGACACGCAAATATCTCATTGGCTTCGCGCTCGCTGCCGCGCTCGGCGCGAGCCAGGCGCAGGCCGAAGAACTCACCGGGACGCTGAAGAACATCAAGGACACCGGCGTGATCACGCTCGGCTACCGCGATTCCTCGATTCCGTTCTCCTATCTGGACGACAACCAGAAGCCGGTCGGCTACGCCATGGACATCTGCTACAAGATCGTCGATGCCGTGAAGAAGGAGCTCAAACTCGACAAGCTCGAGGTCAAGCTCAACCCGGTCACCTCGGCGACGCGTATCCCGCTGATGGCAAACGGCACCGTCGACCTCGAATGCGGCTCGACCACCAACAATGCCGAGCGCCAGAAGCAGGTCTGGTTCACCAACAGCCACTTCCTCACCGCGAGCCGCTACGTGACGAAGAAGGCGAGCAAGATCAATTCGATCGACGATCTGAAGGGCAAGACGGTGGTCTCCACCGCCGGCACCACCAACATCAAGCAGCTCACCGAGGCCAATCTCGCGCGCGGGCTGAACATCAACATCATCCCGGCCAAGGACCATGCCGAGGCCTTCCTGATGGTCGAGACCGATCGCGCCGCGGCGTTCGTGATGGACGACATCCTGCTCGCGAGCCTGGTCGCCAGTTCGAAGTCGCCGGGCGACTATGTGCTGTCCAAGGACGCATTCTCCAAGCCCGAGCCCTATGGCATCATGCTGCGCAAGGACGACGTGCCGTTCAAGAAGGTTGCCGATGCTGCCACCGCCGCGCTCTACACCAGCGACGAGGGCTTGAAACTCTACGACAAGTGGTTCAACCAGAAGATCCCGCCGAAGGGCCTGAACCTCAACGTTCCGTTGGGGCCGGAGATGAAGAAGCAGCTTGCCAAGCCGTCGGATTCGCCCGATCCGGATGCCTATCTGGTCAACTGATCGCGAGAGCCGTTAGTCTAACGTAAGCGTGTCCGGCCATTCTGGAGGAGAATGGCCGGACATTTGCATAGACGCCACGCTTGATGTTGGCGTAATGCGTCATCGGCGCGGGAGCGCGGGGACACGTGAACTACAATTGGAACTGGCACATCTTCCTTGAGCCGAACCCGATGGGGACCGGCACCTATCTCGACCTGTTGCTGGCGGGACTGGTGGTCACCGTCAAGGTGTCGCTGCTGGCCTGGGTCATCGCGCTGATCTTCGGCTCCGTGATCGGCGTGCTGCGCACGCTGCCGTCGCGGACGGCGTCGTGGATCGGCTTCTGCTGGGTCGAGTTCTTCCGCAACATGCCGCTGCTGGTGCAGCTGTTCCTGTGGTTCTTCGTGCTGCCCGAATTGCTGCCGAAATCCGCCGGGCTGTGGCTGAAGCAGTTGCCGAACGCGCCGTTCTGGACCGCCGCGATCGGCATCGGCTTCTTCATGTCGGCGCGCGTCGCCGTGCAATTGCAGGCCGGCATCTCCTCGCTGCCGCGCGGGCAGAAGCAGGCCGCAACGGCGCTCGGGCTCACCACGGTGCAGGGCTATCGCTACGTGCTGCTGCCGATGGCGTTCCGCATCATCCTGCCGCCGCTGACGTCCGAGTTCCTCAACACCATCAAGAACAGCGCCGTGGCCATCACCATCGGCCTGATCGAACTGACCGGCCAAGCCCGCTCGATGCAGGAATTCTCGTTCCAGGTGTTCGAGGCGTTCACCGCGGCAACCGTGCTCTATCTCCTCCTCAATTTCGTCGTGGTGACCGCGATGCGCTTCCTCGAGCGCTACGTGGCGATCCCCGGCTACATCACGGGCAAATGACCATGCTCGCGAATTTCGATTTCGACGTCATCCGCCGCGCGCTGCCCTACCTGTTCTTCGAGGGCATGCGGTTCACGCTGACGCTGACCGCGCTCGCAACGCTCGGCGGCCTGGTGTTCGGCACAATGATCGCCCTGATGCGGTTGTCGAGCTACAAGGTGCTCGGCCGCATCGCGGGCTTCTATGTCGACTTCATCCGCTCGCTGCCGTTGGTGCTGGTGATCTTCTGGTTCTACTTCCTGGTGCCCTATATCGGGCAGTGGCTGACCGGCGCGTCGCGGCCGATCGCGGTCGGCGCCTTCGCCTCCTCGCTGATCACCTTCATCGCATTCGAGGCGGCGTACTTCTCCGAGATCATGCGCGCCGGCATCCAGTCGATCTCGCGCGGCCAGCCGGCCGCCGCCAGCGCGCTCGGCCTGACCTATGCGCAGTCGATGCGCTACATCGTGCTGCCGCAGGCGTTCCGCAACATGCTGCCGGTGCTGCTGACGCAGACCATCGTGCTGTTCCAGGACACCTCGCTGGTCTACGTGCTGTCGATCCCGGATTTCCTCGGCGCCGCCAGCAAGGTCGCGCAGCGCGACGGCCGCCTGGTCGAAATGTACCTGTTCGCCGCGCTGGTCTACTTCGTCATTTCCTGTATCGCGTCGTTTGGCGTCCGCCGCCTGCAATCGCGCATCGCCATTGTCAGGTAGCATTGACATGCGGCTATCAATTCGAGCCACGAGCTCCTTCACCTCTCCCCATGGGAGAGGTCGGCGCATAGCGCCGGGTGAGGAGCTCTGGTCCATCGATGGAGCCAAGCCCCTCACCCGGATCGCTTGCGCGATCCGACCTCTCCCCATGGGAGAGGTGATGTCCCGCATTTGCTTCAACCGCTGAGCCATCATGATCGAGATCAAGCACGTCAACAAATGGTACGGGCCGAGCTTCCAGGTGCTGAAGGACTGCACCACCAGCGTTGCCAAGGGCGAGGTGGTCGTGGTCTGCGGCCCGTCCGGGTCGGGCAAGTCGACATTGATCAAATGCGTCAACGCGCTGGAGCCGATCCAGGACGGCGAGATCATCCTCGACGGCGTCAAGGTCAACGATCCCAAGACGAACCTGCCGAAGCTGCGCTCCCGCGTCGGCATGGTGTTTCAGCATTTCGAGCTGTTCCCGCATCTACGGATCATCGACAACCTCTGCCTCGCGCAGGAGAAGGTGCTCGGCCGCAAGCATGACGACGCCATGGCCAAGGGCATGAAGCTGCTGGAGCGCGTCGGGCTGAAGGATCACGCAAAGAAATTTCCCGCCGAACTGTCCGGCGGCCAGCAGCAGCGCGTCGCCATCGCCCGGGCGCTGGCGATGGATCCGATCGCGATGCTGTTCGACGAGCCGACCTCCGCGCTCGACCCCGAGATGATCAGCGAGGTGCTCGACGTCATGGTCGACCTCGCCCGCGAGGGCATGACCATGATGGTGGTGACCCACGAAATGGGATTCGCCAACAAGGTCGCCGACCGTGTCATCTTCATGGACCGCGGCGAGATCGTCGAGGATGCCAAGAAGGCCGACTTCTTCGGTACGCCCCGCAGCGACCGCGCGCAGAAGTTTCTGTCGAAGATCTTGCAGCATTGAGGTGTTGACCTCCCCACACGTCATTCCGGGGCGCGCGTAGCGCGAGCCCCGGAATGACGGCGGGAAGGGTTTATCCCCGTCAACATTTTGCGTATACGAAGGCCTGAAACTCCCCCTTCGTCCGCAGGAGAACTCGCGTGGAAAAGATCGCTTACGTCAACGGCTCGTACGTGCCGCATTCCGAGGCCAAGGTCTCGGTGTTCGACCGCGGTTTCCTGTTTGCCGACGGCATCTACGAGGTGGCCGCGGTGCTCGAGGGCAAGCTGATCGACAATGCCTCGCACCTGGCGCGGCTGAAGCGGTCGGTCGGCGAGATCCAGCTGGCGCTGCCGGAGACGCTGGAGCGGATCGAGGAAATCCAGAAGGAACTGGTGAAGCGCAACGACCTCGTCAATGGCATGGTCTATCTCGAAGTCACCCGCGGCGCCGACAAGGGCCGGGATTTCGCCTTTCCAAAGGCGGAGGCCAACGTCAAGCCGACGCTCGTGATGTTCACCTCGGAAAAGGACATCATCAACGCGCCCTCGGCCAAGACCGGCATCAACGTCATCACTGTGCCCGATATCCGCTGGGAGCGGCGCGACATCAAGAGCGTGGCGCTGCTCGCGCAGGTCTTGGCCAAGCAGGCCGCGGCGGCGGCCGGCGCCGGCGAGGCCTGGATGATCGAGGACGGCAAGGTGACCGAAGGAGGGTCGTCCTCGTCCTTCATCGTCACCCAGGACGACGTCATCGTGACGCGGCAGAACGGCAACGAGATCCTGCCCGGCTGCACCCGCAAGGCGGTGGTCAAGCTCGCCGAGGAGCGCCAGCTTCGCATCGAGGAGCGCGCCTTCACGGTCGAGGAAGCGCTCGCCGCCAAGGAAGCCTTCATCACCAGCGCCTCGGTGTTCGTGCAGGGCGTGGTCGCGATCGACGGCAAGCAGGTCGGCAATGGCAAGGTCGGCCCGATCACCGATCGTCTGCGCGAGATCTATGTCGAGTTCGCCAAGGCGACGGCGGTTTAGGGTGGACTGCGCAGAACTCTCCTCTCGTCATTCCGGGACATCGCGAAGCGATGAGCCCGGAACCTATAACCACGATCGTGAGTATGGATTCCGGGCTCGCGCCAATTGGCGCGCCCCGGAATGACGAAGGAGGGGTCTCACGCCGTCACCTTCACTTTCACCGGATGCACCGCGCGGAAGCCGATCGCGATCCGGTTCCAGGCGTTGATGGCGCCGATCAGCACGGTCAGGTTGACCAGTTCGCCGTCGGTGAACTCGGCATGCACCGCCTCATAGTCGGCGTCGGGCGCATGCGTTTCTGACACCAGCGTCAAGGCTTCGGTCCAGGCCAGCGCCGCGCGCTCACGCTCGCTGTAGAGCGGCGACTCGCGCCAGGCGTTGAGCAGATGGAGCCGCTGTTCGGTCTCGCCATGCTTGCGGGCGTCTTCGGTGTGCATGTTGATGCAATAGGCGCAGCCGTTGATCTGGGAGGCGCGGGTCTTGACCAGCTCGATCAGCGATTGCTCGAGGCCGCTCGCGGTGATCTCGTTTTCCACGGCGACGAGCGCCTTGATGGTGTCGGGGGCGGCCTGGTAGAAATTCATACGGGCTTTCATGGTCGTTCTCCTTGGTTGTGCTTGCTTGTTAGTGCGCCCCCGCCGGCGAGCTGGCCCGGCTTCTTCAACAACAGTGTCGCGGCCAGCGCCACGATCAGCGCCACGCCGAGCAGATAGAAGGTGTCGCTGAAGGCAAGGATGTAGGCCTGCTTCTGCACGACATTGCCGATCGCCGCGATCGCGCGGTGGGTGGCCGCGGCCTGGTCGGCGACGCCGTGGTTCATGAAATATTGCGTCAACTGCTCGATCCGGGTCCGTGTCGCTTGCTCGAGCAGTGAGACCGACTGCATCAGCACGTTGGAATGATATTGTTCGCGCTTGGTCAGCACCGTCTGCAACACCGCGATGCCGACCGCGCCGCCGAGATTGCGCATCATGTTGAACAAGGCCGAGGCGGAGCCCGCGTTCTCGAGCTCAATGCCCGCGGTCGCCACCGCCGAAAGCGGCGCCATCACCAGGGCCTGGCCGATGGCGCGGACGATGTTGGGCCAGAATAGCTGGTCGGTGGCATAGTCGTTGGTCATGAAGATGTTCATGAAGTTGGAGCCGGCGAACAGCGCGAAGCCGACGCTGATGATGATGCGGGGGTCGAAGCGCTGCATCAGCCGCGGCACCAGCGGGATCAGCACCAGCTGCGGCAGCCCGGTCCACGCCAGCACCATGCCGATCTGCTCGGCGTTGTAGCCCTGGATGCGCGACAGATACTGCGGCAGGATGAACACCGAACCGTACAGCGCGATGCCGAGCAGGAAGTTCGCCAGCATGCCGAAGCCGAAATTGCGGCGGGCGAGCAGGCGCAGATTGAGCAGCGGCTTCTCCACGGTGAATTCGACGATCAGGAAGGCGACCAGCGCCACGGCCGCGATCACCGACAGGCGGACGATGAAGGGCGAGCCGAACCAGTCGTCCTTGTTGCCCTCTTCCAGCACGGTCTGAAGCGCGGCAAGGCCGATCGCCATGGTGATGATGCCGAGCCAGTCGCCCTGGCGGATCAGCGACAGCTTCATCGGGCTCGGATCGAGCGAGACGTACAGCATGCCGATCATGATCGCGCCCGGCACCAAATTGACATAGAAGATGTACTGCCAGCCCCAGTTCTCGGTGAGATAGCCGCCGATGGTCGGGCCGATCGCCGGCGCGAAGGTCGCCGACAGCGCGAACAGCGCGAGCCCGACCGGCTGCTTGGCCTTCGGCAACAGCGTGATGATCAGCGTGAACGCCATCGGGATCAGCACGCCGCCGGTGAAGCCCTGCACCGCGCGCAGCGCGATCATCTGCGGCAGATCATGCGCCAGCGCGCAGGCTCCGGAGAACACCAGGAACAGGAATGCGTTGGTGAGCAGATAGGTGCGCACCGAGAACACCTGCGCGAGCCAGCCGGAGAGCGGGATCACCACGATCTCGGCGATCAGATAGGAGGTCGAGATCCAGCCGCCGTCGTCGATCCCCGCGCCGATCGCGCCCTGCACGTCGGCGAGCGAGGCGTTGACGATCTGGATGTTGAGCACCGCCATGAACGCGCCGAGATTGGCGCCGATCACCGCGATCCAGGTCTTGGCGGAGACCGCGGGCGCCGCTGGTGTTGCGGGGGCGGTGAGGGCTGCGGCGTTGGCTGTGGGCTGGAGCGCGGTCATCGGCGTGTTCTCTCGCTTGCATCACCAACATGCATTAGGCGGCCGGCTTCGATAATCCGGGAAAGACTGGAAGGATTGTTCCGTTCTGATTGATAATCGCGATCGAGCTTGCGACGCGCGATGGTTCGCCGTTCGGTTTGCAGAGGTGTGTCGACCAGTGAGGTGAGCACGCTGGTCAGGCTCCCTCCCCCTTGCGGGGGAGGGTGGGGAGAGGGGTGGCCCCGGGCGCTGACGTCGGAGATTCAGAGCGACCCGCTTCAATGCTGCTGTACGTCGAACCTCTCAGCAGTTGCGTTCGCACAATAGGTTGAACCCTCAGCGCAAGCGCGCCCCTCTCCCCAACCCTCCCCCACAAGGGGGGAGGGAGCCCTACCGCCTGTGGGCGCGGGACGAAGGAAGACGCATAACGCTACCGACCACCGATACGGTGATCGATCGCGTCAGTTCGTCGAGGTGCCGCTCAGTCCTAGCCGCCGCTCGGCCGCGCCGCCGCCGCAAGCCGCCGCTTCTCGTCACGTTCGGCGAGCACCGTGGCTTTGGTGTTCACCGTCGGGATCGCCGACATGCCCGGGCGCAGCAGGCCGGTCAGGCTGTGATCGTCGAGCACGATCTTCACCGGCACGCGCTGCACGATCTTGGTGAAGTTGCCGGTGGCGTTGTCGGGCGGCAGCAGTGCGAATTCGAGGCCGCTCGCGGGCGACAGGCTGTCGACATGGCCCTTCAAGGTCGTGCCGCGAAAGCTGTCGACGGTGAGTTCGACCGGCTGGCCGTTGCGCACATGGGTCAGCTGGGTCTCCTTGAAATTGGCGACCACATAGACCGCGTCGAGCGGCACCACTGCCATCAGCTGGGTGCCGGCCTGCACATATTGCCCGACCCGGAGCGTGCGGGCGCCGACCGTGCCGTCGACCGGCGCGGTGATCCGTGTGTAGGACAGGTTCAACTCGGCCTGCTGCTCGACCGCGCGGGCCCGATCGACCTGCGCGACCGCCTGGGCGCGCTGCGTGGTCAACACGTCGACCTTGCGCTGCGCCGCCGACAGTGCCGACTTCGCGTGCTGGAGCTGCGCGGTGTTGGCGCGCAGCGCCGCGTCGGTCTGCTGCGCGCGCTGGATGGTGCCGGAGCCGGACTTCATCAGCCCGTCGTAGCGGGTCTGCTCTTCCTGGGCGAATTTCAGATTGGCCTCGGCGGCGTCGACATCGGCGGTGCTCTGGTCGATGATCGGCTGCTGCAATTCGAGCTGGGCATCGAGATTGCGCACCGACGCGCTGGCGGCGTCGACATCCGCCTTGGCCTGGCCGAGCGCCGTGCGGTAGTCGCGGTCGTCGATCTGGGCCAGCACCTGGCCGGCCTTCACCGGCTGGTTGTCGGTGACCAGCACCTGGGCGATGTAGCCCGACACTTTCGGCGCGATGATCGTGGAGTCCGCTTTCACATAAGCGTCATCGGTCGACTCGAGGTAACGGCCGGTGGTGACGTAGTCGTAGCCAAAGTCGGCGGCCACGCCGATGCCGATCAGCGCAGCCAATCCGATCGCCGCCCGCTTGACCGTGGCGCGCGACGGGCGAAGGCCTATTTTTGTCGATTCTTCAGGGACATAGGTGGTAGCCGACATGGCATCCTCCGGTCGAACATTCGCGTCCTTCCAGTAAGGGCGCCGGGTATCGCCCTTTAGATGCAATATCCTTCCCGCTGTGATAATCCCGATAAAACTGGAAGCATTATCAAGCCAGCGCTGATAATCCGGACCTTGCACGATGGATCGCCTGACCAGTCTGACCGCCTTCGTCCGGGTCGTGGACACCGGCGGCTTTTCCGCGGCCGGCCGCAAGCTCAACATGTCGACCACGATGGTGAGCAACCACGTCCAGTCGCTGGAGGACCGGCTCGGCGCCCGGCTGCTCAACCGCACCACGCGCAAGGTCAGCGTCACCGAAATCGGCCAGGCCTATTACGACCGCTGTGTCCAGATCCTCGCCGATATCGAGCATGCCGATGAGGTCGCGGGCGCGCAGCAATCGGTGCCGCGCGGCACGCTGCGCATCTTCACCAACACCCATCTTGTCCAGTTCCTGTCGCCGGCGGTGGCCGAGTTCCTGGCGACCTATCCCGAGGTCAAGATCGATCTCATGATCGGCGAGCGCAATGCCGATCTGATCGACGAGAACTACGATCTCGCGGTGCGCATGACCCCGGTGCCCGACTCCAGCCTGATCGTGCGCACCATCGCGACCTGGCGCCATGTGCTGTGCGCGTCGCACGGCTATATCGAGCAGCACGGCAAGCCCGGGCAGCTCGCCGATCTCTCCGCGCGCAACTGCATGCGCCATGCCCATTACCCCTACGGCGACGAATGGCGCTTCACCGACCGCAAGGGCACGCCGGCCGCGGTGCGCGTCTCCGGCAATCTGCTCTCCAACAGCGGCGAAACGCTGAAGCTCGCGGCGCTTGCCGGTGTCGGCGTCTTCCTCGCGGCGGGCTTCCTGGTCCGCGACGAATTGGAGTCGGGACAATTGGTGCGGCTGCTGCCCGAGTACCGGCCGGTCGAACTGACGATGAACGCGGTCTATCCGCACCGTCATCATCTCTCGGCCAAGGTCCGCATCTTCATCGATCTCCTGGTGCGCCATGCCACCGAACAGCAGAAGCTGATCAATCCGTATTCGTGAGGCGGTTAGGCCGTCGTTGCGAGAAGGACGCACTCCGATTTCTCCCCGTCATCCTGAGGAGCCGCGAAGCGGCGTCTCGAAGGATGAATCGGCCACAGCGCGGGCCGTGCATCCTTCGAGACGCGCTGCGCGCTCCTCAGGATGACGGGACCAATAGCTCAGCGCTTCCTCCAGCATCATGGCCGCCCGGCATCCCTTGCATGGCATGGGCGTGTATCAAGAATACATCGCCTGTCGCCGGAGCCTGCCATGCCGCTTCGTCTCCTCGCATCGCTTCTGTTCGCGCTCGCAGCATCCGTGCTGCTGCATACGCCCGTGTGCGCCGCCTATCCCGATCACCTGGTCAGGATCGTGGTGCCGTTCGCGCCAGGCGGCGGCACCGACGTCGTCGCGCGTACGCTGGCACAGGAGATGCAAAAGGATCTCGGCGTCACCGTCATCATCGAGAACAAGCCGGGCGCCGGCACCATCATCGGCACGCAGAGCGTCGCGGCGAGCCCGCCCGATGGCTACACGCTGCTGATGGCGACCTTCGCCAATGCGGTCAACCCGAGCCTCTACCGCAAGCTGCCCTACGATCCGCACAAGGACTTCGCGCCGGTGGCGCTGGTGGCGCGCTCGTTCAATGTCGTCGTGGTCAATCCGGCGTCGCCGATCAAGTCGATCAAGGACCTGATCGCCGCCGCCAGGGCCGATCCGGAAAAACTGTCCTACGGCACTTATGGCACCGGCACCTCGGCGCATCTCGCCGGCGAATTGTTCAAGCACATGGCCGGCGTCAATCTCACCACCGTGCCCTACAAGGGCGCGGCGCCGGCGATCACCGACCTGATCGGCGGCCAGATCCAGGTGATGTTCACCACGGTGGCAAGCTGTGCGTCGCTGGTCGAGGCCGGGCAGTTGCGCGCGATCGGGGTCACGTCGGCCGGGCGTTCGCCGTCGTTCCCGCAATTGCCGACGGTCGCTGAAGCCGGTGTGCAGGGCTACGCCGCGGAATCCTGGTACGGCCTTTACGCACCTGCGAACACGCCGCCCGACATCATCGACCGTCTCAACAAATCAGCCGCCAGGGCGGTGCAGGCGGAGGCCTTCAAGAAGCTCGCCGTCAATGAGGGCCTCGTGATGGTCGCTGCACCGCCCGCAGAGCTCGACCGCTACTTTGCCGGTGAGGAGGCGCGCTGGCGCAAGGTGATTGAGGACGCCGGCATCAAAGCCGAGTAGGCTGGTTGCCCGGCGCGGCGATCACATCTTTTTGCATCGCCATGCCGCAACCGTGATTCTAGACGCAACAAATGGTTCCTGGGGTCGTTGATGACGGGACACCGGCAACATCGCCGGTCTAATCAGATCTCGGGTTGGGGAGTGGGCCATGTGGATTCTGTTGCTGCTGCCGTTCATCGGCTTGCTATGGGTACCGTTCTATAATTTCGCCGAGCCGTCGCTGTTCGGCTTTCCCTTCTTCTACTGGTACCAGCTCGCCTGGGTGCCGATCTCCTCGCTGCTGATCTGGCTGGTCTATCGCAGCCGCCAGCCCGATGCCGATGAGCAGCGGTGAGGGGGCGGCCATGACCGATCACGTCGCCTGGGTGGCGCTCTCCGTCTTCATCTTCTTCTTCGCTCTCGTCACCGTGATGGGCTTCTTCGCGGCGCGCTGGAAATCCGGCCCGGTCAACGAGCATCTCGACGAATGGGGTCTCGGTGGCCGCCAATTCGGCACCTGGATTACCTGGTTCCTGGTCGGCGGCGATTTCTACACGGCCTACACCGTGATCGCGGTGCCGGCGCTGGTCTACGCGGTCGGCGCCTACGGATTCTTCGCGCTGCCCTACACCATCATCGTCTATCCCTTCGTGTTCGCGGTCATGCCGGTGCTGTGGAAGAAGGCGCATGCCAATGGCTATGTCACCGCAGCCGACGTCGTGCACGGTGCCTACGGCTCGCGCGCGCTCGAACTCGCGGTGGCGCTGACCGGCCTGGTGGCGACCATGCCTTACATCGCGTTGCAGCTGATCGGCATGGAGGTCGTGATCAAGGCGATGGGCCTGACCGGCGAGCTGCCGATCATCGCCGCCTTCGTGATCCTCGCGCTCTATACCTATAGCTCCGGCCTGCGCGCGCCGGCGCTGATCGCCTTCGTCAAGGACATCATGATCTATATCGTGGTGCTGACGGCCGTGGTCGTGGTGCCGTCGAAGCTCGGCGGCTATGGCGCGGTGTTCTCGGCCGCCAACGACGCCTTCGCGGCCAAGGGCGGCGCCACCGGATTGACGCTGAAGGGGGCCCAATATCTGCCCTATGCGACACTGGCGCTCGGCTCGGCGCTCGCGGCCTTCATGTATCCGCACACGCTGACCGGCATCTTCGCCTCGAAGTCGGCGGATACCATCCGCAAGAACGCCATCCTGCTGCCGGCCTATACGCTGCTGCTCGGCCTGATCGCACTGCTCGGCTACATGGCCTATGCCGCACGCATCAAGGTGACGTCGCCGAACGACGTGGTGCCGATGCTGTTCAAGACGCTGTTCCCGGAATGGTTCGCCGGCTTCGCATTCTCGGCGATCGCGATCGGCGCGCTGGTGCCGGCGGCGGTGATGAGTATCGGCGCCGCCAATCTGTTCACCCGCAATGTCTGGAAGTCCTACGTCAATCCGGACATCTCGCATGCCGGTGAGGCGTCGGTGGCCAAGATCACCTCGCTGGTGGTGAAGGTCGGCGCGCTCGCCTTCATCCTGTTCCTGCCGACGCAATATGCGCTCGACCTGCAACTCCTGGGCGGCCTCTGGATCGTGCAGACGCTGCCGGCGCTGGTGTTCGGCCTGTTCACGGTCTGGTTCCGCGCCGAGGGCCTGCTGCTCGGCTGGGCCGCCGGCATCGGCTGGGGCACCTACACGGCGTGGAGCAACGGGCTGAAGCCGCTTGCCAGCATCTCGCTCGGCGATGCCACCTACACCTTCTATGTCGGGCTTGGGGCGCTCGTGCTCAACATCGTGGTGGCGGTGATTGCGACCGTCGTGGTGAGCCTGATCTCACCCGCCAAGCGCGGCGCGGCGGCCTGAGCCGTCGCCTTGATCTGACGGGGCGGAGGTGAATTGCGCGGCGAGCCGCGCCACCTCCGCCTTGGTCTTTTCGATCGCGGCGTCCTTCACCGGCCCGTAGCCGCGGATCTCCATCGGCGCCTTCGCAAGCGTGATGAGATCGGGCAACCGCGCCGCATCGAGCTTGCCGAGCATGGTCTCGATCAGCGCCTCGTACCAGACGATCAACGCACGCTCGGCGCGACGTTCGGCGGTGTAGCCGAATACGTCGAATGCCGTGCCGCGCAGCCCCTTCAGCCGCGCGAGCAGCCGCAGCGGGGCTTGGATCCATGGCCCGAATGCGCGCTTCTTCGGCCGTCCTCGCGCGTCGCGCTGCGCCGGCAGGAAGGGCGGCGCGAGGTGATACTGGACCGTGAAGTCGCCGTCGAATTCGAGCCTGAGCTCGTCGAGGAAGCCGGTCCGCATATGCAGCCGCGCCACCTCGTACTCGTCCTTGTAGGCCATCAGCTTGAACAGCGAGCGCGCCACGGTGTCGGTCAGCGCTTCGCTGCCGAGCGCGGCCTCGGCGCGGCGCACGCGGTCGACGGTTGCGCGGTAGCGTGCGGCATACGCGTCGTCCTGGTAGGCGCGCAGGAAGTCGGCGCGCCGTGCGATCACCTGGTCGAGCGTCTCCGGTGCGTTGGTTGTCGCGTGCTCGGACTTCGGCAGGAAGTCCGGATCGGCGAAGGCGAGCCGGCCCCAGGCCAAGGCCTGCTTGTTGCGCTCGACCGCGACGGCATTGAGCTCGATCGCACGGGTCAGCGCCTCCAGCGACACCGGCACCAGGCCCTGCTGCCAGGCAAAGCCGAGCATCATGATGTTGGCGTAGACGCTGTCGCCGAGCAGTCGCTCGGCCAGCGCATTGGCGTCGATCGTGGTGAGGTTGCCTGGGCCGATCACCCGCTCGATGGCACGAAGCCGAACCGGCGAGGCGAGGTCGGCGTCGCGGAAGCGGACCACGTCGCCGGTCGGCATCTCGGCGATGTTGACCGCGGCGCGCATACCCCTGCGATAGGTGCCGGACGCCTTGGCCGACGAACTGACCACGAGGTCGCAGCCGATCAGGGCATCCGCCGCGCCCTGGTCGATCCGCACCTGGTGCAGCGCATCGGGCGTAGCTGCAAGCCGGAGGAAGCTCAGCACCGGGCCGAATTTTTGCGCGAAGCCGGTGAAGTCGAGCACCGAGACGCCGCGACCTTCGAGATGCGCGGCCATCGCGATCAGCGCGCCGACCGTGATGACGCCGGTGCCGCCGACCCCGGTGATGAGGAGATCATAGGGCGTGTCGAGTGTCGTGAACTCCGGCGCCGGCAGCGCGGCGGCGCGCGCCAGCGGATCGATCGCGCTCGCGCCCTTGGCCCGTCGTTTCCCGCCCTCGACGGTGACAAAGCTCGGGCAGAAGCCGTTGAGGCAGGAGAAATCCTTGTTGCAGGTCGACAGGTTGATCTTGCGCTTGCGGCCGAACGGCGTCTCCTTGGGCTCGACGCTGAGGCAATTGGATTCCACCGAGCAATCGCCGCAGCCCTCGCAGACGAGGTCGTTGATGTACGCAAACCTTGCCGGATCGACGACCGTGCCGCGCTTGCGCCGCCGCCGCTTCTCGGTGGCGCAGGTCTGCTGATAGATCAGCACGGTGACGCCGGACATCTGGCGCAGCTCACGCTGCACGGCGTCCATGTCTTCGCGCGGATGGATCGTGACGCCAGCGGGCAGATCCGCCGACGAGAAATGCGAGGGATCATCCGACACCAGCGCGATCCGCGACACACCCTCGGCGCGCACGGAATGCGCGATCGCCTGCACGCTGACCGGGCCGTCGACCGGCTGACCACCGGTCATGGCGACTGCGTCGTTGAACAAGATCTTGTAGGTGATGTTGGTCTTCGCCGCGATCGCCTGGCGGATCGCCATCGAGCCGGAGTGATAATAGGTGCCTTCGCCGAGATTCTGGAACACATGCGTATTGCCGGTGAATTTCGACGACGCTGCCCAATTGACGCCTTCGCCGCCCATCTGGATCAGCGACGAGGTCTCGCGGTCCATCCAGCTCGCCATGAAATGGCAGCCGATGCCAGCCAGCGCCGTCGAGCCTTCGGGCACTTTCGTCGACGTGTTGTGCGGGCAGCCCGAGCAGAAATACGGCGTGCGCGCAGCGCCCGGCACTGCGATCATGCGGTCCTGCTCGGGCACGAGCGCGGCGACGCGACGGGCGAGCTGCAATTCGGGAAACATCGGATCGAGCCGCCGCGCCAGCACGTCGGCCAGCATCCGCGGCGACAATTCGCCGGTCCAGGAGATCAGCCGCGCGCCGGTTTCGTCATGCTTGCCGACCATCCGCTCCGGCTTCGACCCGGGATAGTCGTAGAAGTACTCCTTGAACTGGCTCTCGATGATGCCGCGCTTCTCCTCGACCACCAGGATCTCGCGCTTGCCCTTCACGAACTCCATCGCGTCGTGCAGCGCCAGCGGCCACACCATGCCGACCTTGTAGATGTCGATGCCGAAGCGTCGGCACGCGGCTTCGTCGAGCCCGACCAGCCGCAGCGCCTCCATCAGATCCAGATGCGCCTTGCCAGTCGTGACGATGCCGTAGCGTGCGTCCTTCACGTCGTAGATCCGGCGGTCGATCGGATTGGCTTTTGCAAAGGCATAGACCGCGTGCTTCTTGGCCTCCAGCCGTTCCTCGATCTGCGGGCCCGGCAGATCCGGCCAGCGATAATGCAGGCCGCCCGGTGGCGGCACGAAATCCGGCTGTATGAAACGGCGCGGTGCAGACAGCGCGACCGAGGCACCGGACTCCACGATCTCCGAGATCGCCTTGAAGCCGACCCACATGCCGGAAAATCGACTGAGCGCGTAGCCATATTCGCCGAACGCGAGATACTCGCCGACATCGGCCGGATGCAGTGTCGGCATGAACCAGCTCATGAAAGCGACGTCGGACTGATGCGGCATCGAGGACGACACGCAACCATGGTCGTCGCCGGCGACGACCAGCACGCCGCCGTGCGGCGAGGAGCCATAGGCATTGCCGTGCTTCAGCGCGTCGCCGGAGCGATCGACGCCCGGACCCTTGCCATACCACAGCCCGAACACGCCATCGACTTGACGGTTTTTCTGCGTCTCGACCTGCTGCGAGCCGAGCACCGCGGTCGCCGCGAGGTCCTCGTTCACGGCGGGCAGGAATTCGATGCGGCTGTCGGTCAGCAGCTGCTTGATCTTCCATAGTTCGAGATCGACGCCGCCGAGCGGCGAGCCGCGATAGCCGGAGATGAAGCCCGCGGTGTTGAGTCCAGCCACACGGTCGCGCCGCGCCTGGTCCAGCACGATGCGGACGATCGCCTGCGTGCCGGTGAGGAAGACGCGGCCGTGCTCGCGGCTGTAGCGGTCGAAGAGCTGGTAGGCGTCGAGCAGCGGCATCTGGCCCATGACTGACCCCTCCGGGAATCGCAATGTCTGACCGGACGAGGCTATGCCCTGATGCCTGGTAGGTCTTACCTATCTGTTCGATCGATAGTCAAAAATCGGTAGAGATTCGCAAATTTGTGGCCCGTGTGGTAAAGTCTACCGAATTGGAGCTGACGCATGGTCGAAGAGCAAGACGCGCGGATTCTCGCCGAACTGCAAAAGGATGGCCGCGCCACCAACCAGCAGCTGGCCGACACGGTCGGGATGTCGACCTCGGCGTGCTGGCGCCGGGTCCGCGCGCTGGAAGAGTCCGGCGTCATCTCGGGCTATTCCGCGCTGGTCGCGCGCGAGCCCGCAGGCTTTGCGACCTCGGCGATCCTGCATGTCTCGCTCGAGCGTCACGACGTCAAGTTCGTCGACGAGTTCGTCGCACGGGTGACGAAGCGCCGCGAGGTGCTGGAATGTTTCGCGACCACCGGCGACGCCGACTATCATCTGCGCGTCGTGGTGCGCGACATGGACGCCTACAATAGATTCCTGGACGAATTCATGTTCCGCATTCCCGGCATTCGCCACGTCCGCACCAACGTGATCCTGAAAGAGATCAAGACCGGCGTGGCGCTGCCGTTTTGAGGTGGAGTTTTCTCTCTTCGTCATTCCGGGGCGTGCGAAGCACGAGCCCGGAATCCATTACTCCATGCGTTATGTGGCCTGATGGATTCCGGGCTCTCGCTTCGCGAGCCCCGGAATGACGAAAGGGAAGGGCGCGCTACGCTTCTGCCTTCTTCGCCCGCATCAGGATCATGAACACCATCACGTGGCTGACCAGCAGCAGCGGTACATACAGCGCTGGAATATAGATGCCAGCGCCGAACAGGCCGGGATCCGCGTTCTCCGTCGCGCCCATGTAGTAGGCGTTGAGCAGATCCAGCGTGCCCCAGACGTTGAACAGCCAGACGAGCGGAATGGCGATCGGCCAGCGCCACGACAGTGCCGCCATCGAAAGCAGCGCGAGAGTTGCCGCGGTCAGATCGCCCCAGCCGACCGCGCCGGCAAATACCGGGTTCACGTCCGGCGACACGAAGCCGGTGACCAGGAAGTTCATCCCGAGGAACCGGAAGGCATGGAAGGCCGCAAGCAGCCGGAGCGCCTCGTGGCGCGGCCAGGTGCGGAGCGCCGGCCAGACATAGGTGACAGCCACCGCTGCACTGGCGAGAAATGCACCGGCGACGCTGAGCAGGAATGGAACGTTGAGACTGACTGGCACGGCCGGTTTCCTCTGTTTGTCGGTCTGGAGGGAGGAGGCCGAACCGTCGATCGGCTTCGACCTCGGCTTGCGCTCACGACTTGGCGATGAGCAGGCGCAGCGGCAGCAGCGGGCCGACTGCGATGTAGTCGTGGTCCATCAGGTCGAGCTTGGACAGCGGCAGGCCTTCCATGATCGCGTGGGCCTCGGCGGTGTCCCTGGCGTCGAGCAGGAAGACGACCCCGCGTCCATCGGATCGCGAATACCATTCGCGAAGCTTGCCGTTGAGATAGAGCTGCACGGTCTGCCGGATTTCATCCGGCATCACCGCCATCACCTGATCGCGGGTGATACCCGGCTTGACGGTCAGGATGACAATCACGCCGGTGGTGACGGTGGAGGTGGTTTGGGCCTGGGCAGGGGAGGGAGCGGTCATGGCGGTGGCGCCTGTCAGAGTGAGGGTGAGGGCGAGGATTGCGTGACGGATTGCTGTCATCGGCCGAGTCTCACGACTGATGTCGTGATGTCGCGTGGCGCAGCGTGCATCGCGGCGCTGGGCTCGTAGGTTCGATGTAGGGCGGCTTTCCGGAGGCGACTATTCGCGATAATGTTGACAGGCCATGAAGCAGAACTTCACAGTCCGGCAGGGCGCGCTCGACGGCGTGGAGGCATTCCTCAGCGTCGCCCAGCACCGCAGCTTTCGCCGTGCGGCGACCGAGCTCGCGGTGACGCCGTCGGCGATCAGCCAGGCGGTGCGTGCGCTCGAGGCGCGCCTCGGCGCCGTGCTGTTCATCCGCACCACCCGCAGTGTCGGTTTGACCGAGGCCGGTGAACGATTTCTCGCACGCGCCCGGCCCGCCTTCGAAGAGCTGGTCGCTGCGAGCGGCGCCGCGCGCGAGCTCGGGCAGAAGCCGGCCGGGCTGCTGCGCCTCACCGTGCCGCGCTCGGTGGTGCCGATCCTGCTGGAGCCGCTGATCGCTTCATTCTGCAAGGCGTATCCGGAGATCGAGGTCGAACTCGCCGCCAGCGAGGAACTGGTCGACCTCGCCGCCGGCGGTTTCGATGCCGGCATCCGGATGGGCCAGTTCATCAACCCGGACATGGTCGCGGTGCGCCTGACCAAGCCGTTCCCGTTCGCCGTCGTCGGCAGCCCGGACTATCTCGCGCGCCGCGGCCGGCCGAAGCGTCCCGACGATCTGCGTGAACACGCCTGCCTCAGGCTGCGGCGATCGAACGGCGGGCTGGCGCCATGGTCGCTGAACGATAACGGTCGTTCGATCGAGCTGGCCGTATCCGGCTCCTTCATCGGCCACGACTTCCCGACGCTGGTCGGCGCGGCGCTCGAAGGTGTGGGGCTGGCGCAAGTGCCCGCACCGCTGATATCAGCTGCCGTAAAGGACAAGAAGCTCGTGCGCGTGCTGGATCAATTCGCGCCGACGACGCCGGGCGTGTTCCTGTACTATCCCGGCCACCGCCAGATCCTGCCGAAGCTGCGCGCGTTCATCGACCATGTGAAGAGTCGGCCGGCGACCGTGCGGTGAGCCATCCGGTCTGTGCACTTGATGCATGGGGTCTTATGCTTCAACAAACCCAGTGTCGGACCGGCGCAGGCCGGGACCATAACCACGAATGGCTATTGTTGCGCGACGTTGGAACGATGAGCCCCGCCTACGAGACTCGCCGCGGCGTATGGGTCCCGGCCTTCGCCGGGACGACAAATGGAGAGAATACAACTAGTTTCATACCGTCATCCTGAGGTGCGAGCGGAGCGAACCTCGAAGGATGTACGACCCCGGCTGGTGGCCGTCGATCCTTCGAGACGCGCGCGTTGCGCGCTCCTCAGGATGACGGGGCTAGAGCGCTCGAGCCCTCACACCTTCTCCTTCACGAACCTGTTCCGCAACGTCCCGATGCCGCTGATATCGATCTCCACCACGTCGCCGTCCTTCAAATCAGGCGAGGCGCCGTCGGTGCCCATCCAGATCACGTCGCCGGGTGACAGCGTGAAGTACTTGCTCAGCTCGACCAGGAAGGGGACGATGCCGAAGATCATCTCGTTGGTGCGGAAGCGGCCGGTCTCCTTGCCGTTGACGCGGATCGCGGTCTCCATGCGGTCGAGATCGACGTCGGTCTCGATCCACGGCCCCATCGGCTTGAAGGTGTCGGCGTTCTTGGCGCGCCACAGCCCGCGGTCGGCCTTCTGCCAGCTGCGTTCGGAGACGTCGTTGCCAATGGTGTAGCCGAACACGCAATCCATCGCATTGGCGTCGGTGAGGTGCTTGGCCGTCTTGCCGATCACGACGACCAGCTCGCCCTCGTAATGGATTTTCTCGGTCGCGCTTGCCGGGATCACGACGTCATCATCATGCGCGATCAGGGCGTTCTGGGCGCGGTAGCCGATCTCGGGGCGGTCGGGAACGTTCGGCACCGTGCCGGCCTTGTCGGCGGCTTCCTTGAGGTGCTTCAAATAATTCAGCCCGACGCAGTAGAAGGTGCGCGGGACCAGCGGCAGCTCGATCTTGACGTCCTTCAAGGCGTGGTTCTTGGACGTCTTTCTCCATTCGCCGAATGGATCGCCGTTGACTGTCGTCACGGTGTCACCCTCGACCAAACCCCAGGACGTGTTGCCCGCGGCGGTGAATTTCAGCCAGCGCATGATGATGTCCTTCTATTCCGCCGCTTGCGCGCGGGTCTTCCACGCGCCCGCAGCCGGGCGCTTGAGCCCGAGATTTTCGCGCAGCGTCGTGCCGGCATAGTCCTTGTGGAACAGGCCGCGCTTCTGCAACTCGGGCACCACGTGATCGACGAAGTCGGCATAGGAGCCCGGCACATAGCTTGCGGCGACGACGAAGCCGTCGCAGCCGCGGCCTTCGAACAATTCCTCCAGCCGGTCGGCGATCTCCTTCGGACCGCCGACGATCGCATCCTGCACCTGGGCGCGGCCGGAGAAGGTGATGAAGTCGCGGGTCGAGGGATTGCTCTTGCCGGAGGCGCGCAGCACGCCGTCACGCATGCCGATCATGCCTTGCATGCCCTGCAACTCCTCCGTGGTCAGCGGCTCGTCGATCGGCTTGGCGCCGAAATCGAAATTGAGCGCTTCCGCCAGCAGCGACAGCGCGTCGATCTCGAGCGGCAGCTTCTGGATCACGGCCATGCGATCCTCGGCTTCCGCCTTGGTGGCGCCGGCGATTGGCGTGATCAGATTGCACAGGAACATCTGGTCGGGATCGCGCCCGGCCTTGGCGGCTTCACCGCGGATGGCGTCGTAATTCTGCTTGGCGTGCGCGAGATTGCGCGCCGCGGTGAAGATCACTTCGCCCCAGCGGCCGGCAAAGCGCTGTCCGCGGCCGGAGGCGCCGGCTTGCACGATCACCGGATGCCCCTGCGGTGAGCGCGGTACCGTGAACGGACCGCGCGAGCTGAAGAACTCGCCCTTGTGATCGAGCCGCTTCACCTTGGTCGGATCGGCAAAGCGGCCGCTCTTCTTGTCGATCACAAGCGAGCCGTCTTCCCAGGAATCCCAATGGCCGAGCACCACCTCCATGAACTCATCGGCGCGGTCGTAGCGCGGATCGTGGTCGAGATGCTGCGCCTTGCCCATGTTAAGCGCTTCGCCGTCATTGACCGAGGTCACCACGTTCCAGGCCGCGCGGCCACCCGTCATCAGGTCGAGCGTGGCGAAGCGGCGGGCGACGTCGAACGGCTCGAAATAGGTGGTCGATGCGGTCGAGGCGAGGCCGAGCTTGGTGGTGACCATGCCCATCGTGGTCAGCACCACGATCGGGTCCATCTTCACGCAGCGGATGCCGTATTCGACGGTGTGGGCGTGGTCGTTGTTGTAGCGGTCGGGCATCGCGAGGCGGTCGTCGAAGAACGCCATGTGGAACTTGCCGCGCTCCAGGATGCGCGCGATCTCCTGGTAGTAGTCCGCCGACATCGAATCGTCGCGCGATTCCGGGTGGCGCCAGGAGCCCGGCAGGTTGGTACAGTTCTGCGCCTGCAAAAAGCCAACCAGTGCCATTTGCCGTGTCATGTCGTTCTCCCGTGTCCGGATTTGTCAGCGCAGGTTGAGTTCGTCGGCGAGCTTGTAATCGACGGCGAGGGCCTTGAGCTTCTCCCAGGTCGCATCCTCGATCTCGATGCCGTTCTTGCGCCGCTCGAGCTCGCGCAGATGTTCGACCTCGCCGGGATAGAATACGCCGCGGCTTCCCTCCGACGGTGGCGTCGATTTCAGGTAGCGCGCGAAATCGGCCACCTCCTTCTTGAAATCGAGGAGCGGCCGGAACGCGGCGACGTTGAACACCGCCATGAAGCAGCCGTCATTGTGCCGGCCGGTCGGCTCGACGCCGAAACCGAGGCCGGTCAACAGCCCGCATAGCACCTCGACCATCGCGGCGAGCCCCGAGCCCTTGTAGCCCTCGCTGCCGCCCAGCGGCAGCAGCGCGCCGCCCTTGCGATAGTCCTTGGGATCGGTGGTGTCGCGGCCCTCGGCATCGATGATCCAGCCCTTCGGGATGCTTTCGCCGCGCGCCACCGCGAGCTGGATCTTGCCGGCGGCGACCGCCGAAGTCGCCATGTCCAGATAGAACGGCGCCTCGAGATCGGAGGGCACCGCGATCGACAGCGGGTTGGTGCCGAGCCGGGCCTCGCGGCCGCCGAACGGCGCGACATGCTTCGGCGAGCGGCCGGAATCGGCTGCCGCGATCCCGATCATGCCTTCGCGCATCGCCATCAGCGGGTAATGCGCGAGCCGCCCGACATGGCTCTGCCGGAACACGGTGCAGGCCGCGACATTGGCGGTCCTGGCCTTGTTGATGGTCATCTCCATCGCCTTGGCGTTGACGTGGAAGCCGAACCCCCAATGGCCGTCGATCACGGTCGTGGTCGGCGTTTCCTGCACGATGGTCCATTTGGCGCCGGGCACGATGTGGCCGGCCTTGATGCGGTCGATATAGGTCGGGATCGCGATCACGCCGTGGGAGTCATGGCCGGCCAGATTGGCGTTGACGCAGCCGGAGGCGACGGCGTTGGCCTCCTCCTCCGATGCGCCGGCGCCCCGAAGCAGCGCGGCGCCGATACGCGTGAGACGGTCGGCCTGGACGATCGGCATGGGAATTTCCTCGCGCTTCGCCCGCATGAGGCGCGGGTCTTGCTTGCTGTTATCGGCGTCATGCTCTCAAAGCGCGGCTGGCCGAGCAAGGCCGGAAAATCCGGTCGGCCATACCGCCAGCAGGGTGCTCCCGCCGATGTTTTCACCGAGCGGAACGGGCGCGGTCGCGATGCGGAATTTGGCCGCCGTGCCGGCACGAACCGGGCCGCGATCCGCGCGTTCCGGCCCGCCGCCTCAGCCTGGCACACAAGGGTCCGTAATATCCCGGGAAACCGCCCGCCGCGTTCGTCAGCCGTTTACTCTGTCGCGCAACTTGCCGGATACACTAACCATCACTTAGGCCTCTTGCGGGCAATGTTCCGCGCCAGTTTGAAGGGGTTGGCCCCGGGGCCTTCAGGGAACGTGCAGTCGACCATCGGGCGTACATTCGCGGCGTTGAATGCCACCAACGAAGCGATCCTGTACGCGAAATCACCGGAAGAACTATACGGCAAGGTCTGCGAAGCCGCTTTCTCGAGCGGGAGCTTCCTGGCTGCGACCGTGTTTTTGCTGGAGCCGGATACCGGTCTGCTGACCTTCGCGGCCGGCTACGGCGAGGATGTCGCGCGGCTGCGCAGCATCACGATTTCCACGCTCGCCAACACGCCGGAAGGGGAGGGCGTCGCGGGACGGGCGTTCCGTGACCAGACGGCTTGCGTCAGCAACGACTATGTCAACGATCCCCGCTCGGCGGCCTGGCGCAGCGGTGCCGCGGCGAGCGGCGTCGGCGCGGCTGCGGCGATGCCGCTGGTCTGTGGTGGGCGCAGCGTCGGTGTCTTCATGGTGACCCGGCGCGAGGTCGGTTCGCTTGGCGAGGAGATCGTCTCGTTGCTCGAGCGCATGGCAGCAAACGTATCCTTCGCGCTCGACAATTTCGACCATGAGACGTCGCGCAAGAGCGGTGAGCGGGCGATGCGCCGGCTCAACCGCATGTTCGGCGCGATCAGCGCGACCAACGAGGCGATCCTTCGCGCCAAGACCGAGCACGATCTGTATCAGCGGGTCTGCGATGCGGCGGTGTTCAGCGGCAAGTCCTTTGCCACGGTGGTGCTGCTAGCCGAACCCGATACGCACTGGCTCGAGCCCGTTGCCGGCACCGGCGAGGCGATCGACCTGATCACGCAGACGCGGTTTTCGACCGACCCCGACAATGTCTACGGCAAGGGCATTTGCGGCGAGGCATTTCGAACCCAGCGCCCCTGCGTCGAGCACGACATCCCGACCTCGACCCGCCCGTCGCAGACGCCGATTCGCGGCAGCGGCCTGATGGCCTGTGTCGCGCTGCCGCTGACCCGCTTCGGCCGCAGCATCGGCGTCCTGATCTTCTTCACCGGCAATTCCTGGGCGCGCGATCAGGAGATCATCGCGCTGCTGGCCGGGATCGCCGAGAACGTCTCGGTTGCGCTCGATAATTTCGGCCGCGCCACCGAGAAGGCCAAGGCCGACGCGGAACGTGAGCGGCTGTCGCGGATGTTCGCCGCGCTGAGCGCGACCAACGAGGCGATCATGCGCGCGCGGTCGCGGATCGAGATGTACGAGCTGGTTTGCGCGGCGGCGGCGCATGGCGGCGGGTTCAATTCCACCAGCATCCTGATCGCGAAGCCCGGCGACGATTTCCTGGAGATGATCGCGGTCGCAGGCCCCACCGCCGAGAATGCGCGCCGTCTCAACGTCTCGCGCAGCGATGCCCGCCCCGAAGGGCGCGGTGTCAGCGGCAAGGCGTTCCGCTCCCGGCGCGCCTGCATCAACAACGATTTCCTCAGCGACGTCGCCAACAGCCCGTTCCGCGAAGTCATCGATCGCGAGGATGCGCGATCCGGCGCGGCGTTTCCGTTGATCGTCGACGACGAGCCGGTCGGAGTGATGCTGTTCATCTCCGCCAAGCGCAACACGTTCTCGGCCGAATTCGCCGAGCTGTTGCAGCGGCTCGCCGACAACGTCTCCTTTGCGCTGGGCAGTTTCGACCGTGCCGACGAGAAGGCGCGGACCGAGGAGCAGAAGGAAAAGTTGCGGCGGATGTTCGCGGCACTGAGTGCGACCAACGAGGCGATCATGCGGGCGAAGTCCCGCAGCGAGCTGTTCGATCTGGTCTGCGATGCTGCGGCTGTCGGCGGTCAGTTCATCTCGGCCACCATCCGCCTGGTGCGTCCCGGCGAGGCCTTCCTGGACAATGTGGCGGCTTCCGGCCCCGACCGGATACGGGCCCGTGAAGTCCAGTTGTCGGCCGACGCGACGCGGCCGGAAGGACAAACCCTGACCGGCGTTGCGATCCGCACCCGCAGGCCCTGCATCAGCAACGACTATCTCAGCGACTTCGGACCCGACTCGCATGTCTATCCGGTGGTCCGCGACAGCGGCAGCAAGTCCGGCGCGGCGTTGCCGTTGCTCAAGAACGGCGAGGCGATCGGCGCGCTGGTGTTCCTGTCCAGCGAATTCGGCACCTTCAGCCCGGAGATGATGGCGCTGTTGCAGCGGCTTGCCGAGAACGTGTCGTTTGCGCTGGCCAATTTCGATCGTGCCGACGAGAAGGCGCGGGCCGACGAGCAGAAGGAACGGCTGTCGCGCATGTTCGCGGCGCTGAGCGCGACCAACGAGGCGATCATGCGGGCGAAGTCCCGCAGCGAATTGTATCAACTGGTCTGCGAGGCGGCGGCGACCGGCGGCAAATTCACCTCGACCACGATCGCGCTGGCGCAAGGCGGGAGCGATTATCTGCGGATCGTCGCGATCGCGGGCCCGGCGGCGGGCGGCGCGAGCCAGGTCACGCTCTCGGTCAGCGAGGCGCATGCCGAGGGACGCGGTGCCTGCGGCAGGGCGTTCCGGTCGGGCCAGGCCTGCATCATCAATGACTATTTTGCCGACGCCGACACCGCCGCCTTCCATGAGAGGGCTCGCCTCGACGGAACGCAGTCGGGTGCCTCCTTCCCGCTGATCGTCAGCGGGCAGGTGGTTGGCGTCATGATCTTCGTCGCGATCGAGAAGGACACCTTCACGCCTGAATTCGCTGAGCTGCTACAGCGGCTCGCCGACAATCTGGCGTTCGCGCTGGAAAGCTTCGATCGCGCCGACGAGAAGCACAAGGCCGACGAGCGCATCGAGTATCTCGCCTCGCACGACAGCCTGACCAATCTGCCCAACCGGGAGACCTTCAACGAGATGCTGCGTCACGCGATCTCGGCGGCGGATCGCCATCGCCGGCAGCTCGCGGTGCTGTTCATCGATCTCGACCGCTTCAAGGTGATCAACGACTCGCTCGGCCATGACGCCGGCGACATGCTGCTGGTGGCGATCGCCGAGCGGCTGCGCGCATCGTTGCGCGCGAGCGACGTGGTGGCCCGGCTCGGCGGCGACGAGTTCGTGGTCATCCTCGAGGAAACCGCCGAACGTCACGACGTCGAGCGCATTGCCGGCGATCTCCTGGTTTCGCTCAGCCAGCCGTTGCAACTCAGCGGGCACGAGTGCCACACCACGGCGTCGATCGGGATCGCTGTGTATCCGGCCGACGGCTCCGACGTGCAGACGCTGACCAAGAATGCCGACATGGCGATGTATCTCGCCAAGGAGGACGGCAAGAACGGCTTCCGCTTCTTCTCCAACGAGGTGCGGGCACAGTCGATCGAGCGCCTGACGATGGAGAGCGCGCTGCGCCGCGCGCTGGAGCGCGACCAGTTCTCGCTCGACTATCAGCCCAAGGTCGACATGGCCAGCGGTGAGATCAGCGGCGTCGAAGCGCTGCTGCGCTGGAGCCATCCCGAGCTCGGCAAGGTCTCGCCGGGGCAATTCATCCCGCTTGCCGAGGAGGTCGGGCTCATCGTGCCGATCGGCCGCTGGGTGCTGAAGGAAGCCTGCGCGCAGAACATGGCCTGGCAGCGCGGCGGCCTCAAGGCGGTGACGATGGCGGTCAACCTCTCGCCGCGGCAGTTCGGCGATCCGCATCTGCTCGACGACATCGACGAGGCGCTGGCGGCGAGCGGCATGCCGCCCGAGCTGCTGCAACTCGAGGTCACCGAGAGCATGGTAATGCGCAACGTGACGCGGGCAGTCCGCGTGCTCGATGCGATCCAGAACCGCGGCATCCGGCTGGCGATCGACGATTTCGGCACCGGTTACTCGTCGATGTCGCTGATGAAGCAGTTCCCGATCGACACCATCAAGATCGATCGCTCCTTCGTGCGCGACCTGCCCGACGATTCCGAGGACGTCGCGATCGCGCAGGCGATCATCAGCATGGGCAAGGCACTCGGCATGACCATCGTCGCCGAGGGCGTCGAGACCTCCGAGCAGCGGGAGTTCCTGCGCGCGCATGCCTGCGACGAGATGCAGGGGTTCCTGTTCAGCCGGCCGCTGCCGCCGCGCGATCTTGCCGAACTGTTGAAGTCGGCGCCGGTGCTGACCGCGCCGCCGCTGCAACCGTCATTGGAGGATGAGGCAGCCGGTGAGGCTGTGCCGGATCTAGGGCGGAAACGCGCTGTCGTCTGAGGGCTGCACCGGCAGGTCGCGGACGTCGGAATCCGCGGATGCGACCTTGCGCGAGAAATCATAGGGCCAGGGCAGCGTGGTCTGGCCGGCCAGCGTCTGCCGCAATACGAGCGCGCCGTCGGCAAACCGGGCGCCGTCGGGCAGGCGGAGCTTGTGGCACCAGGTGGCGGGCAGCGGCTCGGCAGCATCGCGCATCTCGAATGCCGGGCCCCACCACCACGCTGGCGCGGGCGGTCGCTCCGGTTCGGGTATTCCGCGCCACCGCGCGAACTCGTCGACGATGCGGGCAAATTGCGGCTTGGCGGCGGGGTGCATCGAAAGCCCTTCCTTTGGCCCACAATGATAACATCGCCGCCATCGCGCGCAATGCGGCTATTGGCGGCCGTGCTGCCAATGCGCCGCGACGTCGGAGCCGGATTTGTTGAGATGGACGTGCTGGTCGACACGGTCGACCCAGGACAGCGGAATGAAATGATGGTGCTGGCCGTCGGGCGAGCTTTGCTTGGTCAGCTTGATCTTGTCGGTGCCTTCCATGTGGTCGACCTTGCCGACCGTTTTCTTGTCCGACGAGATCACGTCCATATGTTCCCGAATGTCGGCTGCTGTCGCCATGCGTTGTCTCCTCGTCATGATGATGAGGGGATGAAACGCCACGCGGATGTGAAGGTTGCTATTCGGCTGCCGGCTACTTCTGTTCCACTTCGGTCGCGGTCGCCGGGCCTTCGCCCATGATAAGCAGCACGGCGTCCTCGTCCTTGGCGCCGTCCCAATGCACCTGCTTGCCGTAATGGGTGACGAAGCTTCCGGCCGGCATCGCCACGGTGCCGTGATCGGGATCGAACTTCGGACCCGAGCCGACCCACCAGGTGCCCTTGAGTACGACGATGTAGCGGTCGTTGGGATGGAAGTGCGGACGGCTGAAATGATTGCCCTTGGTCCATTTGGTGTAGACCATGTAGAAGCCGGGCTTCGAGGGATCGCCGACCACGACGGCGTTCTGCGCGCCGCGCGCGTCGACCGGGCTCCAGGGGATCTGGTCCGGCAGCTTGTAGGTGACGGCAGCCGGATTGAGCTCGGCGGCGGAGCTGACGCTCAGCATGCCGGCAAGGGCCAGCGGCATCAACAGGTAGCGCCAGGATCGGTTCGATGCCGTCATCGTATCCTCCCAGATCAGTGTTCTCGGGCAACTGCCGCGCCCGTATCAACGTGATGCTATTCGCTCCTGCTTCCGCCGGGCAAGACGCGTCCACGCATGTCTGATCTCAAGATTGCGACATCGGCCCGTGACACAACGCAACTGCAACATGAAAAACGGATTTACGCCGTTGCTGGCAATGATAGGTTGCGCGCCAACAAAAAACGGGAGGACGACCGTGAAGAAGCATTTGTCGATAGTGGCGGCGGGATTGATGATCGGTGTGGCCGCGCTGCAATTTTCGACCGCCGCATCGGGGCAGGACGGTTGGGTCACGCTGCTCGACAGCACCAAGAAAGGTGACTGGGACGAGGTCGGCAAGGCCAATTGGGCCATGAAGGACGGCGCGCTGGTGGCCGACAAGCTCGACGGCAAGGAGCTCTCCTATCTCGTCAGCAAGACCCCCTACAAGGATTTCCAGATCAGGGCCGAGTTCTGGACCGACGAGGATGCCAACAGTGGCGTCTTCATCCGTTGCGAAGGCAACAAGGTGATCGACTCCAAGGTCTGCTACGAGGTCAACATCTTCGACAAGCGGCCGGATCCGACCTACGGCACCGGCGCGATCGTCGACGTCGGCAAGGTCGATCCGATGCCGAAGGCGGCCGGCAAGTGGAACGTCTACGAGATCACGGCGCAGGGGCCGCATTTCGTGGTGACGCTGAACGGCCAGAAGACCGTCGACGCCCAGGACTCCAAGCACGCCAGCGGCTACATCGCGCTCCAGTATGGTTCGGGCGTGGTCAAGTTCCGCAAGGTGCAGATCAAGCCGCTCTGACGGCGCGCAATTGGAGCCCGGTCGCGGCGCGGCCGGGCTTCCGCGCGCGTATCGCAGCTACGGATTGGAGGCCGCCGGATCGTCGCCTTGCGTGCGCAGATGATGGCCGATCACCAGTCCGGTCAGGCATAGCAGCAGTCCGAGCGCCGGCGGCGCAAACAGCGCCTCTTCCTGGAAGATGCCATTCACCAGCACGACCATCGTGCCGAACGCGGCGAGCCCTTGCGTGAGGATTCCGGAAGAAGCGTACAGGCGCCAGGCCTTCAGTGCCATCGCCAGGAAGAAGCCGAGCGGCACCAGCGCGCCGATGCCCATCTGGTAGAGCAGCACGCCGACGGCGCTCTCGACGGCGCCGTCCATGGTGCCGGCCGCCTGCGCGGCGTTCCAGTCGATCGAGAAATAGCCCTCGGAGAGGTTGCCGCCGACGCCGAGTCCGCGGCCGATCGGGTTCTGCCGAAAGCCGTCCCATCCGCCCATGAAGCCGATCACATGAAAGTCGCCGATCTGAAGGCCGATATAGATCGCCGCGATCGCGTAACCCACGAGCCCGACCAGCGCGACGGCAAGCGTGATGGTCGCGCCGAACAGCCAGGTCGCCGTCCAGGCGAGGGCGACGAAAATCACCAGGATGAGCGCGCCCTTCACGCTACAGCAGATCAGCAGCGGGACCGCGACCAGCGCCAGCCATCGATAGCCGACCGCGAACAGGAACAGGATCGAGAAGGCGATCCCGTAACCGAAGCTGATCGGGCTCATGTTCGGTCCAAAGATGCGCATCATCGACGAAAGGCCGAGGTCCTCGAACAGCGGGCTGTTGAGGAAACTGAAGCGGAAGCGATCGATCAGATCGACCGGGACGTTGCCGGTCTGGCGCATCTCGGCTTCCCAGGCTCCGGAGCGGGTCGCCTTCAGCTCGTCGAAGTGCCAGAACGTATAGCCGTTGGTGATGCTGAGCCAGAAATCGCGAAACAGCAATTCGACATATCCGCAGACGATCAGCATCGCGGCAACCGTGACGAGGAACGGCGTGACGCGGATCTCGAAGCTTGCGGCAGTCAGCAGCGACAGCTGGAACAAGAACAGCGGCAAGGCAATGTTGCGCAGATAGACCAGGGCCGCATGCGAGTCTTGCATTGCCCCCAGCAGGAAATATGCCGTCACGGTTGCAAGGGTGACCAGCCCCCATCTCATGATGCGGTCGATCTCGGCAGAGTGCTTGCGCTCGTGCAGGATATACAGCGTCAGCGTGACCAGCCACATCACGGCGCAGACGAGGAAGTTGTAACCCTTGACGAAATCCATCTCCTGCTCGGTCGTCATGTAGGACGACAGGATCGAGACGAACAGATTCTGGAAGAAGATGATGAAGATGGCGATCGACGGCGCATAGGCCGGCGCCGCGAGCACGATGGCGCAGCCGATCAGGCTTTCGACGGCGATCGCGAGCCCGGCGTTGGCTGCCTGCATGATCGGGGCGAACGCGATCGATGCCACGGCAATGCCGAGCGCAGGAACGAGGTCGCCGGCCAACAGCGGCCGCGGGGCTATCTCTGCTCGCACAGGCTCTGACCTGGATGTCCGGATGTGTGGCGTGCCACACGCGCATCGCCGATCTAGCCACCCATTGTGTAAGAACCGGTTAACCAGATCGGTTAGCGTGTCCCCAGCAGCGCCTTCAGCGCTTCGCGATCGGGCTTGCCGGTCACCGCGTCGGCCAGGCCAAAGCCCTGCATCATTTCCCAGTGGGTCCAGCCCCAGCACTGCTGCCGGGCGTAGTCCGTGACCCCGGCAAGCCAGCGCAGCCGGCTGTCGCGCGGCGCGCCGGCCTTGAGCACGCCGAATTCGTTGATGATGATCGGACGTGAGTATTTTTGCTGCCAGGCGGCCGCGGGCGCGAGCCATTTGTCGATGCCGCGGTCGGGGGTGGCGCGGTCCACCATCGCCAGCGCCTCGCGATGGTTCTGCGCCGTGAGCTGCTCACGCAACTGTTGAACCCTGGGATCGTCGGCCCGGATCGGATAGGGCAGTCCGGTGATATAGTGGAGCGGCTCGTTCTGATCCCAATGCGCCTGATGGGTGAACACCATCGGGTCGTAGAAGTGGATGGCATAGACGACATTGGGATCGTCGAGCGGCGTGAACCCCGGCAGCGAATCCGCGCGCTGCCAGTTGACCGGGCCCGTGATCAGGGTGGTTTGCGGAAGCAGATTGCGGATGAAGCCGGCGAGATCCGGGACCTCGCTTTGCCATTGTGCCGCATCGACTTCGGGTTCGTTCAGGAGCTCGGCGAAGACGCGATCGGAGGGATAGCGCTGCATGATCGTCGCGAGTTCGCCCCAGGCACTCTTCATCTCGATCATGGCCGCGGCAGGATCGTCCTTGTGCAGCGGGTTGAAGCGCTCGCCCGAATGCAGGTCGATCGACACGGCATAGCCGAGCTGGAGCAGTGTCTTCAGCGCGGCGTCGACGGTTTGCATATGCCGGCCGATATCCAGCTTGCTGGCGAACCGCGGCATGACGCCGTCGGCGGGCACCGGCAGCCGGATATGGGTCAGGCCGGCCTTGCGCAGCGCGAGCAGCAGGCTGCGCGGCGGCGCCGATCGCGGATCGGCGATCCAGCCGTCGGCATTGACGCCGCGTGACAGCGCCTCGAGCCGGTCCGCGGGAACGCCTTCGATCAGGCTGGGGCAGGCCCGTGCGGCGACCGACAGCAGAACGGATGCGGCGGCGATGACCGCGGTGATCGAGGGCCTCAGCATTGGACGGTCAACTCGCGAACGGAGTACGGCGCACGCCTCGGCGTGGCTGGCGCGCCGCTCACGCATACTGCCTGTCGTGCTGCTGGCTTGCAGCGGGAGACTGCAACTCGTCGAGAACGACGCCCGCGAGCTTGCGTTCGGTGCCGCCGAGCGCGGCGATGATGTCTTCCATCGACGCGTTGATGTCGCGATCAACTGGCAGTGCTGCAAGCAAACCATCGGCGATGTCGAACAGCCGTCGTTCAGCCGCGCCCCAAGGCATCGGCGGTCCGTCGAGGATCACGAGCTCGTGGTCGCCGGCGGCGCGCGCCTGCGCGATCGCCTTGAGGATTGCCGCGTTGGTCTTGGCCGGATCATCCTTGATCGCCGGCAGGATCGCGATGCCGTTGACGGTGTTGACGGTGGAGGCAACCTTGCTGCCGATGGTGAGCCAGTCGAGCCGGCCAGGCTTGCTCTGAGCGGGATGCGCGACCCTGTCGGTCAGGGCGTGGGCGGCCGTGTCGGCGTCGATCAACAGGACACGGGCGCCGTCGCGCGCGGCGGCCAGCGCGATGTTCAGCGCGACGATGCTGCGATCGGAAGCGCCGCCAGTGCCGATCACGGCCAGCACCGGAATGGCGTTGCCGGCCGCCAGCGCCGCATGGATCTGCCGCATCGTGTTCGAGAACGGGCCCAGCGCCGAGCTGGTGCGCAGCGTCGGCCAGCCGAACCGGGTGACGTCGGCGGGGCTGTCGCCTGTCAGGATGCCGCCGAGCGTGCGAATGACGTCGGATTCCTGCAATTCGGCAATCAGCGGCTTCTCGATCACCGGCCGGTCGATCTGGCGGGCCGCCGGCCGCGCCAAGGGGGTGGCCGCCACGGATTGCTTGGCGTCGGCCGGCGCCGGCTGCCGCTCTGCGGCGGCGTCCTGCTTCGGCTGGAGCTTCGGACGAATCGGATCGGCGCCGGGCGCCAGCTGGTTTGCGGTGACGAACCAGCCCGCGGCAGCGAGCCCGCCGAACATGAAGCCGATCATCGCGAGCACGCTCATCGCCGGCGGGAAGGTGCGCTGCTGCGGGATCGTGGCGTCGCCGATCACGCGCGCGCTCGAGGTGTTGAGGCTCTCCTGCTCCTCGGTCTCGCGCGAGCGCTTGAGGAAGGACTGATACACCTCACGGCTGGCTTCGACTTCGCGGTCGAGCTGGCGCAACCGTACCGACGCCTGGCCCATCTGTACGCTCTGCTGCTTCTGGACGTCCAAGGCCTTGGCGAGCGATGCCTCGTAGTCGCGGGCCCGGGTCAGGTCGTTCTTCGCGGACAGTGCAAAGCGGTCGATCTCGTCCTTGATGGAGCGTTTGAGGTCATCGACCTGCTGCGCGACCTGGCGCAGCATCGGATGTCGTGGCCCGAGGTCGCTCTGCAACTCGGCCTGCCGCTTCTTCGCCTCGGCGTATTGCGCGCGCAGATTGGCCATGGTCGGTGACTGCAATGCTTCCGGGATCGCGCCCGGGTCCATCGATCCGCGTCGGCTGGCCTCGATCTGGTCATACTTGGCCTGGGCGTCGAGCGTCTGCGCCCGCGCGGCGGCGAGCCGCTGGTTGCCGAGCGAGAGCTGCTGGTCGGTCAGCAGATTGTCCTGCGAACCGACGAAATTGTTCTGCGCCTTGTAGGTCGCGAGCGCTTCTTCGGCGTTGTGCAGGCGCTGCTGCAACTCCTTCAAGCGGCCGGAGAGGTCGCGGGTGGCGCGCCGCGCCGCGTCGGCCTGCGATTGCTTGGATTCAGTGAGATAGGCCTTGGCGATCGCGTTGGAGAGCATCGCGGCCTTGACCGGGTCGTACGACCACACGTCGATGTCGACGATGAAGGTGCGATCGGTCTTCTTGACGTTGATGTGGCGGTTCAGCGTGTCGAGCGTCTTCATCTCGATCTGCTGTTGCTGCTCCGCCGTCTGCCGCGGCTCGATGCCGAACAGACCGAGCAGCGAGCCGAACAGGCCCTTGCCCGCAACGCCGGCGCCGAACTCCGGATCCTTGACGAGATTGGTGTCGCGGATCACCTGGAGCAGCACGTTGTTCGACGTGATCAGGCGCGACTGGCTTTCGACCACCATGGCGAGGCCGGAGACGTCCTGGGCGCGTGGGGTCAGCTCGCGATCGACGAGTTGCAACTCGCGCGGATCGACATAGAGCTGGGCACCTGCGGTGTATTTCGGTGTCAGGCTCTTGCCGATCGCAACCGCGACGCAGGCGCAGAGCAGGGCCGCGGACAGGATCGCGACCTTGCGCTGCCACAGCAGCCGGATCAGTTCGAGCACGTTGAAGCCGGCCGGGCCTGTGGCCCGGCGCGGCTCCGACTTGGCCCGCTCTATCGGCTGGTCGTAGCTAAGCATCGACCCCAGCTTCCATCTGAATGGCCGCACGCATCGGCTGAGGAGCAATCTTTCGGGCCACGCAACGCGCACCGGATGACGCGGAAAGGACGCAACACGAAAAATTAACCATACTCATTCGGGAACTATTCACCAGAAAGGCAAACAAAGCGTTTAAGCGCGGGCGCATCGGAACGCCTCCGCCATCGTCAATACCGGCATGTTGCGCCGTGCCGCCGCCTCCAGCGTGTAGGTCATGAGGTCGGGCGAGCAGCCGTAGAGGCTCGGCGCGTCCGCGACGTCGTGGCTGTAGAAAATTAACCAGCCGTTAGTGTTCGCCGCCTCGCCAAAGGCCGCATCGATCCGCTCGCGGGACATCTGGCGATCGATCAGCGGCATGGCACGCAGGAACTGGAGGTCGACCTCGCCGCTGTTGACGCCGGGCATGATGCTGCGGCAGGTCCGGAATTCGGACTTCAACTGATGTTTTCGCGCATAGGAGCCGTAGCCGAACGGGTAAGCGAAGGTCTCGACCGGCATGGTTGGGTCGAGTGAGTGGAGATAGGTTCGATTGCGCGCGATCTCCGCGGTGAGCGAACCCTCGTCGAGGTCGCAGGCGCGACGGTGCGAGAAGGTGTGGCAGCCGACCTCATGGCCGCGGCGATGCAGCGAGACGACATCATCGGCGTTGCCGGTCGCCCAGAAGCGTGCGTCGAGCCCGACCAGCCCGCCCGACACGTAGAACGTGCCGCGGGCGCCGTAGGATTCGAGGATATCCGCGCCCAGCGTCGCGGCGCTCTTCGGCAGATCGTCAAAAGTGAAGGACACCATCGGTGCGGCGTTGTTCAGGCGAAAGCGTTCGACCTGGACATGCATCGCGAGCCGGTGGCTGACCTTGACCCTGGCTTCCGACCACAGTGCATTCATGAGCCAAGCTTCCGCAAGATCACATGATAGTCGCCGTGCCGGACGTCGATCTTGCCCGGCAGAAATGCATTCATCGTTCGGGCCAGCACGTCGACCGCCGCGGCGAGCAGCGGCTTGCGCCGGCGCATTTCAGGATAGCGCGGGCTCTCATAAGTCTTCCGGTAGATCACTTGCAGCCCGCGCTGCGCCACGAACGCTTCCAGATTGGCGAGCGTCACCATTGGATGGAAATGGGTCGGGAACGGTGCCTCGCCTGGCAGTCCGGCTTTCGGCTTGCCGCGGATGTGGCGATAGAACCAGACGTGGAACCAGTGCGGTGAGTATTTGGTGACGACGCCCGACAGCGATTTCGGGTTGGGCGCGCCGATCAGCAACAGCCCGTTTGGTTTCAACGCCTCGCAGAAGCCGCTCAAGGTGGCTTCGACGTCGGGGACGTGCTCGATGACATTGTAGCAGATGATCAGGTCGAACCGCTGCGTCGGGAAGCGATAGGTCTGGATGTCGCCGAGCACCGCTTCCTGCGCGTAGGTGTTGTTCCGGATCTGGTCGGGGTCGTTGTCGACGACGGTGACATGGGCGCGGTCCAGCACGCCGAGCGGCAGGTAGCTGGTCGAGCCGCCGCCGGCCTCGTAGATCGCAAGCGGTCCAGCCGGCAGCCGGGCCTCGAGGATGCTGTGAACCGTCAACAGGCTCTGCTTGGCTTCGCCGGGCGGCAATTCGAGCAGCGAGTCCGGATGGACGACCGCGGACGCCGCCACCGGCAACTCGGCGGTCGGATCACTCCGTGAGGCAAGCGCAAGGGATTCGGTCATCGGCTTATCCAACGTTGCTGTTTGCGAGTTTGGTGCGGAACATGATGAGGCCTTGCTTGAGTCGGCCGCGCAGGCGCGCGATGTCGAACAGCCAGCAGAGCGCGGCGTAGACCGCGAACCCCGCACCGACCAGCACGATGCTGGCGGGCAGATCGGCGAGGTGCAGGGCGCGGTCCAGCGCCCCCACGGTGAGCGCCATCGCGAGCGCGGCGATGACGATCAGCGCGAGGCGGCCGAGCGGGATCGGAATCGGATAGGCCAACCGGGTCAGCAGCAGCGCGCAGGCGAAACCGGCGACGTCGGCGCCGAGGCGCGCCCAGGCTGCGCCGACCGTGCCATGGAGTTTGACCAGCGCGTAGGACAGGATCACGTTGGCCGCGATGATCGAGGCGGTGTTGATCAGGTAGAACGAGTTGCGGCCGGACAGCAGGAAGCTCGCATGCAGATATTGCTGCGTCAGCACCTGGAACAGCACGGCGAGCGCGATGACCGGCATGATCTCGCCGGCCAGCGCGCGGAAGTCGGGGCCAAGGATGACGTTGGCGACATGCGGGGCGATCACGGCGAAGCCGAGACAGGCCGGCAGCGTGACGCCGGCAAGCAGTTCGAGGCAATCGGCGAGATGGGTCCTGACCGCGGCGTCGCCCTGCCGGGCCTGAATCTGCACGGCCATCGGGAAGAAGGCCGCGGCCATGCTCATCGCCGGCATCATCAGGGTCTGGCGCACCAGGTCGAGCGCCGCGACATATTTGCCGGCGTCGGCGGCGCCGATCAGGTTGGCGATCATGAAACGGTCGGTCACGCTCGAGATCGCGAGCAGCGTCAGCGACAAGGTCAGCGGCAGACCGGTGCGGGCGAGCGATCGCAAGCCGGCGCGGTCGAAGCTGATGATGGTGCCTCGCCAGGCGCTGCGTGCCTGCACCAGCACGGCGACGAGGTAGGCCGAAGCCGCGGCGAGCAACAGCACGAAGCCGGTCGGGCCGATCAGCGCAACGACGACGCCAAGGGCGAGCAGGGCGCCGGCGCGAACCAGCGTTGCCCTCATGACCGAGAGCGCCTTCAGCCGCGCGCGCAGTAGATCCTGCGTCAGCTCGAACAGGCCGATCGCGATCGAAAGCGCGACGGCGGCGAACGCCGCGGTGGCATCGAGGCCGACCAACCGGGCCAGCAGCCAGGTGATCGGCGCGGTGAGGCAGCAGATCAGATAGCCCGACGCCACCAGGCCGCGGATGTCGGTGCCATCGTCGCGGGCATGGCCGCTCAGGATCAGGTTACGGAACCAGCCAACGAGGAACACCGAGATGACCGAGGCGAAGCCGGTGCCGAGCAGATAGATGCCGTAATCATGCGGCGCGAACAGCCGCGTGAAGACGAATACGCTGAACAGCCCAAGCAGCGCCGAGAGCACGTTGGCGGTCAGGTTGATGCTGGCCTGTCCGATCAGCATGATGCGGCGAACTCCGCCGGCCGGGTGACCGCCGATGATGTCAGGATCGTGCCGCTCTCGGCCACGACCTCGCGAATGGTCGCGACCGGCGTGCCCGAGAAGGATGCGATGGAGAACGCGACGTCATCCGTGTCGGCGCGCAGCAGCAGCCGGGTGAGCTCGTCCTTGCTCAGTGTCGGGTCATCCCAATAGCTGATGCATTGCGCCTTGGGCACGATGCTGTGGTGCTGCGCGGCGGGCGCGTCGTTCTCGACGAAGAAGCCGTACAGCAGATATTCGGAGAACTCGCGGGTCCGGCACAACGCCTCGATCCAGCTCATTCCGGTGACCGCCTCGATGCGCTCGGCAAGCGCACGGGTGGTCTCTTTGTCCCAGAAGATGATGTGTCCGATGAAGTCCGGCGCCGGAAACGGCGGGGTCGGCAGGCCGATCAACTGGTGGCTGGTCTCGAGCCAGCGCGAATGCCGCGGCTGGTCGGCGGTCACGGCGTCGGCGATCCGCAGCAGCGGGATCGCGTTCGGCTGCTGGAAGCGCGCGAGATCGAAATCGCGAAAGAACACGATGTCGGAATCCAGGATGCAGAACCGCTCATAAGGCAGCGCGATGGTCGCTGCGATCTTCAGGATCTGCTGCACGTGCCAGCCGTTCACCGGCTTGGCCCGCAGCGACCACCAGAACTGGCGGCGCTTGCGCTGGATCATGCGCGGCAGCGGCCGCAGCCAGTCAGGCAGGAAGGAAGAGGCCGGAATGATGATGCGGCGATCGCTTGCCAGCGGCGCGAACAGCGACAGATCGCAATCCGGGACCAGCAGATAATGCTTGGAGAACGACGTGACGTGGCGATCCACGCTTTCGCAGAGCAGCGTGCAGATTTCCAGATCGCGCCCGTAGGTCGGGGTCAGCAACGCGACAGGGGTCATCTCGTAACTCTCTCCGGCGACACCGTTTCAGGGCGGAACATCGTGGCCGCCAGACTTGTCCTGAACCCCAGTTCAGCAAGATCGGTGCCGGAGTATTTTGATGACCCTATCGACGGCGCTGATGGTTAATCATTGGTAAATGCCTGCGCGCCGCCGCGGTTAACGGATCAGAAGCCATCACGCGGCTGCGCGATTTTGACGCTGGATCGCGCCGTTGCCCAGATATTGCAGTGGTCATGCCATGATGGCCGACACGGTTGGCGCAGGTGAGCATAGATGAGGGTTTGGCGGGATTCCTGGCGGGTAGGCGGTGCGGCCGGACCTCGGATCGGACCATCAGTCCATTTCGAGACAGCCAGGCTGTCTGCGCTGTGCGCTTTTGGTACGCGCGCTGCGAACGTCTCGGCAGAAGTGCGTCATGGCAACTGACCGCCAAATCACGCGGCGTGGCGCCCTCGCGTTCGCCGTGGTCGCGCTGAGCGGGCCGTCGATCGCGCAAGCCGTGCCGTCGGCGCGGTCGCGGCTCGGTGCGAATTCGGCACGGTTCGCTGGCGCCTTCGTCAATTGGGGCGAGACCGGTCGCGAGCATGTGTTGCAGGGCTGGGAGAAGTGGCTCGACCGGCCGCGTTCGTCGGTGCTCGGCGTCGACTTCTACGGCCAGACCGGCTGGGAGGATTTTCACCGGCTGGATTGGGTGCCGGGGCTTTGGAAGAAGCTCAACCCGGCGCGCAATGTGGTCTGGTCGGTGCCGCTCACCATCACCGGCACGCCGCTTGCCGACGTCGCAAGCGGTGCGCACGACGCCGAGTTCGAGGCCGCTGCGCGCGCGATCGCGGCAGCACACCCCAAGGCGGTTATCCGCCTTGGCTGGGAGATGAACATCTCCAACATGGGCTGGTTCGCCAAGGGCCACGAGGACGACTACATCAAGGCGTTCCGCCGTGTGGTCGGAATCTTCCGGCGTCATTCGGCGGGCTTCAAGTTCGACTGGTGCCCCGGCTGGGGCCCGCAGGATATGCCGGCGGACGCCGCCTATCCCGGCGATGACGTCGTCGATTACATCGGTCTCGACGTCTATGATTTCAAATCGGACGACAGCGCCGCGGAACGCTGGACCAAGTCCTGTCTCAAGGCGCCGTTCGGACTGGAATGGCAGCGCGCCTTCGCACGAAGCCATCGCAAGCTGATGAGCTATCCCGAATGGGGCGTCGGCCAGTCCGGCGACAATGTCGTTTTCGTGCAGCGGATGCACGATTGGTTCGCCGCCAATCAGGCCGCGATCGCCTATGCGGCCTATTTCGATGTCGATGGTCTGTGGCCGACGCAGATCGACAACGGGCAGTTTCCGGAAGCAGGGCGTCTGTTCCGGAAGCTGTTTGCCGGCTGACCAGCTGTTGCGTCAGGCGGCCTTGGTGTTGGTCAGCAGCGTCAGCCCCATCTTCAGCTTGTCCTGAAGCGTACGCTGGGCGAGGCAGGTGAACAGGCACAGCTTGTCGCAGGCGACGGTCTCCTTGCGGCGGGCCTGGGCCTCTTCGCTGTACCAGATCTCGCGTGCGGTCTGGGTACGGACATTGCCGATCGGCCTGAAGAACCAGCACACTTCGAGCCGGCCGTCGGAGCGGATGAAGTAGTTTCGCATGCCGACGCGGCAGGGCATCACTTCTTTCGGCGCCTTCTCGCGGCGGAAATGGTTGGGCCAGGCCCGCAGCACGGCTTCGCCATTGAGGATCGGCGCACCCTCGCGCTTCAGGCGCAGCAGCTCGTCGCGGACCTTGACGAGGTCGTCGATCTCGCTCTCGCCGATCCACAGCTCGTCCTCGACTTCCTGCGTGCCTTGCTCGACCGGCTGGAAGCTCAGCGCGGTGGCGCCGATCTGCTGGATCCAGTCGACCATCTCCGGCAGCCGGCGGAAATTGAGCTTGTGCACGACAGGTTTGATGATGATCGGAAAGTCCAGGCCGGCGGCGCGGCGCTGCTCGGCGACGTTGCGGATGCCCTGCACGATCTCGCTCAGGGAATTCTCGACGCCGCGCGAGTAATTGTGGATGGTCGGATCGGTGGAGTCGATCGAGATGTTGATGTTGAACGGACGCGCCTCGACGGTCTGCGCCACGATCTTCTTGTTGAGATAGGCGCCGCCATTGGTGGTGACGCCCCAGTGAATGTCATTGTCGCGGCAGAACCGCAGCAGGTCGAGAAAGCCCTTCTTGATGTAGGGCTCGCCGCCGGCGAACTCGACGTGATAGGCGCCGATGAATTCCTTCAGGCTGGCGAGCGCGCGCTGCCATTCGTCGATCGTCATCTCGTCGCGATAGTTCGGGCGACGCCAGTAGTCGCAATAGCGGCATTTGTAATTGCAGCGCTCGACCACCTCGGCGAAGATCGCGGCTGGTCGCGTGACGTCGCGTCCGGTGCGCAGATACAGTTCTTCCGAGAGAGCGTTGCGGACGTGCTTGGTGCCGAGCGAGACGAGGTCGAGCGCTTTCAAGGTGAACCCCAGCTGTTGTGCTTTTGGGAAGAACGTGTTGATCCGCCAGCAACTCAGCAATTCGGATGCCAGCCGCGCCCTGGCTGCGCGTAGCGCCGCTCCTAGCGTGCTTCTTAACCCTAAGGAGCCGTTAAGGGGCATGATGCTGATGGGGCTCTATGGCGCTGATAGGCCCATCCAGGACGACAAACCGCGTCGTTAGACTTCTAATTAACCTTGCGACGAAGTTGCGCCGATGCATGCGGCTGCTGGAGCGGATTTTGCCATGAGGTCGCCGTAACGTTCGATCCGCGTCCGTATTGCCGTGGTGCTCGGCCAGTCCGGGACGATCTTGTCCCATTCTGACCTGTGCCGGGATGATGCGGTTTGCGGGTCGCGATTGCCAGGAGGGCATCGACATGTCGACCGAGCTTGCAGTGAGCGACCGCGCCTGGGTGACGACCTCACCCGCGCTCGACTGCACCGTCGAGACCGTGATCTGCATTCCGAGCTTTCGCCGCCCGCGGCACCTGCGATTGACCCTGGAATCCGTGGCGGCGCAGCGCACCGGGCGCAGCTTCGCGATCGTCGTGGTCGAGAACGACGCCGCGCGATGCGAGAGCGCGCCGGTCGCGGCCGAATTTCTCAATGCCGGCCGTCTCAACGGCATCTGCATCGTCGAGCCCCGGCAGGGCAATTGCCAGGCTATCAATGCGGCATTCGAGACTGCGCTCGGGACATTCCCGAACGCCCGGAATTTCCTGATGATCGACGACGACGAAGTCGCCTCGCCGGATTGGCTGGAGCGGATGCTGCACGCCGCCGAGACCTCGGGCGCTGATATCGTCGGCGGCCCGGTGTGGCCGAACTTCGATGACAAGCAGAAGGGCGATCTCGAGCGTCACCCGGCGTTCGCGCCGGCCTATCTGGCCAGCGGCCCGGTCCCGGTGATCTATGGTTGCGGCAACTGCCTGATCCGGCGCGCGGTGTTCGAACGGCTCGGACAGCCCGCCTTCGACCTGCGTTTCAACTTCCTCGGCGGCGGCGACCATGATTTCTTCGCGCGGGCGCGCCGCGCCGGCTTCCGCTTCTTCTGGGCCAAGGAGGCCGATATCAGCGAGACCGTTCCCTCGACCCGGACCAGCCTGGGCTGGATCGTGCGGCGCGGCTTGCGGATCGGGGCGATCAACTATCACATCGAGCGCAAGGCGGCGCAGACGGTCTGGTCGCGGGCGATCGTGAAGGCCAAGATGTTCGGTCTGGTGCCGTTCTCGCTGTATCGGTTTACGCGCATCGTGCTGCGCGAGCATCAGGCGGTGATCGCGATGCATCCGATGGTGGTCGCGGTGGGCAGCGCGCTTGCCGTGCTCGGCATCGAGCCGCAGCCTTACGCAGCCTCCAAGATCGCGTCGTGAACACGTCGTCCATCACCGCGGAGAGCCGGGCGCTGATCGCCGACATCTCGCGCCGGCCGGTGATGGACATCGTCCGCGGCACGCTCTTCATCGGCATCCTGCTGCTGGTCTGGATATCGCTGCGTCCGTTCGCGGATTTGAGCGGTTTCTATGTCGCCGACGTGGTCACCGGTCAGGATGCATTCCTGTACGGACTGTTCGGCGTGCTGATGGTCGCGATGCTGGTGCTGACCTTGCGCGACCACATGCCAGCGCTGAAGTCGCTGCTGACGCCGGCCTTTGTGGTGTTCGCCGGCTGGATCTGCGTCACCGTTGTGCTGTCGACCGATCCGGCCACCTCGCTGCGTCGCCTGGCACTGACGGTGTTCGTGGTCGTGGTGACCGCGACGCTGCTGCTGTTGCCGAAGTCGCAGGATGAATTGATGCGCTGGTTCGGCATTGCCGCGCTGGTCCTGCTGGTGACCTGCTATCTCGGCGTCTTCCTGGCACCGCAGCTGTCGATCCACCAGGCGACCGATGCGCAGGAGCCGGCGCTTGCCGGCACCTGGCGCGGCGTGTTCGGCCACAAGAACGTCGCGGCCGCCGTCATGACGATGCTGATCTTTCTCGGCATCTATCTGGTTCGCGCCGGCGGCTGGCTGTCGGGTATCGCCGTGACGGCGCTGGCGGCGGTGTTCCTGTTGTTCACCGCCGGCAAGAGCGCGATCGTGCTGTGCGTCGCCGTGCTGCTGCTGACCTCGCTGCTGCCGGTGATCCGCTCGTTCTGGGGCCGCGCGCTGCTGTTGCTGACGCCGCTGGTGCTGCTCAATCTGTTCAGCGTCGGCACGGTCATGAGTGACACGCTCGCTGCGATCGCCGACAAGATGCCGCTCGACACCTCCTTCACTGGCCGCGCCGACATCTGGTCCTTCGCGGTCGAATCGCTGCGTCAGCGATTGTGGACCGGCTATGGCTTCGAGGCGTTCTGGGGAACCAGCGCGATCCAGAACTTGCAGGAAGGCAAGGAGTGGGCGGGCTATGCCTCGCACAGCCACAATGGCTATCTCGACACCGCGCTGGGCACCGGGCTGCCCGGCCTCGTGCTGCTGATCGCGGCTGTCGTCATCAAGCCGCTGCGTGATTTCCAGGCCGCGGATCTCGGCGGCAATGACGCGCCGTTGACGATGCTGTTCCTGCGCATCTGGCTGTTCGGGCTCTACCTGTCGTCGATGGAGAGCTTCTTCCTGGATCGCGCGGATACGATCTGGGTCACGTTTCTGATCGCGGTGTTCGGGCTGCACTATCTCGCCCGGTTCCGGATGCGGGCTGAAACGCCCTAAAGCTGCGCGCGCACCGCGTTGGCGACGTCGATCCACCAACCGTCGAAATCAAACGGCAGGTGCACGGTCGTCCGCTTCAGTGCGGCGACGATCCGGTCGGCATAGACGGCACTGTCGGCGTCGCGTGGCACCAGCAGGATGGCGCCGCGGTCGATCAATTCCCTGAAACGCGGATGGTGGTCGAATTCGTCCGGCAGGGCCGGCCCGGTGACGATCAGCGGCCGGCCCGACTGCACGCAGGCGAGGATGCTCGAGCGCCGCGCCGTCAGGCCCTCCGCCAGCGAGTAGCAGAACACGTCGACCTCGCCGAGCAGGCCGAACACCGCATGATCGGAGGCGATGTAGCCGGAGACGATCACGTCGCCCTTCAACCCCAACTCGGCCACGCGGGCATAGAACTTCTGCTCGATATTGTCGGTGCCGCGGATGAAGGAGCCCACATAGACGATCAGGGGCCGCAAGCCCCGCTGTTTCAGGATCGCGCCGATCTCGAGCAGCCCGTTGGGCTGCTTGCCCGGATAGATCGAGCCGAAATGACCGATGATGAGCTGGCCATCGCCGCGGGCGCCGACGAGCCGCCGCAGCAGCATCGAGTCCTCGATGCCGGCGGGCGCGGCGATGTTCGGGGGCAGTGGCGCCAGCACGCATTTCCGCACCATGCGCCGCATGATCGGGTCACGGTCGAGCTCGCGGCGGACCAGCGGCGAGAACATCACGATGGTGTTGGCGAGCCACAATGCGGGGACATAGGTCAGCCGGCGGATGCCGTTGAGGCCGGCCCATTCGTGCTGGATCAGGACGACCTTGCGGCGGCGCAGCCGGGCGAACAGCAGTGCGAGCAGCGGCCGGATGATGACGCGCTTCCAGGCCACGATCGGGAAGTTGCAAACCACGCTGCGGGCACTGCCGACCGCGCGCCAGATCTCGCCGATCGTGCCGTCGGTCTGCGTCAGGGTTAACGCCGTGGTCGCGCCGGGCTCGATCTTCTCGATGGTTTCCTGCAGCAGGCGCGTGAACTGCCCGACGCCGCAATGCATCTGCGACCCGGCGCCAAGAAACAGCGCACGATATCGGGGGTTTTCACTCATCTTGCCTTGTTGATCCCGGCGATTGTCCTGGCGCCCGTTCCGGCAATGTCGCGGTTAGCCATATCGGCGAGACATTAGCTTTGGGTAACTCCGCGCGCATACGCGACGGCACCGTTCTTGCCAATCCCTGCTCGAGCGCTGCGCCTTCGTCCCGGAACGGGACATCAAATGAAACAAAACGGTGCAGCAGGAGCGCGACCATGACGACGGGCAAGATCTTCGCGAACTGGGATGACAACCATTCCAGGCTCTGGAGCCATCAGCCGATCCGGCTCGAGCATACCATGCACAAGCAGCCGGCGTTCTCGATGGACGATCTCGCCAGGCTGATCGAGCATTATCCGCGCGAGCATTACAGCCTGGTCAAGACCGGCGCCAAGGGTTCGAGCCGGGTCTGGCGCGAGGGCGAGATCGGCAGGCTGCGCGGGCATCAGGTGATCGAGGCGATCTCGCGCGGTGGCCTGTGGCTGAACCTGCGCAACGTCACCGCGATCGATCGCCGCTACCGCGACATGATCGAGCAGATGTTCGGCGAGATCGCCGCCAAGGTTCCGGGCTTCGACGCGCCGACCCATCAGGCCGGCATTCTGATTTCGTCGCCGGACGCGCAGATCTATTACCACGCCGATCTGCCGGGGCAGGGCCTGGTGCAGATCTCGGGCCGCAAGCGGGTCTACATCTATCCCAACACGCAGCCGTTCATCCGGCCCGAGCATCTCGAGAACATCGCGCTGTTCGACGTCGAGGTCGATATCCCCTACGAGCCCTGGTACGACTGGCATGCGCGGGTGATCGATCTCGAACCCGGCCAGATGCTGAACTGGCCGCTGAATGCGCCGCATCGGGTCGAGAACCTCGACACCGTCAACATCTCGATGACGATCTCCTATGTCAACGACGACATCCGCCGCGCGCAGATCCTGCATCTTGCCAACGGCATGCTGCGCCACCGCTTCGGCTACACGCCGCGCAGCCGCCGCATTCGCGGCCCGGTATTCTTCGCCAAGCAGGTGATGCAGAAGCTGCTGCGTGACGGACAGTGGGTGAAGCGCGAACGTGCCGTGCGGCGTCCGATCGACTTCCGTCTCGACGAGAGCGATCTCGGCAAGATCGTCGATCTGCCCAAGGCGGCGCTGGAGGCGGCGTAAGCGGGCTTGCCGGTAGCAGGTGCTGACATGACAGTCTTGACGACAGCAGTTGGAAAATTCGGGGCGCGGGCGTCCTCTTATGCGGTTGGCTTCGACGTCGAATTGATGTCGGATTGGGGGCAGGCGATGGCCCGCTGGGGCGCGTTCGATCCGCCGACCGTATTCCAGCATCCGCAGTGGTACGCTTCATGGTATCGAGCCTTTGCGGCGACCGATGGCATCGAGCCGCTGATCGCCCTCGTGTGCGATTCGTCGACCGGCGAACGCGCTGCGCTGCTGCCGCTGATCCGCCGGCGGGAGGCCGGCCTCCGCGTCATCGAGTTCGCCGATCTCAACCTCACCGATTTCAATGCGCCGGTGCTCGGCCCCGCCGCGCCACGCGACGAAACGGCAGCATGGCTGTTCTGGCAGGATTTGCAGGCGGCGCTGCGTGGGATGGATGGCGGTGCCGATCTGATCCGCCTGCGCAAGATGCCGCTCAAGTTGGCGGCGCGGGCCAACCCGCTGGCGCAGCTGGACGGGATCGGGCCGTCGGTGGTCAACGGCAATCTGCTCGCGATCGGTGACGACTACGATGCCTGGCGCAGTGAGCTGGACAGGAAGGTTCGCAAGGAGCTCGGACGAAGCTGGCGCGTGTTCACGCGGGATTCGTCCGCGGCCTTCGCAATCGCCGCGAGCACCGATGAAGCGATGAACGTGCTCTCGGTCACCGAGGTGCAGCAGGGCGACCGGCTGCTCGGTCTCGGGCTCAATTACGTGCTCGACAAGCAGGATTGCACCGCGTTCTATCGCGACCTCGTGCAGCGAGGCACCAGCAGCGGCTATGCGGTGATGACAGCGCTGACGACACGCGACGAGGTGGTGGCGACCCTGCTCGGGATCCGCACCGGTTCGCGCTACGTCATGATCCGCATCAGCAATGCCGGCGAAAAATGGTCGATGTGCTCGCCGGGCCGGCTGATCATCGACCGCACGATCGAGGCGCTGCACAGGGATGGCGTGCGGGAGTTCGATTTCTCGATCGGCAATTACAGCTACAAGCGCCGGTTCGGACCGCAGCGCACGCCGCTGGTCGATCTCGGCGCCGCCTTGAGCTGGCGCGGACAGCCTACCGCGCTACGCGACCGGGCCGTGCTGGCGCTGCGGCACTATCCGAAACTCACCGCGCGGCTGAAGCAGGCGCTCGGCAAGGCCACGCCGTCGCGCGAGGAAGACTGAATGAAGGGCGGCATCCCGAACGAGATGCCGCCCTTGTCGCTCAGCCCTGCGGCGGGTTGCCCGGCTCAGCCGTGCAGCTTAGCCATGAAGTTTCCTGGCGGTCTCCGCGATCATGCGGCCCTGGTAGCGGGCGCCGGCCAGCTCGTTCTCGCTGGGCTGTCGGCTGCCGTCGCCGCCGGTGATCGTGGTGGCGCCATAGGGCGCGCCACCGGTGACCTCGTCGAGTTTCATCTGGCCGGCAAAGCCGTAATTCAGACCGACCACCGTCATGCCGAAATGCAGCAGGTTGGTGATGATCGAGAACAGCGTGGTCTCCTGGCCGCCATGCTGGGTCGCGCTCGAAGTGAAGGCGCCGCCGACCTTGCCGTTCAGCGCACCCTTGGCCCACAGCCCGCCGGCCTGGTCGAGGAAGTTGGCCATCTGGGAGGCCATGCGGCCGAACCGGGTGCCGGTGCCGACGATAACAGCATCGTAATTGGCGAGGTCGTTGATCTCAGCGATCGGCGCCGCCTGGTCGAGCTTGTAGTACGAGGCCTTGGCGACGTCGGCCGGCACCAGCTCGGGCACGCGCTTGATGTCGACGGTCGCGCCAGCTTCGCGCGCGCCTTCCGCGACGGCCTTCGCCATCGCCTCGATGTGACCGTAGGCGGAATAATAGAGAACCAGAACCTTGGCCATGATGGCCTCCTTTTTGATGGGTTGAGGGAGATGTTTCGTGGGGAAGCATGCGCGGATGTCGATCCGCGCATGCAAAGTGAGAGGTGATCAGGCGGCGTCGACCAGCACGAGCTCGGCGTCCTCGAGCGCGGTGATCTTCAGCGTGGCTTCGTCGCGGATCGCGGCGCCGTCGCGGGCATTGACGCGCACGCCGTTGACTTCGATGCTGCCGGCCGCCGGCACCAGATAGAGGTGACGGGCCTTGTCGGCGGCATATTCCGCGCTCTCGCCAGCCTTCAGTGTGGTGGCGAGCACCCGCGCATTGGCCCGGATCGGCAGCGCGTCGCTGTCGCCTTCGATACCCGAGGCGATGGTGACGAGCTTGCCGGAGCGGTCGGCCTTCGGGAACGGCTTCGAACCCCAGGTCGGGTGGCCGCCCTTCGTGGTCGGCTCGATCCAGATCTGGAAGATCTTGGTTTTCGCCGGCTCCAGATTGTACTCGGAGTGGCGGATGCCGCTGCCGGCGCTCATCACCTGCACGTCGCCCGCTTCGGTGCGTCCCTTGTTGCCGAGCGAGTCCTGGTGTGTGATCGCACCTTCGCGAACATAGGTGATGATCTCCATGTTGGCGTGCGGATGCGCCGGGAAGCCGGAATTGGGCGCGATCTCATCATCGTTCCAGACCCGCAGCGCGCCGTGGCTGACATTGTCGGGATCGTAATAGTTCGCGAACGAGAAGTGGTGCTTGGCTTTCAGCCAACCGTGGTCGGCACCGCCGAGCTTTGCGAATGGTTTCAGTTCGATCATGGTCATTCCCCTTGATGTCGAATGTTTGGGAGGGGCCGGGCGCTGAGGCCCGGCGTCTCCGGAAAATTGTGCGATCAGGCGCCGAAGCCGCCGTCGACGTTGAGCACCGTGCCGGTCACGAACGAGGCTTCCGGGCTGGCCAGGAACAGGACGCCGGCGGCGACTTCCTCCGGCCGGCCGAAGCGTTGTAGCGCGTGCTGCAAGCGTTGCGTCTCGGCGAACTCGCCACCGTCCTTCGGGTTCATGTCGGTGTCGATCGAGCCGGGCTGCACCACATTCACCGTGATGCCGCGCGGTCCGAGGTCGCGCGCCGCGCCCTTGGTGTAACCGACGACGGCCGCCTTGGTGGCGACGTAGTCGGCAAGGCCCGGGAAGGAGGCGCGATCGGCCAGCATGGAGCCCACGGTGACGATGCGGCCACCTTCACCCATCAGCTTCGAGGCGGCACGGATCGCGGTGATCACGCCGTCGATGTTGATCGCTTCCTGACGGGCGAGCGTCGTCGTATCGGCCTTGGGATCGTCGACTGCGCCGCCGGATGCGACACCGGCATTGTTGACCAGGATGTCGAGCCGGCCAAAATCCTTGGCGACCGACTTCACCAGCTGATCAACATCGGCTGACGAGGCCTGGTCGGCCTTGTAGGCGCGGGCGTTGACGCCCTTGGCCTTCAATTCGGCGACGACCGCTTCCGCCTTCTCCGGAGAGGCGACATAACTGATCGCGACATTGGCGCCTTCGGTGGCGAGTGCGCGGGCGCTGGCGGCACCAATGCCGCGCGAACCACCGGTGACGAGGGCAACCTTGCCTGAGAGCTTGTTGGTCATTGGATTTCTCCATCGATTGAGTGGTTGAATTCGATGGCTCTTGGATATGCCTCCGGCTGTGGTATAGAAATAGAAACTATTGAAACTCATTGTTTCCATATTGAGTGGTCAGGATAGCACCCCATGTCGAAACTGCCGGACTTCGAGGCCCTCGCGATTTTCGCGAAAGTCGTGGAATTACGCTCGTTTGCGGCGGCCGCGACCGAGCTGTCGCTGTCCAAGGCGACGGTGTCGAAGGCGGTCTCCAGGCTTGAGGAGCGGCTTGGCGCGCGGCTGTTCAACCGCACCTCGCGGCGGCTGGCGCTGACCGATGCCGGCCAGAAATTGTCGGAGCGCGCCGCGCGGCTATTGGCCGACGGCGAGGCGGCGGAGAACGAGGCGCTGGCGCAATCGACCACGCCGCGCGGCCTGGTGCGGCTCGCGGTGCCGATGAGCTTCGGCATCAAGACGGTGGCACCGCTGCTGCCCGAATTCATGGAGGCCTATCCGGAGGTCTCGATCGATCTGCATCTCAGCGACGCCACGGTCGACCTGATCGGCGAGGGCTTTGATGCCGGCCTGCGCATCGCGCGGCTGCCTGACTCCTCGCTGATCGCGCGGCGGCTGTGCGGCATGCCGCGCTACACCGTGGCCGCGCCGTCCTACCTCAAGCGTTACGGCCGGCCGACACACCCGATGCATCTCGCCGAGCACAAATGCTTCGGCTACGCCTATCTCTCGACCCAGGGCGTCTGGCACTACACCAATGCGTCGGGCGAGCAGGCCAGCGTGCGCCCCGCCGGCCAGCTGCGGGTCAACAATGGCGAAGCGGTGATGCCGGCGCTGATCGCCGGGCTCGGCATCGCCGATCTGCCCGACTTCATCGTCGGCGACGCGATCGCAAGCGGCGAGGTCGAGGTCATCCTGAAAGGTTGGAAGCAGCCCGAGGGCGCCGTGCATCTCGTCACGCCGCCCGGCGGCCCGCGCCCCGCCCGCGTCGAGGTGCTGGCCGAATTTCTCGCCCGGCAATTTGCCAGGGGAAGAAGCGCGGGTCGTAAATCGTAGGGTGGGCAAAGCGAAGCGTGCCACCCTACGCGTCCATCGCACTTTCGGATCGGGTGCCGGGAACTTGGTTCCGGCGCGATCGGTCTTCACATTTAGTTGTCTGCACGAACGATCCTTGGCCCCATTCATTTGCCAGATTTGGAACGCGCCGCCGCGCGAAGCGTGTGCGCCACCAAGACACAAACTGGAAATCACAGGAGCCGGACATGCGATCGCAGCGGATCGTCCTGAGCCTTGCCATAGCGATCGGCGGAGCCGCCGCTAGCAACGCCGCATTCGCCGAGGACTATCGGGGAACCTGGGCACAGCAGATGGCGTGCACGCCGGATGTGTGGCGGCTTTGCAGCGACCAGGTGCCCGACGTGCAGCGCATCGTGGCCTGTCTGCGACAGAACACGCCGCAACTCTCCCATGGCTGCCGCGCCGTGTTCGAGTCGAACGCAAGCGTGCAGGAGCCGCAGACGCAAGGGCGCGCGCCGCGGCCCCAGATGCAGCAGCGGCCGCAGGCGCCGCAGCAGTTGCAGCCGGCGCCGCTTGCGCCGCCGCGGCCGTCGCTGGATGATGACGATAACTGATCCAGGAGCTGATGAAGTCAGGTCGAATGTTGGAGGCAGCGCGTTACGGCCGGACTTCGCAAACATCGACCCATTCGGCTGCGGTCAGTTCTGCCATCCTGTCCGGCGTGATACGGACCGCGCTGTGGGTCGAGCCCGCGGCCGGCACCACGACGTCGAATGCCTTCAGCGACACGTCGCAATAGATCGGCAGCGGCGTCTTCAGCCCGAATGGGCAGACGCCGCCGACTTCGTGGCCGGTGATGTCTGCGACCTCGTCGAGGCCGAGCATCTTCGGTTTGCCGCCGAACACCGCCTTGACCTTCTTGTTGTCCATCCGTGACGTGCCGGCGGCGACGATCAGCACCACGCGGTCGCCGACCCGCAGGCTCAGCGTCTTGGCGATCCGCGCCGGCTCGACGCCATAGGCCTCCGCCGCCAGCACGACGGTCGCTGAGCTCGTGGTGGATTCGATCACGGAGATATCGGGCGCCTTCTCGGCGAAGAAGGCGCGGACGGACTCGAGACTCATAACGCTCAGGACCTTGCTCGTCAGGATTTGGCAGACACCAGGGCGGGAAGCTCGGCGAGACCGTGGATCCGGTGATCGGGTACGACGCCGAGCTCGTCCATCTGGGTACGCAGCGCCTTGAACATCGTCAATGGGGCGACCGTCTCGCTGTCGACGCAGGCCAGCGCCATCGCCTCCGGTGTCACCCGCTCGATCCAGGCGACGGTGAGGCCGAACGCCTTGGCGCCGCAGGCGTCCCATGGGTTGGAGGAGATGAACAGCACCTCCGCCGGCGGGATCTTCAGCACGTCCTCGATCAGCGTGTAGGCTTCGGGCGCCGGTTTGAACACCTTGTGGGCATCGACGCTGATGGTCGCATCGAGCAGGCGGTCGAGCCCCGAATTGCGCACCAGCGCATTCAGCATGTCGGGGCTGCCGTTGGAGAGGATCGCGAGCTTCCTGTCCTTCATCGCCTCGAGCGCGGCGACCGCATCAGGGTACAGCGCGAGATGCCGATATTTGTCGATAATGCGGGCGAACGTCGCCTCGTCATATTGCAGGCCGAGGCTGCGCAGCGTGTAGGCGAGCGAGTCGCGGGTGACGGTCGCGAAATCCTGGTAGCGCCGCATCAACGAGCGCAGCCAGGAATATTCGAGCTGCTTGAGGCGCCAGATTTGCGTGATGATGTCGCCATAGCCGGGGAACGCGTCCTCGGTGACATCGGCGACCGACTGCACGTCGTAGAGCGTGCCATAGGCGTCGAAGACGATTGCCTTGATGCTCATTGTCTTTACCCCTTCGTCCCGACCGCCGCGCGATCGGGACGCCGAGGGCGCGGTGCAGGGACCGCCTTATATACCCAAAATCTTGCGCGCGTTGGCCTTCAGGACCTTCGGCCGGATCTCCTCGCGGATGTCGAGTTTTGCAAAATCGGCGAGCCAGCGGTCCGGCGTGATCACCGGCCAGTCGGAGCCGAACAGCATCTTGTCCTGCAGGATCGAGTTGATGTAGCGCACCAGGATCGGCGGGAAGTATTTCGGCGACCAGCCGGACAGGTCGATATAGACGTTCGGCTTGTGGGTCGCGACCGACAGCGCCTCTTCCTGCCAGGGGAAGGAAGGGTGCGCCAGGATGATCTTGAGGTCGGGGAAGTCCGCCGCGACGTCGTCCATGTACATCGGGTTGGAATATTTCAGCCGCATTCCCATGCCGCCGGGCATGCCGGAGCCGACGCCGGTCTGGCCGGTGTGGAACAGCGCGATCGCGCCGCCATCATTGATCGCCTCATAGAGCGGATAGGCCAAGCGGTCGTTGGCGTAGAAGCCCTGCATGGTCGGATGGAATTTGAAGCCGCGGACGCCGTAGTCCTCGATCAGCTTGCGCGCCTCGCGGACGCCGAGCTTGCCCTTGTGCGGGTCGATCGAGACGAACGGGATCAAAACGTCGAGATGATCGGAGGCGACCTCCAGCATCTCCATGTTGTTGTAGCGGCGAAAGCCGGTCTCGCGTTCGGCATCGACCGGGAAGATCACCGCGGCGATGTTCTTGGCGCGGTAATAGGCCGCGGTCTCCGGCACCGTCGGCGGATGCTTGTGCGGCGACTTGAAATAGTCGGCCATCTGCGCCTGGAAGTCGTCATAGCCGTCGTCGCCATGCATGCCGCAGGGCTCCTCGGCATGGGTGTGGATGTCGATCGCGACGACTTTCTCGATGTCGGGCAGTTTGAGCTTGGGCATTCGGCTTCCCCGGCGGCGTGTTTGTTGGTGATGGAAAATAATTATACTATATAACGATCTTCGCAAGCGCTCTGGAGCGACGCCGATGCGGTCCGCGCTGGGTTCGTTGGCGAGGTCGTCCGGTGTGACGGGCTCAAGCCGGACAGGCAGCCACGATTCGCTGGCCAGGGTGCGATCGTCGGGGCGCAGGGTTCAGATGGGCTCTTGGCAGGGGCTACGGCGGAGCCGCCGTTTCCGAAGCAATCTCAACGGCGTGGTGGCCTGACCTGCGCGGGTTCCAGAACAGGGTATGGCCGAAAAGCAGCCCGTCTCGGTTGACATTTAACGGTCTGATGGCTTAGAAACCGGCCCGTCCCGGGCGGCAGGCCGCTTGTCGGGATAAATCCCATTTTGCCACCTTTCGGCATTGATCAGGTACGGCCTCCAACACGGGCCTTTCGAAGTAACAGGATTGTCCCATGAAGGTCCGTAACTCGCTGAAGTCGCTGCGCGGCCGCCATCGCAACAACCGTCTGGTCCGTCGCAAGGGCCGCGTCTACGTGATCAACAAGGTCCAGCGCCGCTTCAAGGCGCGCCAGGGTTGATCGGAGAGGCTGATCCCGCTGGGATCACCGGCTGCTTGCAATCCTTCACAGGTCTTTGAGGCCGCGCTGCTTTGCAGTGCGGCTTTGTGCGTCTACACTCCCGCGATGGGATTGAACTTCCTCGCGCCTTCCAACCGCCTGTTGGCGATCCTGATCGCCACGTTGCTGGCCGGACCTGCTTTGAATTTGTCGGTCGCCGCCGCCGCGCAGGACGATCCGCGGGTGGTCCCGCCCCCCAAGGCCCAGAAGAAACTGCCTGAAGCCCCGACCAAGCTGCCGACCGTTCCGGCCGACCGCACCCGCGGGCTGGATTTCCTGTTCGGCGCGCTGAAGGCGGCGCCCGACGAGGACAGTGCCCGCCATGTCGAGGCGCGGATCTGGGCGCTTTGGCTGCAAACCCCGAGCGATACCGCGGCGCTCTTGATGGCGCGTGCCAAGGCCGCGATCGACGCCCAGAACGTTGATGTCGCGCTGAAGCTGCTGGACGCCGTGATCAAGCTCCGGCCGGACTACGTCGAGGCCTGGAACCGGCGTGCGACGATCTATTATCTGAAGAACGACTATGTCCGTTCGCTGGGCGATTTGCAGCAGGTGCTGGCCCGCGAACCCCGCCATTTCGGCGCGCTGGCAGGTGTCGGCATGATCATGCAGGACATGGGCGACGACAAACGCGCGCTCGAGGCCTTCCGCAAGGCGCTGGCCGTCGACCCCTACCTCGAAAAGGTGCCGCAGATCGTCAAGCAGCTGACCGAAAAGGTCGAAGGCCGCGACATCTGATGATTTCGTGCGATTGATTGCGCTCGCGGTCGGTGGCCGCGAAATGGGCACGTTGCTCGCGAGCCGAAGCCTGCCCGCGATACGGTCCGCGCAGGAGGCTAGTGCAGGAACTTGCCGCGGGCCGCGCTGTCCTGGGCAACGGCAGCATAGAATTGCTGAAGCTCCGCTTCCAGGTGCTCGTTGACGAGCAACAGCGCCTTCAGGGCGCCGCGCAGGTCGCCATTGCAGCTTGCCACGATCTGGTCGATGGCCGCGTCGCTTGGGTCGGAAATCATGGTACTCCTCCGATTACTTCCCGTTGAACTCGTGGTGCGGACGCGGGTTCCTGTGAATCTTGCGCACAAGCCCGGCAGTACCCCGGTGGTGGCGTCCCGGTCGCGATGAAGCCTCGCGTCTGATGGCGAAATTGCCACCGACAATCTATGAAATTACTAATGACGCAGGTATGAACCCGCTATCCACAGGCTGGGCGCATTGTGGACAACTCGGCGCAGGGGGCGCGCGCCGACCCGCCCAATCGGGCCTGGCCTCGCCAGCCGGACCGTCAAGCCCGGGCCGAACCTTATCATTAGGCTAAAGGTTGATTGCTCTCGCCCACTGGTTGCGACACAAGGCAACTGGCTGGGGAGAAGACAATTTAATGAAATCGATTGTTGCTGCGGCGCTTTGCGTCGCATTGGGCGGCTGCGCGTCGGTGACGCGCGGCACCACTGAAACCATTTCCATTGCATCGACGCCGTCGGGCGCAACTGCCGATATCGCGGGATTGGAGATTCCGACCGCCTGCGTCACGCCGTGCGCAATCCAGGCCAAGCGCAACGCCGACATCGTCGTGACGATCAGCAAGGACGGCTATCAATCGCAGATCATTCCGCTGACCAAGGACATCAGCGGATCCGGCGGGGCGGGCTTTGCCGGAAATCTGTTGCTTGGCGGCGTGGTCGGCATGGGCGTCGATGCCGCAACCGGTGCGGCGCTCGATCACAAGCCCAATCCGGTGATCGTGACGTTGCAACCCGCGGCACCGCCGCCGCCGCCACGTCCGCCCCGGCGCCGGGGGAAGCCGGTCTCGTAGCGATTGGACGAGCGCAGCCAAAGCGGGATAGCATCGAAACCGGCTCTTGCCTCCGCCGTAGCTTTGCGGTGCGCAGGATCATCCGGATCGTCTTGATGCTCGCTTTGATCGTCATGCTGGCGGTGGCCGGGCTGGCGCTGGCGACACAGTTCGGCGTCCAGCTGATCCAGCGCGCCTTTCCGCCCCAGGGGCGCATGGTGGATGTGTCGGGCGCGCGGCTGCATGTCGTCGAGCTCGGCCCGCGCGATGCCGCGGGGCCGCCGATCGTGATGCTGCATGGCGCAAGCTCCAATCTGCGCGCGATGCAGCCGCTCGGCGAGCGCATTGCCAAGACGCGTCGGGTGATCCTGATCGACCGGCCCGGCCATGGCTGGAGCACGCGGGAGCACGCTGCGGATTCGACGCCCGTGATCCAGGGCCGGATGATCATGGAGGCGCTGGGCAAGATCGGGGTCGACCGCGCGATCGTGGTGGCGCATTCCTGGGCCGGCGCGCTCGGCCTGCGCATGGCGCTGGATTATCCGGATCGCGTCGCCGGCCTCGTGCTGCTCGCACCGGTCGCCTATTCCTGGCGCGGTGGTGCCGGCCGCTACAATGATGTGATCTCGACGCCGCTGATCGGCCCGTTGCTCGCGCACACGATCACGCTGCCGCTGGGTCTCCTCGTCGCCAATTCGGGCGCGCAGGGCGTGTTCGCACCGCAGCCGATGCCGGCCGATTTCATCCGCGACAGCGCCACATTGCTGTTGCTGCGCCCGCGCGAATTCATTGCCAATGCGCGTGACCTCGTCACGCTGAAAGCCGCCGTGATCGAGCAGGCTCCGCGTTACGCGGAGATCAAGGCCCCGATCACCATCATCTCGGGCGACGTCGACAAGACGGTCTCGACCGGCATCCATTCGCGGCCGCTGGCCGCGACGGTACCTGACGCCAAGCTCGTCGTGCTGCCTGACGTCGGCCACATGGTGCAGTACGCCGCGCCCGATCGCGTGGCCTCCGAGATCGAGGCGATGGCCGGCCAGATGACGCGGCGCGTTGAGACGGCACAATAGCTGCCGGTCGTCTGCCGCGCGAATGTGATCCGGCCAGGCTTGCGCCGCCGCGTGGCGGCGAACATCATGCGGGCCGCGTGGCCTCGGACATCAAAGGACGCCTCTCATGCGGATCGACAACATCGCCGACCTCATCGCTGAAACCCTTGCCCAGGCCGGCGTGAAACGCATCTATGGCGTCGTCGGCGACAGCCTCAACGGCCTGACCGAGGCGTTGCGCAAGCGCGGCACCATCGACTGGCTGCATGTGCGCCACGAGGAGGTGGCGGCGTTCGCCGCCGCCGCCGAATCCCAGATTACCGGCGATCTCGCGGTGTGCGCGGGCTCCTGTGGGCCGGGCAATCTCCACCTCATCAACGGCCTGTTCGACGCGCACCGCAGCCGCACGCCGGTGCTGGCGCTGGCGGCGCAGATCCCCTCCGCCGAGATCGGCGGCGGCTATTTCCAGGAGACCCATCCGCAGGACCTGTTCCGGGAATGCAGCCATTATTGCGAACTGGTGTCCGATCCGGCGCAACTGCCCTACATGCTGGAGAACGCGATCCGCGCCGCGGTCGGCAAGCGCGGCGTCGCGGTGCTGGTGCTGCCCGGCGATGTCGCGATGAAGCCGGCGCCGAAGCGCGACATCGCGCCCAACGCCGGTCTGCTGCCGCCGGTCCCGGTGGTGCGTCCGGCCGATGCCCAATTGAATGCGCTGGCCGCGCTGCTCAATGGCGCGAAGCGTGTCACGCTGTTCTGCGGCCGCGGCTGCGCCGGCGCGCATGACGGCCTGCTCAAGCTCGCCGAGACGCTGAAGAGCCCGATCGTGCACGCGCTCGGCGGCAAGGAATATGTCGAATACGACAATCCCTACGATGTCGGCATGACCGGCTTCATCGGGTTTTCCTCCGGCTACGCCGCGATGCACGGCTGCGACGTGCTGCTGATGCTCGGCACCGACTTCCCCTACAAGCAGTTCTTCCCGACCGTCATCAGCATCGCGCAGGTCGATCTCCGCCCGGAAAATCTTGGCCGCCGCTGCAAGCTCGATCTCGGCATCGTCGGCGACGTCGGCGAGACCATCGCGGCCCTGCTGCCGAAGCTGAACCCGAAGACCGACCGCAAGTTTCTCGACGCCAGCCTCGCGCATTACAAGGACGCCCGTGCCGGCCTCGATGATCTCGCCCGCGGCAAGCCGGGGCAAAAGCCGATCCACCCGCAATATCTGGCGCGTCTGCTCAGCGAGCAGGCCAGCGAGGACGCGGTGTTCACCGCCGATGTCGGCACGCCGACGATCTGGGCCGCGCGTTACCTGAAGATGAACGGCCGCCGCCGGCTGGTCGGCTCCTGGGTGCACGGCTCGATGGCGAATGCGATGGCGCATGCGATTGGCGCCCAGGCGGCGCAACCCGGACGGCAGGTGGTGTCGATGTCCGGCGACGGCGGCTTCGCCATGCTGATGGGCGATCTGATCACGCTGACCCAGGCGAAACTGCCGGTGAAGGTCGTGATCTTCAACAACAGCGTGCTCGGCTTCGTCGCGCTGGAGATGAAGGCGGCCGGCTTCATCGAGACCGGGGTCGACCTGAAGAATCCGGATTTCGCGGCGATGGCCCGCGCCATGGGCATTCACGGCGTCAGGGTCGAGGATCCCGGCGAACTCGAGGGCGCGATCCGCGACGTCTTCGCGCATGACGGCCCGGCGGTGCTCGACGTCGTCACCGCGACGCAGGAACTGTCGATGCCGCCGACCATCACGCTGGAGCAGGTCAAGGGCTTCAGCCTGTGGGTGCTGCGCGCCGTGATGAGCGGCCGTGGCGACGAGGTGGTCGATCTCGCCAAGACCAATCTGTTGCCGCGCTGATCGCGCAATGACGTCCGCCCCGGGAGCTGCGCCGGGGCGGATGCGTGACCGATCCGGTCGGTTACTGCTTCTGCTTGCCGTCCTTGTCGAACGACGACACATAGGTCCACAGATTGTTGGCCTCGGTCTCGTTCTTGATGCCGGCGAACGCCATCTTGGTGCCGGGGATCTTGGCCTTCGGATCCTTGATGTATTCGAGGAACTGGTCCTTGTTCCAGGTGATGCCGGAATTCTTGTTGGCATCGGAATAATTGTAGTCCGGCGCGGAACCGGAGTGGCGGCCGTCGAGGCCGTTGAGCTCGGGGCCGACCTTGTTCTTGGCGCCTTCGCCGATCGCGTGGCAGGCGAGGCATTTGTTGAACGAGGTCTTGCCGGCGGCGGCATCCTGCGCCAGCGCGGAGGATGCGGTGGCCAGCGATGTGACGACCGCCAGCGCGCTCAAGGTCTTTAGGTTCATGGGGTTCTCTTCGTTTCGTCCCGGGGGTAGTGATCTTTTGTGGCATGTCCGGCTTGGACAGGACAAGCCACGAAACTTTGACAGGTTTCACGGCCGCCTGCTTGTCTCAGAGAGAACTCGCCATTGCGGCGCGGGACAATCCGACCTTCGGCCGGCTCACCGAAACAGGTGCAGAGCTGATTGATTTGGCGTAACAAATCGGCCAAGGCGGAGACCTTCGAGGGAATAGCGATGTCCATCATGATGCCGGCGGCCGACCAGGCCGTGCTTGCGCGCCGCGCCGAGATCGTGGCCGCCCTGCGCGCCATCGTTCCGGGCGAGGGCGTGATCGACAGCGCCGCCGAGATGCTGGCCTATGAATCCGACGGCCTGACCGCCTATCGGCAGCCGCCGATGGTGGTGGTGCTGCCCGACACCAGCGAGCAGGTCTCAAAGGTCCTCAAATATTGCCAGCAGCAGGGCATCAAGGTGGTGCCGAGGGGCTCCGGCACCTCGCTGTCCGGCGGAGCGCTGCCGCTCGCCGATGGCGTGCTGCTCGGCCTCGGCAAGTTCAAGCGGATCCGCGAGATCGATTTCGACAACCGCGTCGTTGTCACCGAGCCCGGCGTCACCAACCTGGCGATCAGCCAGGCGGTCGCCCATGCCGGCTTCTATTACGCCCCCGATCCGTCGTCGCAGATCGCCTGTTCGATCGGCGGCAATGTCGCGGAGAACTCCGGCGGCGTGCACTGCCTGAAATACGGCATGACCACCAACAACGTGCTGGGTTGCGAGATCGTGCTGATGTCGGGCGAGATCCTGCGGATCGGCGGCAAGTCGGCCGAGAATGCCGGCTACGATTTGATGGGCATCATCACCGGTTCCGAGGGCCTGCTCGGCGTCATCACCGAGATCACGGTGCGCATCCTGCAAAAGCCGGAGACGGCGCGGGCGCTGATGGTCGGCTTCGCCGAGGTCGAGGCGGCCGGCGAATGCGTGGCTGCGATCATCGGTGCCGGCATCATCCCGGGCGGCATGGAGATGATGGACAAGCCCGCGATCCACGCCGCGGAGGCCTTCGTCCATGCCGGCTATCCGCTCGACGTCGAGGCGCTGCTGATCATCGAGCTCGACGGTCCGCAGGTCGAGGTCGATGAATTGATCAAGCGGGTCGAGGCGATCGCGCAGGGTTGCGGCTCGACTTCATGCCTGATCTCGACCTCGGAGGCCGAGCGCAATCTGTTCTGGGCCGGCCGCAAGGCCGCATTCCCCGCGGTCGGGCGCATCTCGCCGGACTATCTCTGCATGGACGGCACCATCCCGCGCGGCGCGTTGCCGAAGGCGCTGGCGCGGATTCGTGAGCTGTCGGAGAAATACGGCCTCGGTGTTGCCAACGTGTTCCACGCCGGCGACGGCAATCTGCACCCCCTGATCCTCTATGATGCCAACAAGCCCGGCGAGATCGAGAAGGCCGAGGCGTTCGGCGCCGATATCCTGCGCTGCTGCGTCGAGCTCGGCGGCGTGCTGACCGGCGAACATGGCGTCGGCATCGAGAAGCGCGATCTGATGCCGGAGATGTTCAGCGAGATCGATCTCAACCAGCAACAGCGCCTGAAATGCGCCTTCGACGCCCAGGGCCTGCTCAACCCCGGCAAGGTGTTTCCGACCCTGCACCGCTGCGCCGAACTCGGCCGCGTCCACGTCCACGCCGGCAAGCTGGCGTTTCCGGATATCCCGCGGTTTTAGGGCGTGTGCGTCTCGCTTTCTATCCGCGTGCTTCGGGTTGCAATCAGACATGGTAGTTTCCGATCGGCGCATCCCGTGGACTGATCGATGGTCTTTCTCCTTGCGGTTGTTGGTCTGATCGTCATCGGCGTGAAGTGCGTCCACGAATGGCGTGCCTCGAAGGGCGATCTACCAAGGAAAGTTGTGGTCTGTATTGGCGGAGTCTGCGCGCTCTGCTTTCTGGCACAGTTCTCAATCGGTGCCCTCCCATCCGAATTTCTTGAGCATATTGAATTCCCGAATGCACCGGGCGGAGACCGCCTCACGGCGCCGGATGGCCGGGTCTTTATCGTGAGTGTGCCGCTCGCCCGTGTGCAGCGGTATGGCCCCGATGGCTTCGAGAAAGGCTTTATGTATCACCAGAAGGCCGACGGCTTTGCGGTGTCGCCATCGGGAAACATCTTGATTTGCACGCTGGGCAAGGTGTTGTTCACCTACGATCCAGATGGTTCCGAGATCCTGCCTCGGGGATCGTGCGAACAAGGATTTGGAGCTTCGCCGTCAACCTATTCGAGCCACGCCAGGGTCCCAGTCATTGCATTTAATTGGTTCTCGGCAGTCGCTGTGCCGCTTTGGCATCCAGTTGCGGCATGGTTGATCGCCGTCCTGACAGCCCTCCTTTACTGGCTCTTGGTGAAATCGCGACCTGCTTAGGTCGATCGGTAAAGTCTTCTGGATCATCCTTCCGATCCGATAACCTTAACTGATGCCTGCCACGGCAGGTGATCCGGCTGCCGCGGTGTGTCACTGCAATTGTCGCTTGCACCGTTTACACCGCCTTCAACTGTTGCTCGGTATTTTGCCGGGATGAACGCCTTTACCGACACATCAATGCCCAGCCTGGCCGATCAGCTGGCGCTTGCGCGCAATCGGCCGGCGGGTTTCGATTACATGCGGATCGTGCTGGCGGCGACGATCATCGGGCTGCACAGCCTGAACGTGACGCTCGGACTCGGCCAGGCGCTGCAAGTGCAGAGCACGCTTCGTATCGGCGTCGCGATGATCCTCGCGCTGTTCTTTGCCCTCAGCGGGTTCCTGGTGACGGCGAGCCTGCTCCGGTGCAAGAGCCTGATTTCCTTCCTCGGCCTGCGCCTGCTTCGGATCGGGCCGGCGCTCGCGGTCGAGACCACGCTGTCGGCGATCATCATCGGTTCGCTGTTCACCGAACTGCCGCTGGCGCAATATTTCGCCGACCCGAAATTCCACGCCTATTTCCTCAATATCATAGGCGACATCCAGTACGAATTGCCCGGCGTGTTCCTCAACAATCCGCTGCCGAATCTGGTGAATTGCCAGCTCTGGACCGTGCCGTATGAGCTGTGGTGCTACGTCATCCTGGCGCTGCTCGCGGTGACCGCGATTGCCTTCAACAGGGTGGCGTATCTCGCGTTCATGGTGATCGCCCAGATCGGACTGATCGGCTACGACATCTATTGCTGGGACGTGGTGCCGATCCAGCTTCGCCCCCATCTGCTGGTGTTCGCATTCCTTGCCGGCGTCGGCTTCTATCTCTGGCGCGACAAGGTGCCGTACAATCGGACCGTCTGCCTGTTCGCGCTGGTGCTGTGCGCGGCCGGCATGGCCACCGGACGCGGCGATGCGCTGGCTCCGGTGCCGGCCGCCTATGTCGCCTGCTATTTCGGCCTGATGAACCCGCGGCGGAGCTGGATCGTGTCGTCGGGAGATTACTCCTACGGGCTCTATCTCTATGGCTTCGTCATCCAGCAATGCGCAGCCGCCTTCGGTCCGTTGCAGCACTGGTATCTGAACCTGCTGGTCAGCCTGCCGCTCTCTTTTGGCGTCGCGATGGCGTCCTGGCATCTGGTCGAGAAACATGCGTTGCGGCTTCGGGGCCGGGTCGAGGCGCTCGAGGCTGCGGCGCTGTCGCGGCTTTCGATCATGGGCTTCTGGCGAGGTTCGCCCGAGCGCAGTGAGCTGCGGGCTAACCTCGGTAACAGCAGCGCTTCGATCTGACCGAGCGCGCGGGAAGGCAATCCTCCCGCGCGCCATGGGTCAGAGCAGCGTGTACTGCGTCCGTTCGCGCTTGGCCAGCAGCGGCAGCGCCTGCTCCGCGATGTAGGTCTTGAAGTAGGCGCTCTCCGCATGCGCCTTGAACGCCGCTTCATCCTGGAACAATTCGTAGAACAGGAATTGCGCCGGATTGTCCTTGCCGCGGCCGATCAGGAACAGCTTGGTGCCGGGGTCCTTCTGCGCCTCGGGCAGGAAGCCGTCGAGGATCTGCGCGACCTTGTCGGCCTGTCCTTCCTTGGCTTCCCATTGCGCCACGACCAGAAGGCCTGCCGTGTTGATCGCGTCGCTGATGGTTCTCGTGCTCATCGCATAGTGCTTCATGTGTCGTCCTCCGTTGCTTTGCTCCGATCGAGCTTGCGATCCGGCCCAGGGCGAGACGCCGGCGATCGTCATGATCGCCGCGAGCGAGCCGATGGCCGATCGTCGGGTGAGCATCATCGTCGTGGTCGTGACTTCCGAACGTTTCATGATTGCCTCCAGATGATTGCTGCCGAGCGACGTGCCGGCCGAACCGCGAGGCGAGAGATAGTGGATCGTCCGGCGCGCTCGGTTAGGCGGCGATCGAAGTGTCGATGTCGTGAACATTTCGATCATGATCGAAGCGTCACGGCCGCGCGGCGTGCCACAAGGGGATGATTTCGACCGAGGACGGAGCCGGCCATGCAGACCATCGCACCTGAGCTTGCCGACCTGGCCGCCCTGATCGCCGATCCCGGACGGGCCGGCATCCTGTCGCGGCTGATGGACGGGCGCGCGCAGACCGCAAGCGAGCTGGCACGGGTCGCCGGCGTGACACCACAGACCGCGAGCTGGCATCTTGCCCGGCTGGTCGAGCGCGCGCTGCTCAAGGTCGAGCGGCGGGGCCCGCGCCGCTTCTACCGGCTCGCCACCCCGCTGGTTGCGCAAATGCTCGAGGGGATGATGACGGTTGCAGCGATCGATCCGTATCCATCTCGCCCGCCGCCGCGGATCGATGCGGAGATGCGCCGGGCCCGGACCTGCTACGACCATCTCGCCGGCGAGCTAGGCGTCGCGGTCACCGAGGCGATGCGGGAACATGGCCATCTCGAGCTGGACCAGGAGGCCGGCGAACTGACCGCCTCGGGCCGCGCATTGCTCGGTGATCTCGGTATCGACCTCCGTGCGCCGGCGCGCAGCCGGCGGGTCCTGTGCCGGCCCTGCCTCGACTGGAGCGAGCGGCGTCCGCATCTGGCCGGGCGGGCAGGCGCCGCGATCGCCGACCTCGCATTGCAGCGGGACTGGATCCGGCGCCGGCCGCAAGGCCGCTCCGTCGAGATCACCGAGGCCGGACTTGCCGCATTCAGAGATCTGTTCGGCGCGCGCATTTGATTTCGGAGCCAAATTTCGATACCGCCTTGCGGGTGGAAACGCTCAAAGTCAGAGACATCAAGGATGTCGAAGAGGTGGTGCGCGCGGCGGTCGCCAGCGAGCAGCCGCTTGAAATCATCGGTCATGGATCGAAGCGCGCCATCGGCCATCCGATGGCGACCAATGCAGTGCTCGACGTCTCGGTGCTGAATGCCGTCACGTCCTATGAGCCGAACGAGCTGATCATCTCCGTACAGGCCGGCGCACCGCTCGCCGACGTGCAATCCATGATCGACGCCAAGAACCAGCAATTCGCCTTCGAGCCGATGGACACCTCGGTGCTGCTCGGTGGCGCCGGGGCCGGCACGATCGGTGGCATGATCGGCGTGGGCCTTGCCGGTCCTCGCCGCATCAAGGCCGGCGGCGCCCGCGATCACCTGCTCGGGGCGCACGCGGTATCCGGGTTCGGCGACAGCTTCAAGACCGGCGGGCGGGTGGTGAAGAACGTCACCGGCTACGATCTCTGCAAGCTGCTCACCGGTTCCTGGGGCACGCTCGCGGTCATGACCGAGGTGACGCTCAAGGTCATGCCGAAGCCGGAGGCCGAGCGCACGCTGCTGCTGCGCGGGCTTGATGACGTCACCGCCAACAAGGCGATGACCGCGGCGCTGGGCTCGCCCTTCGACGTCTCTGGCGCGGCGCATCTGCCTTTGCAGGCGGTACAGGCCGGCGCGGAGGCATTCGCCGGGTTTGCAGGCCAGCCCGTGACGCTGGTTCGCCTCGAGGGCATCGCCGCCTCGGCGGCGCACCGAGCCGCGTCGCTGAGCCAGACCCTGTCGAGCTTTGGAACCGTCGATCGCCTGGAGGATGATGCGTCGGCCGCGCTGTGGCGCGCGCTGCGCGATGTCGAGCCGTTCGCCGCGAAGGGCGCACGCGGGACGTGGCCGGTGTGGCGCATCGTCTGTCCGCCGGCGGCGGGAGGCGGGCTCGGCGCGGCGCTGACGCGCGAGACCGGCGCCGAGGTGATCTACGACTGGGGCGGCGGGTTGATCTGGGCCGCGCTGCCGCCTGGTACCGACGCGCAGGCCGTGGCGGTGCGCAGTCAGGTCGCGGCGATAGGCGGCCACGCCACCTTGATCCGCGCCAGCGAGGATGTGCGCCGCAGCGTCGATGTGTTCCAGCCGCAGGCGGCAGGGCTTGCCGCGCTCGGCGAGCGGGTGCGGGCGAGCTTCGATCCGAGGTCGATCCTCAACCGGGGCCGGATGACGCGAGGCGGGGCTAAATGAAGACCGAGTTTTCCCTGGCGCAACTCGCCGATCCCGACATCAAGGAAGCCGACAAGATCCTGCGCGCTTGCGTGCATTGCGGCTTCTGCACCGCGACCTGCCCGACCTATGTGCTGCTCGGCGACGAGCTCGATAGTCCGCGCGGCCGCATCTACCTGATCAAGGAAATGCTCGAGAAGGACAAGCCGCCGACCGCGGACGTGGTCAAGCATATCGACCGCTGCCTGTCGTGCCTTGCCTGCATGACCACCTGTCCATCGGGCGTGAACTACATGCACCTCGTCGACCAGGCCCGGGTCAGGATCGAGCGGGACTACCAGCGGCCGCTGACCGAGCGGCTGCTGCGGTCGGTGCTGTCCTATGTATTGCCGCGTCCGGGCCTGTTCCGGATCAGTATGATCCTGGCCGGGCTCGCCCGCCCGTTCGCGGCCCTGCTGCCGACGCCGTCGGTCGGTGCGTCGAGCCCGGGCCTGCTGCGGCGGATCAAGGCAATGCTGGTGCTCGCGCCGCGCGCCCTGCCGCAGCCTGGACCGGCCGCGGGAACCGTGTTTGCGCCGATCGGCCGGCGGCGCGGCCGGGTCGCGCTGCTGCAAGGCTGCGCCCAGCAGGTGCTGGCGCCACGGATCAATCAGGCTGCGATCAACGTGCTGACCCGGCACGGCGTCGAGGTTGTGCTGGTCAAGGACGAGCAATGCTGCGGCGCGCTGACCCATCATATGGGCCAGGACGGCGACGCACTGGCGCGTGCCCGGGCCAACATCGGAGTGTGGCAAAGGGAAGCGGAGCAGAATGGCCTCGACGCCATTCTGGTGACGACCTCGGGCTGTGGGACAGTTGTCAAAGACTACGGCTACCTGCTGCGCGAGGACAAAGCATTCGCGGAGCCGGCCAAGCGAATCTCGGCGCTGGCAAAGGATATCACCGAGTATCTCTCCACCCTCGAGCTCGCGCCATCAACGCAGAACGGCGACGTCACCGTCGCCTATCACTCGGCTTGTTCGTTGCAGCATGGACAGAAAATCACTCAACTTCCGAAAGAATTGCTTTCCAAGAATGGATTCGTGGTGAAAGATGTGCCGGAGAGCCATTTGTGTTGCGGTTCGGCGGGGACCTACAACATTCTCCAGCCCGACATTGCGAGCAGATTGCGCGATCGCAAGGTCGCCAATATTGCGCTTGTCAAACCGGACATGATCGCTGCGGGCAATATTGGCTGCATGGTTCAGATTGCCGGCGGCACGTCAGTTCCTGTGGTGCACACGATTGAGCTTCTCGATTGGGCGACAGGAGGCCCCCGGCCAGGATTGAATTGATCGACTGCCATTCGAGCATGATCCGGACCTCAGCCTTGCCCTGACGCAGCGTGTCTGACGCAGCTTGTCTGACGCAATGGGTCTGAAGCAATGTGAAGGTCTGGCGCTTCCCTGCCACAGACGCGAAGCGATCGCGCGGCCATCATGCCCGACAAGCGAAGTGGAAGCTGCCTCTCCCCGAGGCGCAGCCAACGTCCGGCAAGCGATCACTTCAATACGCCCGGTGGACTCGTATCAGCGGCAACAGGAGGACCACGATGGCGAAGTCGAAGAAGGCGAAGAAAAGCAAGAAGGCCAAAAAGGCCAAGAAGGCGGTAGCGGCCAAGAAGAAGTCGGCCAAGAAGTCCGCGAAGAAGTCGGCCAAGAAGGCTGCGAAGAAATCGGCAAAGAAGGCGGCGAAGAAGACAGCCAAGAAGGCTGCAAAGAAGTCCGCCAAGAAGGCTGCGAAGAAGGCTGCCCCGAAGCAAGCCGCGCCCAAGAAGGCTGCGAAGAAAGCTGCCAGGAAGAGTGCGCCGAAGAAGGCCGCCGCGCCGGTCGCTGCACCCGCGGCGCCCGAGCCCGCGCCGCAGCCGGCCGCGAGCTGGGCAACGCCGAGCCACGAACCGGCGCCGAGCTGGGGCACCTCCGAGGGCGAGCACCACTAGCCGAACCTGGGCCAGGGTTCACCTGATCGAAAGCCGCAGCGGTCGCCGCTGCGGCTTTTTCCGTATCGACGGCTGTCCGTGGTTTTGCGGGGAAGGCGATTCGCGAGGGCATCGCCAGCGGCCTGTCGGATTCCAGTTCGCATCGTGCTCAACCGGGACGGGAGCCGTTAGACTTGTGGTGCAAATGCAACACCCGTCAACCAACGTGTGGCGAGACTGCCAGAACGCCCAAAAAGGCGGCAGATGCATGTCTTTTCGCCTTCTCCAAAATGGGGGTGCGTTTCAGATTGGATACACGCGATTTAGTTGCAGTCCGTTATCGCGCGCCCTGGGGGGCACCGGAGCAGGGCTGTCTGGAAAGTAGATGGGGACCGTCATGAAGAAACTGGCTTTGTTAGCAACGGCGCTAGCAATGATTTCGAGCTCGGCAATGGCAGCAGACATGGCGGTGAAGGCCGTCAAGGCGCCGCCGCCGGCTCCGTTCGATCCCTGGGATATCGCCTTCGGCGCCGGCATCGTCAGCGACTACATCTTCCGCGGCGTCACCCAGTCGAACCATAATCCGTCGGTCACCGCCTATTTCGAGCCGCGCTACAACGTCAACAAGGACCTGCAGCTCTATATCGGTACCTCGACCGAGAGCATCTCCTTCGCCAACCGCGCCGCCGCTGAAGTCGACGTCTACGGCGGTATCCGCCCGACCTTCGGCGCCTTCGCCTTCGACATCGGTGTCTGGGGTTACCTGTATCCGGGCGGGACCTGCTACTACGGCGCTGCGACCGACACCGCGGGCAAGCCGCTCGGCGCCGACTGCGCCGCCAACTTCCTGCTGAACGGCAACGTGATGAAGAAGGACGTCTCGTTCTTCGAAGTCTACGGCAAGGCGACCTGGACCATCAACGACAGCTGGGCGTTCACCATCAACGAGTACTACTCGCCGAACTTCCTCAACACCGGCGCCTGGGGCAACTACTCGTCGATCATCGGCAAGTACACCGCGCCCAGCACCGTGTTCGGCACCAGCGGCGTCGGCATGTACGTGTCGGGTGAGTTCGGCCGGCAGTGGCTCGGCACCTCGGACAGCTTCTACGGCGTCCCGGCGTTCCCGAACGGCATCAAGTATGCCGACTACAACACCTGGAATATCGGCATCGGCTTCACCTACAAGGTGTTCACGCTCGACCTGCGCTATTCCGACACCGACCTGTCGAAGGGCAATTGCAGCGCCTTCACCAGCGACTTCACTGCCGGCGGAACCACCAACGTCACCCCGATCAATCCGGGCGGCACTGGCTCCAACTGGTGCGGCGCGGCCGGCATCGCCAAGCTCTCGGTCGACCTGACCGCGATGTCCAACCTGAAGTAACTTCCTCGTCCGAGGATCGGGGGGCGGCAGAGCGATCTGCCGCCCTTTTTGTTTTGTGCGGCTTTGCTGTCGTCGGCCAGTTCCGCGGCGTCGATTTCACCTCTCCCAAGGGAGAGGTGAACCGTGCCTGTGGCCCTCACTCCGCTCGCCTACGATGCGGCGACCTTGACCGCGTCGCGCACGGTGAAGCGATCGCCGTCGCGGACCAGCGCGACGTTGCGCTGATGGAAGGCTTCGAGGGTCGAGCGGTGGCCGATCGACACCACCGTGGTGTCGGGCAGCTTCTCGGCGATCAGTCTGTACAGCGCGGCTTCCGAGGGTTCGTCGAGCGAGGCGGTCGCCTCGTCGAGGAACAGGAATTGCGGAGCATGCAGCAGCGCGCGGGCGATGCCGAGCCGCTGTTGCTCGCCGAGCGACAGCATCCGGTTCCAGTGCGCCTCTTCCTCGAGCCGCGCTGCGAGCTGCGGCAGGCCGACGGCGACGAGGACATCGCGGACCCGTGCCGCGTCGAACTGCGCGGCCTCGCCCGGATAGACGATGGCACTATGCAGCGACCCGATCGGCAGATAGGGACGTTGCGGCAGCATCATCAGCCTGGCATCGGCGGGGATCTCGACCGCGCCGCTGCCGAACGGCCAGATGCCGGCCACGGCGCGGAACAGCGTCGACTTGCCGGCGCCGGAGGGGCCGGTCACCAGCGTCCGCTCGCCGGGACGGAAGGAGAAATGCTCGGCCGCGACCAGCGGTGTGCCGTTCGGCAGCTTGACCAGGAGCTGCGGCAGGGTGATCTCGCTGCCGGAAGCGGGCTTTTCATGAATTGCAGCGGGATCGTTCGCAAGCTTCTCGGCAGCCCCGATCGAGTGCTCGAAGCCGTCGAGACGGGCAATCGTGGCGCGCCATTCGGCCAGGGTCCGGTAGGCCGAGACGAAGAACGAGAGCGAGTCCTGGACCTTGCCGAATGCCTCGACGATCTGGATCAGGGCGCCGAGCTGCACCGTCTTGCTGGTGAAATAGGCCGGCCCTGCGAGCGCGAACGGAAACACCACCGACGCCTGCGCATAGCTTCCCGTGAAGGCGGTCAGCCGCTTGGTCCGTCGCATGATGTCGTACCAGTTGCCGATCACCCGACCGAAACGCGCCGACAGCCGCTCGCGTTCGGCCGGCTCGCCCTTGAGTAGGGCAATCTGCTCGGAGTTCTCGCGCACCCGCACCAGGTTGAAGCGGAAGTCGGCTTCCAGTCGCTGCTGGTCGAAGCTGAGATTGACCAGCGGCGAGCCGATCCACTGCGTCAGCGCCGTTCCGATCACCGCATAGATGATTGCGGCCCAAACCAGATAGCCCGGAATCGAAACGTCGACGCCGAACAGCAGCAGCGGCAGGACCGCCGACAATCCCCACAGGATCACCACGAAGGAGGCGAGCGAGACGACCGCGTTCAACAGCCCGATGCTGATCCCCAGCGTCTGGCCAACGAACAGCTTGACGTCGTCGGTGATGCGCTGGTCGGGGTTATCGGCGGCGTCGCCGGCAAGTTGCATGCGGTAGTGGTTGCCGCCACGCATCCATTCGCTGAGATATTTGCCGGTCATCCAGTTGCGCCAGCGGATTTGCAGCCACTGGTTCAGATAGAGCTGATAGATCTGAAGCACCACCGACGCCGTCGCGATCAGGGTGAACACCAGCAATTCGCGCTTGAACGTGCTCCAATCCTTGTCCTGCATCGCGGTGTAGAAGCGATTGCGCCACTGATTGATCAGCACGTCGAGTCCGACGGATACCAACTCCATCGCAATCAGCGTGGCAAGCAGGATACGGCCTGCCCATTTGTCCTCGGAGTTGAAATAGGGCGAGGCGATGCGCCACACCGTCGCGAGCGTCGAGCGGATGTTGTTCACAGATTATCGTCTCCGGGGAATGGCCAGCAAAGGCCTTAAGAATCGAGACAATCTAAGTGGTTCTCGACTAAAGTCGTAGAACTGGCATGCAAGCGTTGGCTTGTCCCGACGATCGAGTCAACCCTAGCATGACGACAACGGCGAGGGGCGGGGGACCTTCGTTTTTTCGCGAGGATGTGAGCGATCCTTACCGATCGTTCATTCGCGAGCCGGGGCTACAGACTTCTCACGACGGACTCCCGCGATCGCACCAGCGCGCCTGCCTGCACCGAGGCCGGCGCGCTGCATAAGAAGCATGGGGAGGACCCGAGATGAACACCTGGAATCAAATCTACAATCCATTGGGCAATGCGGGGCTGTCGACGTTGGCTGCCGCCATTCCCGTGGTCACGCTGCTGGTCCTGATCGCCAGCGGCAGGGTGAAGGCGCATATCGCGGCGATCATCGCCGTGATCGTCACCAACCTGATCACGATCTTCATCTTCACGATGCCGGCCAGCATGTCGATCCGCGCATCGGTCCTCGGCATCGTGACCGGGTTCTTTCCGATCGGCTGGATCGTGCTCAATGTCATCTTCCTCTACCAGGTCACGGTGAGGTGCGGGAAGTTCGAGCTCTTGAAGCGCGCGGTCGGCGGCGTCACCGAGGATCGCCGGTTGCAGCTGCTGCTGATCGCGTTCTCGTTCGGCGCCTTCTTCGAGGGCGCCTCGGGCTTCGGCACGCCGGTCGCGATCACCGGCGCGGTGCTGATCGGGCTCGGCTTCTCGCCGCTCGCGGCCTCCGGCCTGTCGCTGATCGCCAACACCGCGCCGGTCGCGTTCGGCGCGCTGGGCACGCCGATCCAGGGCCTCGCCTCGGTCACCGGGCTCGATCCCTACATCCTCGGCGCGATGGTCGGCCGGCAATTGCCGCTGTTCTCGTTGATCGTGCCGTTCTGGGTGGTGTGGGCGTTCGCGGGCTGGCGCGGCATGAAGGAAGTGTGGCCGGCGATCCTGGTCACCGGCGTGTCGTTTGCGATCCCGCAATATGTGATCTCGAACTACATCAATCCGTGGATCGTCGACATCGGGGCGTCACTGATCTCGATGGGCGCCCTGATCCTGTTCCTGAAGGTCTGGCAGCCGCAACAGCTCTGGCTGTCGCCGAAGCTGCGCGGCCGCGATGAATCGGCGGCGACGATGCAGGCCGCACCGCCGCTCGACAAGACGCCGCTGACCCAGGGCGAATTGTGGAGCGCGCTGCTGCCGTGGATCATCGTCTGCATCCTGATGCTGATCTGGGGCAACGGCGCCTTCAAGACCTGGGCCAACGCCAACTTCGTCTGGAACTATCCGGTCCCCGAACTCGACAAGCTGATCTTCAAGGTGCCGCCGGTGGCCGCCAAGCCGACGGCGGAGGGCGCGGTGTTCGCGTTCACCTGGCTGTCGTTCACCGGCACCGGCATGCTGATCGCGGCGATCATCTCGGGTCTCCTGATGGGCTTCTCGCCGCTCAAGCTGATCGCCGAATATGGCCGCACCATCCGCCTCTGCGCGATCTCGCTGATCACGATCTCGGCGATGCTGGCGATCGGCACGCTGACCCGGCTGTCCGGCGTCGACGCTACGCTCGGTCTCGCTTTCGCGGCGACCGGCGTGCTGTATCCGTTCTTCGGCACCTTGCTCGGCTGGCTGGGCGTGGCGCTGACCGGATCGGACACGGCCTCCAACGTGCTGTTCGGCAATTTGCAGAAGATCACCTCCGAGCAGCTCGGCCTGTCGCCGATCCTGATGGCGGCGGCGAACTCGTCCGGCGGCGTGATGGGCAAGATGATCGACGCGCAATCGATCGTGGTCGCCTCGACCGCGACCAACTGGTACGGCCACGAGGGCTCGATCCTGCGCTACGTATTCCTGCACTCGATCGTGCTGGCGTGCCTGGTCGGCCTGTTCGTGACGTTGCAGGCCTATGTCTATCCGTTCACGGAGATGGTGCTGAAATAACCCGGCGCGGCGTCGCCCAAACGACAATCCCCGCGGGTGCGAGCCCGCGGGGATTTCGTTTGTCGCGCATCTTTTCCCGCGCCGCCAAGCTGGCCAATCGCGGCCTCGTCCCATACAAGGGCGGCGTCGCAATTGCTGGGAATGAATGGCATGAGTTCGATGAAGCGGATCTTGAACGGCGGCATGGCGGCGCTGGCGCTGGTCGCAGCGGCGCTTGCCGCGGTTCCGGCCAAGGCTCAGGAGGAGTTCCCGTTCGGCTTCGTGATGACGCTCGACGCCGCGCGCATGCCGGGCTCGAAACGGATTCCCTCGATCGAGGTCGGCGACAATGGCGAGGTGATCCTCGAACTGTGGTGCGACGGCGGCAAGGGCCAGTTCTCGGTTGCCGGCAACACCATCGTGTTCGTTCCCGGCGCGATGGAGAACCGCAGTTGCACGCCGGACCGCGCGCAGGCCGACAAGGACCTGCTCGCGGCGCTTGGCGACATGACGAGCTGGCGGCGCCAGGGTGATCAGGTCACGTTCATCGGCAGCAAGCAGCTGCGCTTCGTGATCAACAGCAACTAGAGCCGTTCGTCCGCTCAGGGCGTCGCGATCAATCCGCTCGCGGTGGCGACGATCCAGCGGTTGCCCCAGCGCACGATGGAATCGACCCGCCCCAATCCTGGCACCAGGTCGCCGCGCGCAGCCATCTTGACGCCGTCCGGTCCCTCCAGCACGGCGGTGCCGTCGCGGACTTCGACCACCGACCATCCGGGGATGGTGCTCGGCCGCGTCTCCGGTCCCGCTGCAAGCTGCGGCTTCGAGCCGAGCGCGGCGGCTTGCGCGCCGAGCGTGGTCGGAGCGGCGCCGAGCACTTGCGGGCGCGGATTGACGACGGTCTTGGGAATGCTGCCAGTGACCGACGGCTCGGCGGAGGCGGTCCGGCGCGGGGTTTCGCTCTTTCGGCTCGGCGGCGCCTCCGCGACGCGCGGGCGGGTGCTTCCTTCTGGGCCACCGGGATCGGCGCGGGGCCAGCGAAGTCGTGCCAGTTGGCGCCGCCGGTCCAGCCGAGCACGAAGCTCGCGGCGAGCGCGGTGGCTGCCAGCAGCGCGGTGCCGATCCGATCGGCGAACGGCTCCCGCAGCAGCAGGGCGGCGTCGTGATTTTCGCCTGAAACATCCCAGAGGTCTGCCGTCTGCACCGGCGAATGACCCTCCGTCGCATCTGTTGGCCAGATGCTCGCAGCACTGATCGGCTCGCGGTCTTGCATGGCGTGACCTGTGTTCGGTGCGACGATGATGATCCTCGAAACTGAATCGAGCCTTAATTTTCGGTGACCGAACTGCGGCAGCACGACGCCTTTTGGTCGCAGGTACCCGTAGATTGACGGGGAAGCGGCGCCGGCCGACGGTTGCGGCGACAATCCCTCTAGCCGGCGCCTGGTCGTGTCCGAGATCCGCAAGCCCGCGATCAGCATCGCTCCCGAAGACCCGAGGCAGCCGGAGGTCCGGCAGTTGATCGCGCTGTCGGATGACTATCTGGTGGCGCTGTATCCGTCCGCCAGCAACCACCTCGTCGGCGTCGTGGCGCTCGCGGCTCCCGGCGCGGTGTTTCTGGTCGCGCGCGTCGACGGCGAGGCGCTTGGGTCGATCGCGTTGCGGCCGATCGCGCCTGATCACGCGGAGATGAAGCGGATGTTCGTACGCGCCGACGCGCGCGGACGGGGCTTGGCCGTCGTTTACTTGAGGCGCTGGAAGACGCGGCGCGCAGCCGGCAGATCACGCGCATCAGCCTGGAGACCGGCATCCGGCAGCCCGAGGCGATCGCGCTCTATCGCGCCTCGGGTTACCGGGAGTGCCCGCCGTTCGGCAGCTACGCGCCCGATCCGCTCAGCCTGTTCATGACCAAGCGTCTCTGAGCCCGGCGCGCAGCGGTCGTTTCCGGACGTCGTCTCCGCAAACCGGGTCGCCGCCGCAATCGCGCGCGGCTATAGCGGTTGCATGCTCGATTTCGCCGCACAGTATGCAGCCTTTCAGCGCCGCGATCCGGCCTGGGACGGCGTCGTGTTCGTCGCGGTCAAGACCACGGGCGTGTATTGCCGCCCAGTGTGTCGGGCGCGCACGCCGCTCGCGCGCAATGTGCGGTTCTATGGCAGCGCGGCGTCGGCCGAGCGCGCCGGCTTCCGGCCTTGCTTGCGCTGCCGCCCGGAGGCGGCTCCGTTCTGCCCGGCATGGAAGGGCACCAGGACGACCGTCGAGCGCGCGCTAGCGCTGATCGAACAAGGTGCGCTCGATCGCGGCAACGTCGCCGCGCTTGCCGATCGGCTCGGCGTCGGCGCGCGGCATCTGTCGCGATTGTTCGCCGAGCATCTCGATGTCTCGCCACTCCAGGTCGCGCTCTCGCTGCGCGTGCAGCGCGCCAAGCGGCTGATCGACGGCGGCGATCTTCCGCTCGCGCTGGTGGCGCAACGCGCCGGCTTCTCCAGCACCAGGCGCATGAATGCCGCCTTCACAAAACTTGATGGCCGCTCGCCCGCCTCGCTACGTCGGAGGGCGGGCACCACGATGCAATGAACCTCAACGGAGACCCGCTATGGCCAAGAGCTACGGCACTGTCAGTACGGAACAGAAACAGCAAATGAGCGGCCTCGAGTTCGTGCAGGGATTGGCTTCCGGCGCGCTGCCGCTCAACACCATCGCGCGCACCCTGGGTTACGACGTCGCCGAGGCCGAACGCGGCCGCGTCGTCGTCACGCTGCTGCCGACCGATGCGCATCTCAATCCGGCGGGCACCGTGCATGGCGGTCTCACCGCGACGCTGCTCGACAGCTGCATGGGTCTTGCGGTGCAGTCGATGCTCGACGCCGGCACCAGCCAGACCACGCTCGAGTTCAAGATCTCGCTGGTGCGGCCGATCACGCCGGAGACCGGCCCGATCCGGGCCGAAGGCCATGTGCTCAATTGCGGCCGCCGTGTCGGCACCGCCGAGGGCAGGGTCACCGACGACAAGGGCCGGCTGCTCGCCCACGGCACCACGACGTGCCTGATCTTCCAGGCTTGAGCCAGATCCGCTGCGGAGCAATTGCGCCTGCATCGCGTGGTGCGATGCAGGCGCAATGATATTTGGAATCCGTCCAGCGAGGGCGCGTCTTAGAGACCTTCAAGTTCGCCAGGCCGATCGATTGCGCTACCCGAACGCGCAACAAGCGCGTTCGGGAGTTGTGATGCGATCGTCGATCAAGCCGTGGGATCCGGCCGTGCTCAGCGCGGCCCCTCCGGATATCCCGACATGTTGTTCCAGCCGGCAGGCAACTCGCCGCCCGGCCGTGCCGCGGGGCCGGCGTGTTCGGGCAGGCGGATCAGGCCGAGTTGCAGCATGGCGGTGATGGCGTCCTCCTGTCCGAGCTCTTCGGCGATCCGTCCCTCCCGCACGCGCAGCACGGTGGTGCCGGTGAACCTCATCTGGCGACCCGAAGCCGCGGGAAGCGAGCCGAGGCGGAAGTCGCTGAATGCAGGTCCGGTGTGGGTGCCGCCGCCTTCCCAGCGGCCGACCACGAGATCGCCTTCCGCGACGAGATCGCCGACGCCCCAGAAATTGAGATCGGGAAACGCTTCGCGAAACTCGGTCATGAACTTCGTGACGGCGGCGCGGCCGCGCTTCGGTTCATGCATCGGGTAGTGCACGACGATGTCGGCGGTTGCGAGCTCGTTGATGATGCGCGGATTCCAGGGATTGCCCCAAAATTCCTTGAACCATCGGCCGACCACGTTCTTGTTGTCCTCTGACATCTGCTCGTCTCCTTTTGCGCATTGCCGGTATCGCGGCCGGCGTGGTGTCGATGCGCGCAGTCAACATTCACAGAGCTGCGTCGGACACCCGATTCCAGATCGGGCGTGCGATCACGACCGAATCGAAATTCCGCTTTGCCGATATGCCGCTTGGCGCAAGTCTTCGGGTGCCATGGCGCAATCGGGAAACGGGTGGTTCGCAGAGCACGAACGCGAAATCGTGTTGGCATGAATACAGGAGACGATCATGCGCAAATTCCATTCGATTGCCGCGCCGTGCGGCGACGGGCTCAGGCCCGAATTGCAGGCGCTGTTCGAGCGCCTTGCGATCGATCCACATTTCGAACTGTTCGTCAGGGACGACGGGATGCTTCAGTCCGGCCCGGATCCTGCTGCGGAGACAGCAAGCAAGAGACACGCGAATGTCGTCCCGCTGCCGAACCGGGCGGCCTGACTCGGCCGACCGTGAGCTACACGGAGCTGCGCGTGAGCAGAAGGAAGAGGAGGCAGAAGCCGAGGATCGTGAATGGATAGAGCAGGATCAGCATCACTGACGCCATCATGACCTCGCCACGGACGTCGAAGAAAAATGGCGCAAGCTCAAACGGCATCACCACGCCGATGCCGGCGCTGATACTCCCGATCGTCACCAGCAGCCTGCGGAATTCGGGCCTGTCGTGTCGCACGGTGCCGGCGAAGAAAAAGCAGGTGATGGTTGCGGCGACAAAGACCGCCTCGGTCACGCGTATCAGCGTGACCGGCCAGTCGTTCCCCGGGACGAGATAGCCAAACACAAACAGCATGCCGACCCCTCCGGACGGGATTGTGCTGAAGCGCAGTCCCTAGAGCCTTTTCCGTTCCGATTGAATTGGAACGGGGCCTCTAGATTCTTGTTTTGACGCGTTTTCTTGACGCGAACCGGCGTCCACTTCGTTGGAAAGCGTTCTAGCGCCACACCGACTTGTCGGCGTCCCAGCGCTGGCCCTTGAACTCCCTGAGCAGCGCGTCGATCGCGCCGTTGTCGTCCTTGGTCTCGCTGCCTTCCTCGTCGCTGCTGGAATCGTCGGAGAGATTGAGCTTGGCGCCGGCGCTGTCGTCCGAGGTCGAGACGGTGGGGCTCGAGACCCACAGCATCAGCCGGTCCGAGCTGCCGGGCTTGTCCGGTGAGACGAGGGCGGTGACCTCATAATTCTGGGTGAGGCTGAGCGCGGGAAACACCGGGCTCGGCCGTTTCAGCACCAGCTTGAGCTTGCCGGTGTTGGCGTTCCAGGTTGCCGAGGCAGGCTTTGCCGCGAGCGTCTTCGCCAGCACGCCCGCGATCGCCGACGCGAGCTTGTCCTTGTTGATCTTGTCGCCGTCGCGCCAGTCGGCGGCGGCAAAGCGGATGGTGCGATCCATCTCGACCACGCCGCTGGTCCAGCCGGCCGCGGTTACGCCGGGCGCTGCTTTCGCCTTGGCGAGCAGCGCGCTTGCGTGTTCGGGATCGACCGTGAGGTTGATGGTCTGCTCGCCGGCGCGCATCGCGTCGCAGGTCACCGCCAGGCTTGAGGTGCCGATCTCGACGGCCTCGCCGCGCAGGCCCTTGAGGAAATCCGCCACCGCATCCAGCTTCACGCGCACGCCGATCGATTCCGGCGAGACGTCGGTGAAATCCTTCGGCTGCGGCGTGATGCCGTCGTCGGTGCCCTGGTTGTCCTGGAATTCCTTCTCGCTGAGGTCGGAATTGTCAGATGAGGCGACCTCGGTCACGGTCTGGCCGATCGTGATCTGGCCGCGGAACTCGAAGCCGTCACCGCTCTGCTTGCGATTCAGCTTGACGGTGATCGGCTGCTTGTCGACCACGCTCTGCGCGGTGCCCGAGAGGGTCTGGCCATTGACGGCGAGATTGGCGACGAAGCGGTCCTTGCGGCCGGAATTCCTGTCGGTGGGATAACACAGGTCGAGCACCGCCGCGGTCACGGTCTTGCCTTGGCGGGTTTCCTTCAGGACGACGTCGGCGTTGCCGTCCATCAGGCCGTCGATCGAGGTGAAATAGCGCGTCTCGGGTCCATTGGCCGGCGCCGCCTTCGATTGCAGCTTGATCTGGGCAACAGCAGGCGCCGAGGCGATGGCAAGTCCGAGCAGCAGGAGCGGGAGCGCGCGCATACGATAAGTCCTCGAAGGGCAGAATCGGTTCCGTCGTAACTAGCAAACCTCCGTGTCATTGGCCAAAAAAGAAGGCCGCCTAACGGCGGCTATCAATTTCGAGCGACCTGACGATCGGCACTGTCGCGACCGGGCGTGGCCGTCCGACGGACGATGTCGCTTCCATGACAAACGGAGGCGACTTCGCGTCACGCGCGGGCGTCGGGTTCCTCGCCCCTCTCCAGCCGGCCGCGCAGCGTGCTCACGATCCGGCTCACGGTTTCGATGTCCTTGATCGACAGCCCGTCGGCGAGGCCGTTCACCCAGGGCAGTTGCAGGCGCATCGCGGCTTCGAAAGCCTGCTGTCCATTGCCGGTCAGCACCACGAGCTGGGCGCGGCGGTGATGCGGATTGGTCTCGAATGCGACCAGCCCGTCCCGTTCGAGGTCGTTGACGATCCGCTGCACGTTCTGTCGGGCGGCGCCGAGGTCGCGCGCCAGCCAGGCGACCGGTTGCGCCCGCTTTGCGGCGACGATGGCGCCGAGGATCTGCCAACGCGCGCTGGTCAGCCCGAGCCCGGCAACCAGCCGGTCACCTGAGGTGAACAGCAGGCTGTTGAGCCTGAACAGGTCGGGAATCAGGCTGCTCAGGACTTCGCCGGCCGGGGTTCGCTTGGTCTGGGGCATTTGTCACCATGGAAGTATATTGACATCATAATGTCAATATCTACATGTATCCATCATCACGGAATGACATCATAGCACCATATCGACGGAGCCAACCATGCCGCAGATGCGTCCCCTCGACCCCGCATTCCCGATCGACCGCCAGCTCGCGGTCGACGCCAGCAATGTCGTGCTCGTCAACCTCTTCACGCTCGATGCGGCCGATGAGGACAGCTTCCTGAAGGCCTGGCAGGACGACGCCGCCATCATGAAGCGGCAGCCCGGCTTCATCTCGACCCAGCTGCACCGCGCGATCGGCGACAGCCCGGCCTACCTGAACTACGCGGTCTGGGAATCCACCGCCGCCTTCCGTGCGGCGTTTGCGAACCCCGAGTTCAGGGCCAAGCTCTCGGCCTATCCGGCCTCGGCGGTGGCATCGCCGCATCTGTTCCAGAAGGTCGCGGTGTCGGGCGTGTGCGTGGCGTAGATCGGATTGACATGAAATTGAACCGGTAGGGCGGATTAGCCGAAGGCGTAATCCGCCGTTCGCGGAGAGATGCGGCGGATTACGCTTCGCTAATCCGCCCTACGATCTGCGATGTGCGCCGCGTAACTCAACTCTGAACCAGCATGCTAACGCCGAGCGTGGCAGTGGCAGCCAGAAAGGCTATGTCGAGAAATCGCAGCGGCGCTTTCGGACGATGGCCGGCCGCACCGGCAACGATGCAATACAGGCCATAGGCTGCTGCGAGGACGATGAACGTCAGCGTCTGCTTGAACCAGAACGTCACGACGACCGCGAAATCATCGATGCTATCCTGGGCATAAGCGCCCAACGCGAGCACTGCGCCGATCGCGTAGAACAACGTCAGCGTTGTCGTCAGTGACTTGGCGTCGCGGGACATCAGACGGTCCTTACCTCTCGATCGTCATCAAATCGCAAAAAAGAAGGCCGCCCGGAGGCGGCCTTCGATCTCGATGCGGAGGTGCGGAGCAGGCTCAGAAGCCGCCCATGCCGCCCATTCCACCCATGCCGCCGCCGCCCGGCATCGCCGGCGCCGCGTCCTTCGGCACTTCGGCGACCATGGCCTCGGTGGTCACCAGCAGGCCGGCGACCGAGGAGGCGTCCTGCAAGGCGGTGCGCACCACCTTGGCGGGGTCGATGATGCCCTTGTCGACCATGTCGACATAATCCTCGGTCTGGGCGTCGAAGCCGAAGGTCTCCGACTTGTTCTCGAGGATCTTGCCGACCACGATCGAGCCCTCGACGCCGGCGTTCTCCGAGATCTGGCGGATCGGAGCTTCCAGCGCCTTGAGCACGATGTTGATGCCAGCCTGGACGTCGGCATTCGGGTTGGTGAGACGGCCGACCGCCTTCTTGGCGCGCAGCAGCGCGACGCCGCCGCCCGGCACGATGCCTTCCTGCACCGCGGCGCGGGTCGCGTTCAGCGCGTCCTCGACACGGTCCTTCTTCTCCTTGACCTCGACCTCGGTGGCACCGCCGACCTTGATGACGGCAACGCCGCCGGCGAGCTTGGCAAGGCGCTCCTGAAGCTTCTCGCGGTCGTAGTCCGAGGTGGTTTCCTCGATCTGCGCCTTGATCTGGCCAACGCGGGCGTCGATGTCCTTCTTCTTGCCGGCGCCCTTGACGATCGTGGTGTTCTCCTTGTCGATCACGATCTTGCCGGCGCGGCCGAGCATGTTGACCGTGACGTTCTCGAGCTTCATGCCGAGGTCGTCGGAGATCAGCTGACCGCCGGTCAGGATCGCGATGTCCTCCAGCATCGCCTTGCGGCGATCGCCGAAGCCCGGCGCCTTGACGGCGGCGACCTTTAGCCCGCCGCGCAGGCGGTTGACCACCAGGGTCGCCAGCGCCTCGCCCTCGACGTCCTCGGCGAGGATCAGGAGCGGACGGCCGGACTGCACCACGGCTTCCAGCACCGGCAGCATCGCCTGGAGGCCGGACAGCTTCTTCTCGTGCAGCAGGATGTAGGCATCCTCGAGCTCGGCGGTCATCTTCTCGGCGTTGGTGATGAAGTAGGGGCTGAGGTAGCCGCGATCGAACTTCATGCCCTCGACGATGTCGACCTCGGTCTCGAGCGACTTGTTCTCCTCGACGGTGATGACGCCTTCGTTGCCGACCTTCTGCATGGCCTGCGCGATCATCTTGCCGATCGCCGTGTCGCCATTGGCCGAGATGGTGCCGACCTGGGCGACTTCGGAGGAGGCGGCGACCGGCTTGGCGCGCTTCTCGATGTCCTTGATCACGGCGGCGACGGCGATGTCGATGCCGCGCTTGAGGTCCATCGGGTTCATGCCGGCAGCGACCGACTTGGCACCCTCGCGGACGATGGCCTGGGCCAGCACGGTCGCGGTGGTGGTGCCGTCACCGGCGGTGTCGTTGGTCTTGGAAGCGACCTCGCGCAGCATCTGCGCGCCCATGTTCTCGAACTTGTCGTCGAGCTCGATCTCCTTGGCGACGGTGACGCCGTCCTTGGTGATGCGGGGAGCGCCGAAGCTCTTCTCGATGACGACGTTGCGGCCCTTGGGGCCGAGCGTCACCTTGACGGCGTTGGCGAGCACGTCGACACCGCGCAGCATGCGGTCGCGGGCGTCTCCGGCGAATTTTACGTCCTTGGCAGCCATTGTTTTGAACTCCTGGGAAAGGCGTCATCCTGAGGAGCGGGCCCTGGCCCGCGTCTCGAAGGATGGGTTGTGGGGCTCACCCTTCGAGACGGCAGCTTCGCTGCCTCCTCAGGGTGACGGAGAGGGTGTGATCAGGCCAGCACGCCCATGATGTCGGACTCCTTCATGATCAGGAGTTCCTGGTTGTCGAGCTTGACCTCGGTGCCCGACCATTTGCCGAACAGCACGCGGTCGCCGACCTTGAGGTCGATCGGGATCAGCTTGCCGGCTTCGTCGCGGCCACCCGGGCCGACGGCGACGATCTCGCCCTGGGAGGGCTTTTCCTTGGCCGAGTCCGGAATGATGATGCCGCCCTTGGACTTCTCCTCGGCATCGATACGCTTGACCACGACGCGGTCATGCAGGGGGCGGAAGGTGGATTTGGCCATGACGTTCCCTCTTGGAAGCTCGGTTTCAGGTCCGGTTCATCGAGACTGGTGTTGAATGCCGGTCCGGTCGGCGCCAGGCGGAACGCCTGGCGCATTTAGCAATCGTGATACAAGAGTGCTAATTGTGCGCCGGGAAATATGGCCTGCCGGGTTTCCTGTCAAGCAAACGAGGTCAAGGCCCAAATCTGGTTAAGGCCTTGGTGAGGCCAATATAGGATGGTGGACCAGAAACCAAATCGTAGCGATGACGTAATTTTGTCAGACGTCATTGCTCCGCCTTAAGTTTTACGCTTGGCTGCAGGACGGGTGCGGCCGGGAAATTGTCGGGGGATGCATATGATAAGGTCACTCAACGCGCGATTGGTCGCACGGTTCGCGGCTGTCTCGGCGCTGACGACACTCTTGGGGGCGTGCGGCAGCATGAGTCTGCCGTCATTGTCCTCGAACACCGAGCCGGCTCCCACCGAACCTGGCGTGGCCCCGGAGATGCCCGCGAGCATCCGCGCCGACGAGATCGTCGGCCGTTGGGGTCTCGCCTCGTTCCAGAATCCCGCCGACCGCGCCCGCACCGAGGCCGCCGCCCGCGGCCAGTGCAAGCAGCCCTACGTGATCGGTGCCGGCCAGAGCGGCGGCGTCATCATGCATCTGGCCGACCAGGCCACCCCGCAGGAACTGCGCCTCAAGGGTTCCCCGAGCGGCAAGAACTATATCGGCCCGCCCGGCCCGACCCCCGGCGAGCAGGACCGCGAGATCATCTCGTTCGACGGCCGGGTCATGATCACCCGCTTCGTCGACAAGGACGCCGCCACCCGCTACGGCAACATGGTCTACGTCCGCTGCGCGCCGCGGGCGTAAAGGCGAGAGCTTAGCTTCCAACCGACCTGGAGCCGCATAGTCGGTTCGCCTCTCCCCTCGTGGGAGAGGCCGGATTGCATCGCCAGATGCAATCCGGGTGAGGGGTATCTCTCCGCGAGTCTAAATCTGTCATTTGAGTTCGCGGATAGGGGAGAAGGGAAGGGGAGCGGCGAACTGCCGAAACAAAAACGCCGGCCCTCAGGACCGGCGTTTCGTCTGTGTCCAGATAGACCTCAATTGAACATCGCGTCGATGTCGTCCTGCGAGGCGTGGCCGGCGTCACCGTCGAGCTTCGGGCCGTTGAGCAGGCGGGCGTCGCCCTCGCGGGTGTCGACGATCGCGGGGACGTGCGACTTGATGGCGTCGACGCCGCCCCAGATGTTCATCATCTCGTTGATGTGCTGTTCGATGAACTTCATCGTCTGCATCACCTTGCTGATGCGCTGGCCGGTGAGGTCCTGGAAGTTGCAGGCCTCGAAGATCGCGACCACGCGTTCCTGGATGTCCTCGCTGAGCAGCTTCTGCTGATCCGGCGTGACGTTCTTGGCCAGCGCGGTCGCGGCCTGGTCGATCGCTTCCACCGCTTCGAGGATCTGCTGGGTGGCCTGTTCGGTGCCGCCGACCACGGCGCCGAGCTCGCCATTGACCTTGGCCATCTCCTCGCCGTTGAAGCTCTTGCCGTGCAGCACGGCGATCTCGCGCTTGGTGCGGCTGATCGCGTCGTGGATCAGGTCGAGCTCGACCTTGAGTTTCTCGCACTGTTCGACCTGGGCGCGGTAGGTCTCGAGCAGCGCGTGCGCCTCGGCGATTTCGCGGGCGACGACGACGTCGACATTGTCGGCGGTGCGCTGCGCCGGCGCTGCGGCCATCTGGGCGCGGATCGAGCGCAGTTCGGACATGATCTCGCGATGCATCGGACCGATGTCGACGCCACTGGTGATCTCCGGCTCCGGCATCGTCACTTCGCCCATCGCCTGCTCGACACGAAAACGCTTACGCTTCACTGACATGATTTCATTCCCGCCCCTTCGCTGAGGTCCGTTCTAGCCAACGGCGATTTAACGTCAGGTTCACGCGGAACAATTTGCGCTTGTGGCGCGCGACCGCCGCGCTACCCGAGATTAACCATGGTGCCGCGGTGTTCACGCAAAATAAACGCTGTCCGGCAAAACCGCGCGCCATTGCCGACGTGGTGAATCGAAACGGCCGATCCGTTTACCAAACCGATGCGGTTTTCATTGCTTATTGACCACGTGCAACGGGGCCATGTCGTGCTCCGTCCACGCAACAGTCACGACGAAACCAGTACAGAGTACGTCGATGTTCAGGAAAACCACGCTTGCGCTGCTCGCCGGCGCGTCTTCGCTTATTGCCGTTCCCCATCACGCCCTGGCGATCGACGCGGTATCGCCCGGCGAACCCGCCGTGATCTACGCCAACCAGGGCGCGCCGCAACCGCCGATGCGCACCGCCTACGCACAGCCGCAGCGCGGCAACATGGGCGGCGGCTTCATCGAATTCCTGTTCGGCGACGCGCCGTCGTCACAGGGCTATGCGCCGCAATCGACCTATCAGCAGCAGCCCGCTTACTACGGCAATCGCCAGCTGCCGCCGATGGATCCGCAGCAGCAGATGATCCGTCAGCAGGAAGAGGCGGCGGGCGATCCGACGCAGCGTCCATTCGATCCGAAATACGAGAAGCAACTCGTCGACTATTCCGGCAAGGAGCGCCCGGGCACCATCGTCGTCGATACGCCGAACAAGTTCCTGTATCTGGTGCAGGGCGACGGCCGCGCGCTGCGCTACGGCATCGGCGTCGGCAAGCCGGGCTTCACCTGGTCGGGGATCAAGACGGTGTCCGCCAAGCGCGAATGGCCGGACTGGACGCCGCCGGCGGAAATGCTGGCGCGCCGCCCCGACCTGCCGCGGCACATGGAAGGTGGCCCGGAGAATCCGCTCGGCGCGCGCGCGATGTATCTCGGCTCGTCGCTCTACCGTATCCATGGCTCCAACGAGCCGTGGACGATCGGCACCAATGTCTCGTCCGGCTGCATCCGGATGCGCAACGAGGACGTCATCGACCTCTACGGCCGCGTCAATGTCGGCGCCAAGGTCGTCGTGATGTGATCGCGCCCAACGGATGAAATGGAAACGGCCGCTCGGTGAGAGCGGCCGTTCGTGTTTGGAAGTCAGGCAACGCGGTTACGCGTAGTTGCTGTCGTCGTTTCCGCCACCGTCGAAGCCGTCGTCATCATTGTCGAAGTCGTCGGAATCGTGATCGGTGTTGTAATTGTCGTCGTTGTTGTTCGACGCCTGGTCGAACAGGCCGGCACGCGAGCTGCTGTCGCGGTTCGAGCCGATGTCGTTGACGCCGGCGTCGCGGGCCAGATCGCTCGACGATTGGTCGCCGCCCCACGGGCGCGAACCGCCGCCGAGGCCGCTGGCATCAGCCAGTGACTGGTGACCGCCGCCGCCACCCATCATCCCGCGGATGCTGGAGAGCAACAGCCCGCCGCCGACCACGCCGGCCGCGGCCGCCGCCGCAGTGCCGAGGAATGAGCCGCCGCCACCGCCGGGAGCGCCGCCGAACGCCGGAGGCTGCGGGCCGCCGTTGGGTTGACCATATTGGGGTTGACCATACTGGGGTTGGCCATATTGGGGCTGGCCGTATTGCTGCGGCGGTGTGCCGTAGCCGCCGGCCTGCTGGATCGCCTGGCCCGAATTCCACACCGGGCGGCCACCGCCAATATCAGGCGCGCGCACCGGCGGCACCGAGCCGTGCGGCTGGCCCTGGCCGAAGATCGCGTCGCGCATCGAATCGAGGAAACCGCCGCCTTGCTGCTGCGCTCCCTGCGGCTGGCCGGCCGCGGCCTCCAGCTCCTGGATCCGGTCATGGGCGCGCTTCAGCGCCTCGTCCTGCACCAGCGCGGTCTGCACCAGCGCGTAGACCGCATTCGGCGCGTTGCGCAGGCCCTGCATGATCGCGGACATGGCCTCGCTGTCGCGCGGGGCATTCTCCAGCTTGGCGAGCCGGTCGAAGAGATCGTCGATCAGTTGGCGTTCTTGCGGTGTCATGGCGTTCTCCATCGCGTCGATCGAATCGGCGCGCGGCTGATGTAGGACGGGCTTTGTGGCGCAAGGAGTGGGGGGCTGAATTAAATTTATGTATGCGACAATCCGACCGGCGATTTTCCGTGAACCTTATCAGGCCAATGTAACTTTATTCAGGTCGAGCAGCGCAGCGAAATCATCGCTCGCCAGATAGGCATGCTCGATCTCGCGCTGCGTGGTCAGCGGATCGAGGCTTTTCAGCGTCTCGTCGACGAAGCCCGGATGGCACATCACGAGGCCGTCTTCGGGCAGGCCCTCCACGAAGCCTTGCATCAGTGCGGCGAAGTCGCTGGTGCGCGTGAAATCATAGGCGCCGGCGAAGGCCGGGTTGAAGCGCAGGCCGGCGCGGCTCGCCTTGGCCCGGAACTGGGTGCTCAGCACGCTCAGCACCAACGTCTTGGGGCCGGTGATGCGTGCCAGCGGACCGTCGCGTCCGCACTGCCGCACCCAGGCGTCCGGCGCGCGCTCCTTCACGGCGCGCAGGAAGCCGTCGCGGACCTGCGGGAACAATTGCGCGTGCTGATGGCCGTCGACGAAATCCGGTGCGCGGCCGAACAGATCGTGGAACGTGGCAAGCTGCGCCAGCACCTCGGCATGGACCAGTTCGGCATCGAGCCGGTGCATCAGCCCGGCGCGCAACAGCCGCGGGAACGGCAGGAACATGTCGCCGTCGAGCGGACGGAAATGCATCGTCAGCGGCCGGAACGGCGCGGTCAGCGTCACATGCAACCCGATCGCGCAACGCGGGCTCTTCGCCACCGAGGCCGTGAGCGCGGCGGCGGGGTCGCGGCCGATTGCCGGCGTCACGGTCATCACCGAGGTCGCGTTGAGCCGGCCGCGCTCGATCAGATCGCGGATCGCGCGGTTGACGCCGTCGCTCAGGCCATAATCATCGGCACACAGCCAGATCCGTCGCAGCGCTGCGGGATCGCTCATTCGGCGGCGGTCCGCTCGGTAGCGCTCTGCGCCGCGCCGCCGTCGGCGTGCTTCTCGGTGTGCTCGGCGACGAAGTAGATCGGCCGTGCCTTCAGCTCGGAGAGGATCTTGCCGATATATTCGCCGACGATGCCGATCATGATCAACTGCACGCCGCCGATCGTCATCACGCCGATCATCAGCGACGGATAGCCGGGCACCTGCTTGCCGGTGGTCCAGACTTCCCAGAGGATCGAGAGCCCGAACAGGAAGGCCGCGCCCGCCAGCAGCGCGCCGAGCAGGCTGGCGAAGCGCAGCGGCGCCACCGAGAACGAGGTCAGCCCCTCGATCGACAGGCCGATCAGCCGGCCGGCATTGAAGGTGGTGACGCCATGCGCGCGCGGCGCCGGCTCGTAGTCGACGCGGATCTGCCTGAAGCCGATCCAGCTCGCCAGTCCCTTGAAGAAGCGGTTGCGCTCCGGCAATTGCCGCAGCGCCAGTGCCGCGCGCGGCGACAGCAGGCGGAAGTCGCCGGCATCCTCCGGGATCTTCTGCCGCGCGCCCCAATTGATCAGCGCGTAGAAGCCGCGCACCGAAAGCCGACGCAACGCCGATTCATTGTCGCGATGCGCCTTCGCGGTGTAGACCACGTCGTAGCCGTCATCGATCCAGTGCGCGACCAGTTGTTCCACCAGCGTCGGCGGATGCTGGCCGTCGCCATCCATGAACAGCACCGCGCCGCGGCGGGCGTGGTCGAGGCCGGCCATCAGCGCCGCCTCCTTGCCGAAATTGCGCGACAGCGACACCACCTGTAGGTCGAGCCCGTCGGCGGGCAGGCCGCGCGCGATCGCCAGCGTGTTGTCCGCGCTGCCGTCGTCGACATAGACCACTTCGCAGGGCAGACCGTAACGGGCACGGAGCGACCTCGCGAGGTCGACCAGCCGCTGGTGCAGCGCCGCGAGCCCGGCGGCCTCGTTGTAGACGGGCACGACGATCGACAGACCCTGCGCGGCGGCGGTCTTGGCGGTGGTAGTCAGGCTGGAAACGTCAGAGCCCAGCATCATCGGTCAGGTTCCAGAAAACGAGCGCGATCTCGAGCGAAGCCTGCCCCGCACTTGATGCGGGGTGGAGTTCCGGTTCGCGTGCAGACGACACCTCAAACAACATGTCCCTTGGACACAATATGGTACCGACGGCCGGCTGTCGCCAACATGAACGGCGGGGCCGACTCATTGTCGCAGGAACGCCTCGAGCCTGGCGAACAACGGGTTCTCCCGGTCGAACACGTAGTCCAGCGACACCACCGACACGGTCTCGGCGCCGTGCTCGCGCAGGAAGCTGCCGAGCGCGTAGAGCTTGCCGGGCGGGCAGTGCAGCGTGAGCATGCCCGAGGAGGTCGGGCTGCCAAACGGGGCGACCACGCCGAAACGGTTATGCGCCTCGGACAGCAGCGCATCGTTGCAGCCGGCAAAGCGGGTGCGGACCTCGCGATACTTGCTGGCGCGGGCGCGGGCGGCGATGTGGTCGAGGATGACGCGCGCGGTTTCGCGGGCGCCGGTCGACCAGTCGGCATCCTTTGATGCCACCAGATTGGCCTGGCTGCGCAGCATCACGCCGTCATCGAGCACCTTGAGCCCGTTGGCGGCGAGCGTTGCGCCTGTGGTCGTGATGTCGACGATCAATTCGGCGGTGCCGGCCGCGGGCGCGCCCTCGGTGGCGCCGGCGCTCTCGACGATCCGGTAGTCGCCGACGCCGTGCCTGGCGAAGAAGCCGCGGGTCAGGTTGATGTATTTGGTCGCGACCCGCATGCGGTGATTGTGCTGCTCGCGGAAGCCCGATGCGACGTCGTCGAGGTCGGCCATGGTGCGGACATCGATCCAGGCCTGCGGCACCGCCACCACGACATTGGCATAGCCGAAGCCGAGGCCCTCGATCATCAGTACGCGCTTGTCGGCATCGGTGATGCTCTCGCGCACCAGATCCTCGCCTGTGACCCCGAGATGCACGGTGCCGCGCGCCAGATTGGCCGCGATCTCGCTCGCCGAGAGATAGGCGATCTCGACATTGTCGACGCCGGCGATGGTGCCGCGATAGTCGCGCGCGCCGCCGGCCTTCGACAGCGTCAGCCCGGCGCGGGCGAAGAAGCCTTCCGCGTTCTCTTGCAGGCGACCCTTGGAAGGAACGGCGACGACGAAGGGCGTGCTCATGGTGCAACTCCGCGGCCAGCGGCCTTGCCATGCCGGGTCATCGGCTCGATCCAGACCGAGAAGCCGACCGCGGGGATCGGGTTGGCTGATCCAAGCTGCGACATCAGGCCGTCATAGCGGCCGCCCGCGACCAGCGGCTCGGCGCCGTTGCCCCTGGCATGCAGTTCGAATTCGAAGCCGGTGTAATAGTCGAGGCCGCGGCCGAACGCGGTCGAGAACCGGGTCTTGCCGGTGTCGATGCCGCGTGCGGCCATGAAACCGACCCGGCTCTCGAACTGGTCGATCGCGGCGGTGAGGTCGAGCCTGGCGTCGCCGGCGAGGGCGCGCAGTTGCGCGACCGCATCGTCGGGATCGCCGGATATGGCGAGGAAGCGCTTGATGGTCGTGACGGCATCGCGCGGTAGCGCGCCGCCCTTCAGGGTCGATTGCTCGAGGAAGCGGTCGGCGATCTCGGCGACCGTGCGGCCGCCGACATTGGTGGTGCCGGCGATCGACATCAAATCGGTGACCAGCGCCAGTGCCGCCTTGCGATCGGAGCCGGCGAGCGCCGCCAGCACGCCCTGATACTCGTTGCGGCCCGGCGCGGTCGCCAGTGTCAGTTGCTCGATGTCGTCGGTCAGCGAAACCTTGCGGTTGAAATCCTTGATCAGCCGTCGCCGCCACACCGGGTAAAGCTCGAGCGCATCGATCAGCGCGTTGAACAGCGCGACGTCGCCGGTGCGGATCTCGACGTCGTTCAGCCCGAACGCCGTGGTGGCCTCCAGCGCCAGCGCCAGCATCTCGGCATCGGCCGCGGCGCGGTCCTGCCGGCCGAACGATTCGATGCCGGCCTGCAGGAACTGGCTCGGCTGGCCGTCGCGATAGCGGAACACCGGCCCGAGATAGCTGAAGCCGGCCGGCTGGCCGGCGCGAGGCGAGGCGAGGTAGTCGCGTGCCACCGGGATCGTGAGGTCCGGGCGCAGGCAGAGCTCTTCGCCGCTCGGATCGGTGGTCAAATAGAGGCTCTTGCGGATGTCCTCGCCGGAGAGGTCGAGGAACGGCTCGGCCGGCTGTAGGATGGCAGGCTCGGACCGGACGTAACCGGCCTGCGCGAACGAGGCCAGCAGCGCATCCGCCCAGTCGGCGGATCCGGCGGCAGATCGTGGTGCGGCAGCTTCGGTCATCTCGACGTCCAGTTCGCCCCGAAATCGCGTTCCAGGGCTGGTTCCACAAGTGGTGTTGGCGCAGCCCTTAGCATGGCCGCCCCGGGCTTTCGACAGGGATCGGCCAAAGATCGACCAAGTGGCTTAATGATTGGGTTCGTTAACGATTTTGCGACGGCTTGGCTAGGGCAGGAATTTGGCCAGAGGCGGAGCTAGTGAGGTGAGCACTCTGCTCTGGCTCCCTCCCCCTTGCGGGAGAGGGTTGGGGAGAGGGGTAAGCCCCCGGGCTCCGGCCGTCGAGATTCAGCGGCAAATCGCGTGTAAATTCTCCGCCGATTGCTACGCAGCGGAGCAAGCGGCACCCTTCTCCCTAACCCTCCCCGCAAGGGGGGAGGGAACCCTTCCGCCGGCACGTCCATCACTGGTCCCCCAATCCCCCAGCGCCGCCTGCACCAGCGCCAGCGCAGCGACGGCGGCGGTGTCGGCGCGCAGGATGCGTGGGCCGAGCGCGAGGCGCAGGATCGAGGGCTGGCGCAGCAGCAGGGCGCGTTCCTCCTCGGCGAACCCGCCCTCGGGGCCGATCAGGACGTCGATCCCGGCATTGCCGACCCTCGCGGCTTGCAGCACCTGCACCGGGTTCGCGACCTCGGCGGCCTCATCGCAGAACACCAGCAGCCGCGCCTGGTCGCGCCCGGCGAGGAAGCGCTCCAGCGGCACCGGCTCGGCGACCTCGGCCAGCGAGATGATGCCGCATTGCTCGGCGGCCTCGACCACATTGGCGCGCATCCGCTCGCTGTTGACCCGCGACACCTGGGTGAAGCGCGTCATCACCGGCACCAGCCGGGCCGCGCCCATCTCGACCGCCTTCTGCACCATGTAGTCGAGCCGCGCATGCTTCAGCGGCGCGAACACGTAAGCAACGTCGGGCAGACGATCCTGGGTGCGGGTTTGCGCCAAGACCGTCAGCGTGTCCGCCCGCTTGCGGCCGGAAATCGCGGCCTGCCATTCGCCGTCGCGGCCATTGAACACCAGCACGCTGTCCCCGGCGCCGAGCCGCAGCACGTTGCCGAGATAGTTGCTCTGGTCACGGTCGAGCGAAACGATTGTGTCCGCGCCGAGCTGGGCATCGACAAACAGGCGCGGGCTGCGGAAATCGAGTTCAGGCATGGCTAATCGTCCATTTTCCCGCCGTTCGTAGCCTAAAGGCTTCAAATCGGGGAACAATTTAATGTGGCCGATGTGGCCCTACGCCGCGCTGTCGCCAAAATCCACGGGTTGTTAAGGCATCACAGGAATCGTAAAACGCCCCCAAATTGGTTGCTTCGTTTTGTTGCGCTGGGGTTGCCTGGACCTTTTGCCGGAGAAACACCCTCGATGATCCGCCGCCTGATCGTGCTGACCGTTGCCGCGACCGCCCTGTCGATGGGCCACGCCGTGGCCCAGAGCGCTTTTCCGGCTCCGCTGCCCGGACAGACGGGCACCGTCAACGACCCTGCGTTTCCGCCGGTGAATGGCGCTCGCCCGGCCAGGACGAATACCGCGACCGCCACCGATTCCGCATTCCCGCCGGTCAACGGAGCGCCGGCGGCACGGGTCGGTGGGGCGCCGTCGCCGTTCCCGAGCAATGGTGCGGCGCCGATCGCGGGCGGCGGCCTCTCGTCTCCGCCGCCGCCTCCGGGCGCCGGAGCAGGCGGAGCAAGCGACGCCTGCATGAAGAATTTCGTCCCGCTGCGTGAAGAGGCGGAGAAGCGCGGCAAGGCGATCAAGACCGCGAGCGATCGCCACGCCAGCCCGCAGGAGGCCTGCAAGCTGATCGGCAATTACAGCCAGGCCGAGATCAAGATGATCAGATATGTCGAGGCCAACGCCTCGAAGTGCGGAATTCCGGCACAGATCTCCGACCAGCTCAAGAACGGCCACAAGAATACCGAGGCTCTCCTGAAGAAGGTCTGCAACGTCGCGGAGCAGGCTGCGGCGCAGCCGCGCGGGCCGGCCGGGCCGACGCTGAGCGATGTGCTGGGTTCGTCCGCCTCGCTGCCGGAAGCGACCCCGAGCAAGAAGGGCGGCAGCACCTTCGATACGCTGAACGGCAACGTTCTCACCCGATGATGGGTCAGCCATGAGCGACGTTTCCGCCCGCGTTGCCGACTCCACGGGCAACTGGGTGGATACCCATGCGCCGGTCTGGTCGCGGCCCTATCTGCGGCTCGCGCGCTACGACCGGCCGATCGGCTCCTGGCTGTTGTTGATGCCGTGCTGGTGGTCGGCGGCGCTCGCTGCCGGCGTCGCGCATGACGTGCGCTCGCTGCCGCTCGTCGTCCTGCTGTTCTTCATCGGCGCCTTCGTGATGCGCGGCGCGGGCTGCACCTGGAACGACATCACCGATCGCGATCTCGACGCCAAGGTCGAGCGCACCCGGTCGCGTCCGATCCCGGCCGGGCAGGTGACGGTGACGCAGGCCGTGGTCTTCATGGTCGTGCAGGCGTTGATCGGGCTTGCGGTGCTGTTGCAGTTCAACCGTTTCGCGGTCATGACCGGCATCGCCTCGCTGGCGATCGTCGCGATCTATCCGTTCATGAAACGGATCACCTGGTGGCCGCAGGTCGTGCTCGGTCTCGCCTTCTCCTACGGCGCGCTGATGGGATTTGCGGTGACGCTCGAACGTATCGACGTCACGGCGATCGCGCTCTATGCCGGATCGATCGCCTGGGTGATCGCCTACGACACCATCTACGCCCATCAGGACGCCGAGGATGATGCGCTGATCGGCGTCAAATCCACCGCCCGCCTGTTCGGCGCGCGCACCCATCGGGCGCTGGTGATCTTCTATGGCCTCGCCGTGCTGTTGATCGGCACCGCATTCGCGCTGGCCGGCGCGCGCTGGCCGGCCTGGATCGGCCTCGCGGCATTTGCGCTGCATCTGGCCTGGCAGGTGCGCCGGCTCGACACCAGCGATCCCGCGCTCTGCCTGCGCATCTTCAAGTCCAACCGCGACGCCGGCTTCATGTTGTTCGCGAGCCTGGTCGTCGACGCGGTGCTGCGCGCGGCGTAGCTCTCGTCGTTCCGGGCGATCGTTGCAAAAGGTCGGGCGATTCACGTAGCGAGAACGCCGAAGTTTTGTTCACTGGCCGTGCAGCACATTCGGTGTCGTCCCGGCGAAGGCCGGGACCCATACGCCGCAGCATGTGTTGTTGACGGGACTCGTCGTTCCAGCATCACACAACAAGCAGCATCGGTGGTTATGGGTCCCGGCCTTCGCCGGGACGACACCGATCATGTGGTGAGTGGACCGCATCTCGAGCGATGCAACTAATCCCGCGCGATGATCTCGCGCTCGTCGCGATGCACGCTGGCTTCGTTGAGGCGGAATCCGGCGCGGCGGCGGACCAGGAATTTCGGGCGGCGGGCGCGGATCGCGTTGCGGCGGCGGCGGCGCGGGGAAGGCATTCGCGGCGCCGGCTCGGTCAGTTGCGGCAGACGGAAGATGTCGCTCCACATCTGCCAGGCGGACGTGATCTCGTCGGCGTCCGAACTGGAGCCGAGCGGAATCGAGAGCGCGGGATCGCGGTGAACCAGCACCAGCATTTGCGTATCGTCGATGCCGCGTACGGCGACGCCCAGGAAATCGCTGACGCGAACATTGACCGCCATCCGCATGCCGAGGACGGCACGGCGCAGCACGACATGTTCGCGATGAAGCTCGACCTGCCGCATGCCGCCATCCGCGCGCGAATCCTGCGCATGGAAGCTCAGCGGAAGGGAAAGAGGGTCGAGCCGCAATGCGCAGCTCGACCCGGCGGAATTGATTCCGCTTGTTGGTGTTTGACGCCTCAAAGCCTACTCTCCCCGCCGGGATTATGTTCCCGGTCGATGTGTGAGAGCCTAGCCGAGCGACGGCCGTTTCAGCTTAAAAAGCCTGGTTAATTGCTCCTCACCTGGCGCCATGATTGACAAGAGGTTGGCCCGCATGATTGACGAAGCCTTGCGCCGATCACTCAAATCTTTGTTGCCCGCCGGCGCAAAGTGCTTGAAATCCTTGTGAATCCGGCACATCTGGTGAGGTCTGTCGACTTCGCTCCGGGCCCCCCTCAATCCGCAGGAATTCGTTCGTGAACTCTTCACCATCCGCATCGCGACACGGCGATACCTCCGATCTGTTCGATCAATCCGCGCTCAGCGACCTCGCGCAACGTCTGGTCGATGCCGCCAAGCGCGCCGGCGCCGATGCCGCCGATGCCATCGCGGTGCGCGGCGTCTCGCAAGGCGTCGAGGTGCGCGACGGCCGCGTCGAGGAGACCGAGCGCTCCGAAGGCGATGACGTGGGCCTGCGGGTGTTCGTCGGCCAGCGCCAGGCGGTGGTCTCGACCAATGACGTCAGCGGCGACGGCATCGCCAAGCTCGCCGAGCGCGCAGTGGCGATGGCCCGCGTGGCGCCCGACGACAAATATGTCGGGCTGGCCGACCCCGCGCTGCATGCGCATGATTTCCCCGATCTCGATCTGCTCGACCGCACGGTGCCGACCACGGCCGAACTCGAGCAGCGCGCCATCGAAGCCGAGGCGGCGGCGCTCGCCGTCAAGGGCGTCACCAAGTCCGGCGGTGCGTCGGCCTCGACCGGCATTGGCGGCATGGTGCTGGTGACGTCGACCGGCTTCCACGGTTCTTATTTGCGCTCCAGCCACGGCATCTCGACGACGGCGATTTCCGGTGAAGGCACCGGCATGGAGCGCGACTACGATTTCACCAGCGCGCCGCATGCGTCCGATCTCGATTCACCCACGACCGTTGGCCGCAAGGCCGGCGAGCGCGCAGTGGCGCGGTTCAATCCGCGCAAGGTCGAGACCTGCAAGGTGCCGGTGGTGTTCGATCCGCGCGTTGCCGGCTCGATCGTCGGCCATCTGGTCGGTGCCATCAACGGCGCCTCGATCGCGCGCAAGACCAGCTTCCTGAAGGACAAGCTCGGCGAGCAGCTGTTCTCCAAGGAGATCCGCATCATCGACGATCCGTTGCGCGTGCGCGGCCTGCGTTCGCAGACCTTCGACGCCGAAGGCGTCAAGGTGAAGAAGACGGCGCTGATCGACGCCGGCGTGCTGACCACCTGGGTGCTGGATTCGGCGACCGCACGCGAACTCGGCCTGGTCACGACCGGGCATGCGCATCGCGGCGTGTCGTCGTCGCCGTCGCCGGGAACGTACAACCTGCATCTCGAGGCGGGCGCGGTGACGCCGAAGGAATTGATCTCCGACATCAAGCAGGGCTTCTACGTCACCGACCTGATCGGTTCAGGGGTCAACGGCGTGACCGGCGATTACAGCCGCGGCGCGTCGGGGTTCTGGATCGAGAATGGCGAGATCACCTATCCGGTCAGCGAAGTGACCATCGCCGGCCATCTGCTGCCGATGTTCAAGTCGCTGGTCGCCGCCAATGATCTTGAGTTCCGCTACGGCGTCAATTCGCCGACGCTGCGCATCGAGGGCCTGACGCTTGGCGGACGCTGATACGGACGACTGGACCAAGGCGCGCGATGCCGCCTTGCTGACCAAGTCGGTGCAGGAGGCGGGACGGCTGGCGCAGTCGCTGTTCCGCACCGAGTTGAAGAACTGGATCAAGGGCGCGTCCTCGCCGGTCTCGGAGGCCGACATCGCGGTCAACGACCTGCTGGAGCAACAGCTGCGTTCGGCGACGCCGGCCTATGGCTGGCTCTCGGAGGAAAGTACCGACAACGAGGGCCGGCTCGGCAAGCGCTTCACCTGGATCGTCGATCCGATCGACGGTACCCGCGCCTATCTCGCCGGTCGCGACGACTGGTGCGTCAGTGTGGCGCTGGTTGAAGGCAACGCGCCGGTGCTCGCGGCGGTGTATGCGCCGGTGAGCGGGGAATTCTTTTTCGCCGCCCGCGGCCAGGGCGCGACCCTGAACGACAGTGCCGTGCATGCCACCACCGGCGACGATTATGATTTCCCCCGCATGGCCGGACCGAAGCCGCTGGTGCAGCGGCTGAGCCCGACATCAGACGAGATCACGCTGTATCCGCGGATCGGATCGCTGGCCTTGCGGCTGTGCCGCGTGGCACAAGGTCGACTTGACGCCGCCTTTGCGGGCGGGCAAAGCCGCGACTGGGATCTTGCCGCCGCGAATTTGATCGTGCAGGAAGCGGGTGGTAGGATGACCGCGCTCTCGGGGGATGCGATTGAGTATAATCGCCGGGAAGTGACGCATGGGGTGCTGGTGGCAGCAGGACGCGAACGTCATGCACGCATTGTCGAGCATTTTCGCAACCGTCCATTGCCGTGAGGCCCCGCCGATCCGTTCCGCGCTTCCGATTGTGACGACCAGACTTGTTGCGACAGACTTGTGACGACAGACTTGTGACGACCAAGACTTCACTTCCTTGCCGGGCATCTCGTTAGGAAAACCACCATCATGTCAGACAATGCCCAGCCACAACTGCTCCACCTCGTCATCGGCGGCGAGTTGACCGATCTCGAGCACAACACCTTCAAGAATCTCGATGAGGTCGAGATCGTCGGCGTGTATCCGAACTACGCAACGGCCTATGCGGCCTGGAAGGCGAAGGCGCAGCAGACGGTGGACAACGCCCAGATGCGCTATTTCGTCGTTCACCTCCACCGGTTGCTCGATCCCGAGCAGGACACAAAGCATTCCCATTGAAACGACTTCTTCGCGATCTGCTGCGCAGCGCCGTCGTGCAGCGCGCGCTGGGTGTGCTTGCGGCCGAGTATCTGCGGCTGGTCTGGCACACCAACCGCTTCAGCTACCAGCCGTCTGACGTGTACGGGATCGTCGAGCCCTTGATGCCGGCGATCTTCGTGTTCTGGCACGGCCAGCACTTCATGACGCCGTTCATCAAGACCAAGGAGAGCTACCGCGCCAAGGTCCTGATTTCGCGCCATCGCGACGGCGAGTTCAATGCGCTTGCGGTCGAGCGGCTCGGCATCGGAACCATCAGGGGGTCCGGCGATCATTCCGGCGCGTTCCATCGCAAGGGCGGCGTCGGCGCCTTCCTGGAGATGGTCCGGGCGCTGGAAGACGGTTGCAACATGGCGACCACGGCCGACGTGCCGAAGCGGGCGCGGGTGGCCGGCCTCGGGGCCATCATGCTGGCGCGGGAGAGCGGCCGGCCGATCATCCCGTTCGCGATGGTCACCAGCCGCTTCATCCGGTTGAAAAACTGGGATTCCACCACCATCAATTTGCCATTCGGGCGCGGCGCAGTGGTAGGTATTGAGCCGGTCTATGTGCCGCCCGATGCCGATGCCGCGACGATGGAAAAGCTTCGGCAGCACGTGGAGGACCTTCTCAACGAAGCGACCCGACGCGCCTATGCAGCGGTCGGGCGGCCGGAGGCAGCGCTTGGCTAGCTCGCTCCCGATGACGTTGCGCGTGTACCGCAAGCTGTCGTCCGCGATGGTGCCGCTCGCGCCTGCCCTGATCAAGCGGCGGCTGAAGCTCGGCAAGGAAGATCCCGAACGCGTCGGCGAACGGCGCGGCGTCAGCGCCGATACCAGGCCGCAGGGGCCGCTGGTGTGGATCCACGGCGCAAGCGTCGGCGAGGTGCTGGCGGCGGCCGGGCTGATCGAGCGGCTGCGTGCGCTCAACCTGCGCATCCTGCTGACCTCGGGCACGGTGACCTCGGCCGCGATCGTGGCCAAGCGCTTTCCGCCCGACGTGATCCATCAATACGTGCCGTACGACTCGCCGCGCTATGTCGCGCGCTTCCTCGATCACTGGCGTCCGTCGCTGGCGCTGTTCATCGAGTCCGACCTGTGGCCGAACCTGATCCTGTCGAGCGCCGCGCGGCGGCTGCCGATGGTGCTGATCAACGGGCGGATGTCGCAGCGCTCGTTCCCGCGCTGGCGCCGGGTCTCCAACACCATCGGGGCGTTGCTCGGTCGGTTCGACATCTGCCTGGCGCAGTCGCAGACCGACGCCGAACGGTTTGCCGCGCTCGGCAGCCACAACGTCGTGGTCACCGGCAACCTCAAGCTCGACGTCGCGGCGCCGCCGGCCGATCCAGCCAAGCTGGAGCGGCTGATGTCGGTGACGCGCGGCCGACCGATCGTGGTTGCGGCCTCCACCCATCCCGGTGAGGAAGAGATCCTGATCGAGGCGCACAAGTCGCTCGTCAAATTCTTCCCCGGGCTGCTCACGGTGATCGTGCCGCGGCATGCCAATCGGGGGGAGGCGGTCGCGCAACTGGTGACGGAGGCCGGCCTGCGTCCCGGCCTGCGCTCGCGCGAGGATTTGCCGGTTGCGACCACCGATATCTATGTCGCCGACACGATGGGCGAGCTCGGCCTGTTCTATCGTCTCGCGCCGATCGTGTTCATGGGCGGCTCGCTGGTCGCGCATGGCGGCCAGAATCCGATCGAGGCGATCAAGCTCGGCGCCGCGATCGTGCACGGCCCGCACGTGTTCAATTTCACCGATGTCTATGCGGCGCTCGATCGCGCCGGCGGGGCACGGCACGCCGATGATCGGGAGGCGCTGGTCAAGCAGCTCGGCCAGTTCCTTGCCGATCCCGCATCGCGCGACACGTCGCTGGCCGCCTCCGAGCGCGTCGTCGAACAGCTCGGCGGCGCATTGGAACATACGCTGACCGCTCTCGAGCCCTATCTGTTGCAGTTGCGGCTCGAGATGGGAGCCGCCAATGCGTGAGCCGGCCTTCTGGCACCGGCCGTCGTCTTGGACATCGCAATTGTTGAGACCGCTTGCCGCGCTGTACGGCGCGGTCGCCGCGCGGCGGATGCGGCGCCCCGGCGTCGATGCCGGCATTCCCGTGATTTGCGTCGGCAACTATCATGTCGGCGGTGCCGGCAAGACGCCGACGGTGCTGGCGCTGGCCAAACTGCTGCGCGAGCTCGACGAACGGCCGGTGGTGCTGAGCCGCGGCTACGGCGGCAGCATCAGTGGACCGGTGAAGGTCGATCGCGACAATCACACGGCGGCCGATATCGGCGACGAGCCGCTGATGATGGCGGCGACATTGCCGGTCGTGGTGTCGCGCGACCGCGCCGCGGGGCTGGCGCTGGCGCGGGCTCAGAATGCCAGCGTGATCCTGATGGATGACGGCTTCCAGAACCCGTCGGTGGCGAAGGATTGCTGTCTGATCGTGATCGACGGCACGCGCGGCATCGGTAATGGCCGCGTGATTCCGGCCGGCCCGTTGCGCGCGCCGCTGTCGCCGCAGCTGGAACGGACCGACGCGCTGATCGTGGTCGGTGGGGGCGATGCGGCGCGGACCATCGCGGCCGATCTCGCCTCCCGTGGCAAGCCGGTGCTGTCAGCGCATCTGAAGCCGGACCAGGCCTCGCTGGCGGCGCTGAGCGGGATGCGTGCGCTCGCCTTCGCCGGGATCGGCGATCCCGCGCGGTTCTTCAACACGCTGCGCGCAAGTGGCATCGACGTCGTGCGCAATGTGGCCTTCGCCGATCATCACGCCTTCACCAAGGGCGAGATCGAGCAGCTCGTCGCCGACGCGCGACGCGACGGACTGACGCTGGTGACGACGGAAAAGGATCTGGCACGGCTGCGTGGTCCGCAGGGGATGCCGGCCTGGGCGCAGCCGATCGTCCCGTTCGCGGTGACGCTGCAATTCGAGGATGCCGGCGCGCTGCGGCGCCTGGTGAGCGATCGGCTGTTCAAGGCGCGGGACGGCAGGTCGCGCAAATGAACGTCGTGTTGGGTTCAGGCCTGCGACTTGAGCACGGCGGGATGATGGCGTTGCAGCACGGCGGTCGGCGTGGCGTAGGCCTCCTGCAGGTCGACGCTCCAGTACTTCAATTCGTCGAGCGGGATCCGGACGTCGGTGATGGCACAACGCACGAAGGTGCCGGGCGAGATCACGCGGAAATCGCCGTCGAGATATTGCACCTGCGCTTCGCCATGGCCCGAGGGACCGAACTTGTTCAGCACGTTTGAGCTCTCCGCCTTGCCTCGCACCAGGCTATCTGGATGTTCATGAAGCCGTCTATCACAGATAGGGTGTCATGTCCGCCCGGTAAACCACCGACTTGTGATGATTTGGCGGCAGAGGCGCATGGTAGCGTTGCAGCCATGGTCCGCTGTGTTTGCAGCGCCATAACGAGCCGGCCGGATCGGATGCGCATCAAGTCTGTTCTCATGTGCCTCGCCATGCTGGCCGCGCCGGCCGCCGCTGCGTCGCCGCTGCCGGCCCCGCATCAGGTCGAGATTCCCGAAGGCAACCTCACGCTGCGCGCGCAGCTCTACCGGCCCGATGGCGATGGGCCGTTCCCGACGGTCATCGCGCTGCATGGCTGCGGCGGCCTCGCCGGCCATTCCGAGCCGGTGCTGCCGCGCTATCGCGACTGGGCCGAGCAATTGCTCACGTCGGGCCATGCGGTGCTGCTGCCGGACAGCTACGGCTCGCGCGAGCTCGGGCCGCAATGCCGCATCAGGGAGCATCAGGTCCAGACCCGCCGCGCGCGGGTCGCCGACATCAACGCGGCGCGGCAGTGGCTGGTGCAGCAGAAATGGGTGGCGAAGAGCCGCATCAGCCTGATCGGCTGGGGCAATGGCGCCGCCGCTTTGCTGTGGGCGGTGCGGCCGCAGATGTGGTCGCGCAACGTCGAGCCGGACTTCCGCTCCGCGGTCGCGTTCTATCCGGATTGCCGCACCTCGTTCGGTCTCGGCTGGAGCGCGCGGGTGCCGACGCTGGTGTTGATCGGCGCGCGCGACGATGTCACGTCATCATCGGCCTGCCACCAGATGGTCGATGGCGCGCGCGGCCGCAGTGCGCTGGCGCGCATCGTGGTCTATCCCGAGGCCTATCACGACTTCGACCGGGCCAATCTGCCGCTGCATGCGATCGCGGCCTCCGATGCCGAGATCACCGAGCGCGGTCACGTCGGCACCGATGCGGATGCGCGCAAGGACGCGCAGAAGCAGGTCGCCGAGTGGCTATCGCGCTAGATTGCGCACGATCAGATTAGGTTGCGCTGGATCGGCATCGAAAACTCACCTCTCCCTTGGGAGAGGTCGATTTGCGTAGCAAATCGGGTGAGGGGGTACGGTCTATCGAGGGAGCAAGAGCCCTCACCCGGATTGCTTCGCAATCCGACCTCTCCCCGGCGGGGAGAGGTGAACCGAGACCGTGCCAAGCCGATTCAATCAAAACGCATCCCGCATCAGAACAAACTGCCCTGATCGACCGGCTTGGTGGCGCGCTTCGGCGCCGCCGGCTTCGCCTCACGCGGCTTCGGCTGGGTCTCGGGCGTTACCGTCGCGACGGGCTGATCGGCGCTCGCGGTCGCAGCGACGCGGCCATCGGCGAACTCGATCGAGAGGCCGGCACTGGGGCCGACCGCCGCGGCGGAGTGCAGTGCGTGTCCGTGCTCGTCACGCACCAGCGCGAAGCCGCGCGCCAGCACGCCGCGATAGGACAGCGCCGACAGCAGCTGTCCACGGTGGGCGACGCGCGCCTCCAGCCGCTGCATCGTCGTCAGCAGCGCGCGCCGGGCGCGCTCGGCGAGGCGGTGGGTGCGTTCCAGATCGCGGGCGATCGCGGTGCGCTGGGCCTTGGCATTGGCGAGCTTCGAGGCCTTGAGCCGGATCTCGAGCCCGTTGAAGCGCTCCCGCCGGCGATGCAGCAGCGCGCGCGCCGACAGCGTGATGCGCTCACCTGACGCGGTGAGCCGCTGTCGCGCATGCGCGACCTGGCCGCGCAGCACGCCGATGGTGAGCCGCGAACTCGACGCTGCGAAACGGCGGAAATGCGCGTGCGTGTTGGCCTTCAGCCCGCGCGGCAGCCCGGCTGCGAGATGGTCGAGCCGCTGCCGCGGGATCGCCAGCAATTCGTTTGCCGCCGGCAGCGCGCGCGCGGCGGCGCGCAGCTCGTTACGGCGCGCCTCCTGGGCGCGCTGCCAGTACACCATGACGCGGCGGGCGAGGCCCGTGACCTCGACGAACAATTCGCTGCGCACCGGCACCGCCATCTCGGCGGCCGCAGTCGGCGTCGGCGCGCGCTTGTCGGCGACGAAATCGATCAGCGTGATGTCGGTCTCGTGGCCGACCGCCGAGATCAGCGGGATATGGCTGTCGGCCGCGGCGCGGACCACGATCTCCTCGTTGAACGACCAGAGGTCCTCCAGCGAGCCGCCGCCGCGCGCCACGATCAACAGATCCGGCCGCGGAATCCGGCCGCCCTCCGGCAGCGCATTGAAGCCGCGGATCGCGGCCGCGACCTGCTCGGCGGAACCGTCGCCCTGCACCTTGACCGGCCAGACCAGCACGCGGCGGGGAAAGCGATCCTCGAGGCGATGCAGGATGTCGCGGATCACGGCGCCGGTCGGCGAGGTGACGACGCCGATCACCTCCGGCAGCCAGGGCAATAGCTGCTTGCGGGCCTCGTCGAACAGGCCCTCGGCCGCGAGCTTCTTCTTGCGCTCCTCCATCAGCGCCATCAGGGCGCCGACGCCGGCCGGCTCCAGCGAGTCGATGACGATCTGGTACTTCGAGGAGTTCGGATAGGTGGTCAGCTTGCCGGTGGCGATGACCTCGAGGCCCTCCTGCGGCTTGAAGCGCATCCTTGCATGGGCGAACTTCCAGATCACCGCCTCGATCTTGGCGCTCTCGTCCTTCAGCGCGAAATAGCAGTGGCCGGAGGAATGCGGGCCGCGAAATCCCGAAATCTCGCCGCGGACGCGGACATGGCCGAACCGGTCCTCCACCGTCCGCTTCAGCGCGGAGGAGATTTCCGAGACGGTGAATTCGGGCGCGTTGACGAGATTTGGCGCGGCAGCAGTCATTTGCAGGTGATTCGGCTGTTTGTGAGCTTCAGCGCAACGTAGGGACTTTTGCCCGTCATCGCCAATGCGCGGGCTTGCTTGTTCCTATACTCTGTGATACAGAGTTCTCTATTGATGCGAAAATGGCAATCTGGTTGGAGGGCTGACCGATGCTCCCGCAGGTGACGTTGGCGAGTTTCGTCCATTCCGCGGCCGGCGCGGTCCATGCCTTCCTGGCGATGCTGTGCATCGCTGTGGGGCTGATCCAGTTCCTGCGGCCAAAGCGCGGCGCGGGCCACCGGGCGCGCGGCTATCTCTACGTCTATGCCATGCTGGTCGCCGACGGGACCGCGATGCTGGTCTATCGGTTCACCGGCGCCTTCAACCTGTTCCATGTCGGCGCGATCGCGAACTTCATCTGCATCGTGCTGGCGGTTGTTCCGCTGCTGCGCAGCCCACGGCCGGCGAACTGGCGGTTGCAGCACTACTACTTCATCTCGTGGTCCTACGTGTCGCTGATGTCGGCTGCGGCCACTGAAATCGCGGTGCGGGTGCTGCCGCTGACGACGCGCGGGCAGGTCGGGCTGACCTCGTTCGCCCTGTCGGTCGTGACGATGGCAATCGCCTTTGTCCTGATCGGAAGGCATCGGCCACCGGCGGAAACACCCCCGCCTGCCGCTGAACTCGCCCAGCAGAGTGGAGTCCCGTCATGATCGACAGCCAGCAGGCCAGTGCGGCGCTGAACGACATCAACGACGTCGTGCAGCGCGTCCGCCAGTCGCGAATCTATCACAACGCCAGTCTCATCATCATCATGTGGGGCGTCTTGGTATTCGTGGGCTACCTCGCCAACCATACATGGCCGCCGCAGGGCTATACGATCTGGGCCGTGGTCGATCTCATCGGAATCGCAGGCTCGATCGCAATCGCAGCGTTCAGCGGTTTCGGTCCGGGGGCGGGCGTCTTCGCGCTCCGGCTGCTGGTCGCGTTCCTGCTGTTCATTGCGTTCGGCATCTTCTGCTCGGCGGTATTGGGCCATTTCGGGCCGCGCCAGATGCTGGTGTTCTGGCCGCTCTTCACGCTGCTGTTCTATGCGCTCGCCGGCCTGTGGTTCGGCTACGCCTTCATCGTCATCGCGCTGTGCAGCAGCGCCTTGATCGTGACCGCCTACTTCCACGCCGGTCCGGCGCTGCTGTTGTGGATGGCGGTGGCGCATGGCGGCGCACTGATCCTCGGCGGGCTCTGGATGCGCCGGATCTGAACGATGGCCGAGCTCGACGAGATCATTCACCAGCCGCTGCGGTTGCGGATCATGGCGGCGCTCAACGCGCTGCCGCTTTCGACCGGGCTCGAATTCGCCCGGCTGAAGAAGCTGACCGGCGCCACCGACGGCAATCTCGGCGCCCATATCGAGACCCTGGCCAGGGCCGGTTATGTCGCGGTCGACAAGGCCTTCGTCGGCAAGAAGCCGCAGACCACGGTGACCGCGACCGCGGCCGGCCGCGGCGCCTTTGCCCGCCATGTCGCGACCCTGCAAGAGATCATCGCCGGCAAGCAGCCGTGAGGCCGGAATGACGGGGGAATCGGCCCCGTCGCCCCTTGCAGGCCGGCGGGGATTCGTGCGACCGACACAGCTCTTGCACCCTTTTGAGCCTGTATCCGATGAATATCCTCCTGCTTGGTTCCGGCGGCCGCGAACATGCGCTGGCGTGGAAGATCGCCGCATCTCCGCTGGTGACGAAACTCTGGTGCGCGCCGGGCAATGCCGGGATCGCGCGCGAGGCCGAGTGCGTCGCGCTCGACGTCGCCGATCATCCTGCCGTGATCGAATTCTGCCGCCGCAACGCGGTCGATCTGGTGGTGGTCGGTCCGGAGACGCCGCTCGCCGCCGGCATCGTCGACAATCTCGCTGATGTCGGCATCAAGGCGTTCGGGCCGAGCAGGCAGGCCGCGCAGCTCGAAGGCTCCAAGGGGTTCACCAAGGATCTCTGCAACGAGTTCGACATTCCGACCGGCGCCTATCGCCGCTTCGACAACGCCAGCGATGCGCTGGCCTATGTCCGCGCCCAGGGCGCGCCGATCGTGGTCAAGGCCGACGGGCTCGCCGCCGGCAAGGGCGTCGTGGTGGCGCAAACCTTGCCTGAAGCTGAAGCCGCCGTCGCGATGATGTTCGAGGGCGCGTTCGGCTCGGCCGGCGCCGAGGTCGTGATCGAGGAATTCCTCTCAGGTCGCGAGATCAGCTTCTTCGCGCTGTGCGACGGCGAGACCGCGATCCCGCTCGCCACCGCGCAGGACCACAAGCGGGTGTTCGATCACGACAAGGGGCCGAACACCGGCGGCATGGGCGCCTATTCGCCGACGCCGTTCGTGACGCCTGAAATCCACGACCAGATCATGGCCCGCATCATCCTGCCGACGGTCGCCGGGATGAAGCGTCGCGGCATCCCGTTCAAGGGCGTGCTCTATGCCGGCGTGATGCTGACCGCGCAGGGCCCGAAACTGTTCGAGTACAATGTCCGCTTCGGCGATCCCGAGTGCCAGGTGCTGATGCTGCGGATGATGTCCGACATCGTGCCGGCGCTGCTCGCCTCGATTGACGGGCAGTTGAAGAATTTCGATCTGCGCTGGTACCCGGACCCGGCGCTGACCGTGGTGATGGCCGCGAAGGGTTATCCCGGCGACTACGCCAAGGGCACCCGGATCGACGGCCTCGATGATGCCGCCAAGGTCGAGGGCGTCGAGATCTTCCACGCCGGCACGGTGGCCAAGGACGGTGCGGTTCTTGCCAACGGAGGTCGCGTGCTGAACGTCTGCGCGATGGCCAAGACCGTCACCGAGGCGCGCGACCGCGCCTATCAGGCCGTCGATCGCATCAAATGGCCCGACGGATTCTGCCGCCGCGACATCGCCTGGCAGGCGGTGGAGGTGGAGAAGCCGAAGGCCTAACCCGCGTCGTCATTGCGAGGAGCCAACGGGTCGCGCGAACGCGCGCCCGATGACAGGCTCCGCGACGACTTGTCCGCCGAAGCCTTGGCGAAGGCGGAAGCAATCCATCTATCCCGGTGTGAAGAAGTGGATTGCTTCGCTTCGCTCGCAATGGCGGTGATTAGAGCAAGTCCCCGCCCGCCGCTGACGCCGTGGTGCCGTGCTCGCGGAACGCCTTGATGACGTTCTTGCCGATCTTCCACTTGTGCACTTCATCCGGTCCGTCGACCAGCCGCTGCGAGCGCACCTGGGTGTACCATTTCGCCAGCGGCGTATCCTGGCTGAAGCCGAGCGCGCCGTGGAGCTGGATCGCGGTGTCGATCACCTTGTGCACCATGTGGGCATGGAAGATCTTGGCGATCGAGTTCTCCTGGCGGATGTCGAGGCCTTTCTCGGCCTTGTAGGCGATGTGCAGCAGCATCAGCCGGCCGATATAGAGCTCGCTGGCGCAGTCGGCGAGCATGAACTGCACCGCCTGGCGGTCCGCCAGCAACTGGCCGAAGGTTGAGCGCTTGGTGACGTGCGCTGCCGCCATGTCGAGCGCGCGCTGCGCCTTGGCGACGTTGTGCATGCCGTGGCGCAGCCGGCCGTAGGCGAGGCGGTGCTGGCCCATGTTGAAGCCGTTGCCTTCGCCACCGAGCAGATTGTCGGCCGACACCTTCAGGTCCTTGATCTCGATCTCGGAATGACCGCCATGGATCACGTCGTCATGCGGGCCTTCGATCGCCATGTTGGCGACGTTGCGCTTGATGCGGTAACCGGGGTTGGGCAGCTCGACGATGAAGGTCGAATATTGCTTGTGGCGCGGCGCGTTCGGATCGGTCTTCGCCATCACGAGTGCCATATCGGCGACGCTCGCCGACGACGAGAACCATTTCTCGCCGTTGAGGATGTAGTTCTCGTTGCCGTCCTTCACTGCCGTGGTCTGCATGCCGGTGGCGTCGGCGCCCGCCGCTTTCTCCGTCATCGAGAAGCAGATGCGCTTCTCGCCGTTCAGCAGCGGCTTGAGGAATTTTTCCTTCTGGTACTCGGTGCCGTGTGCCAGGATCGTCATCATCGAGGCATCGTCCGGTCCCTGCGTGTTCATCGAGAGCGCGCCGAGCATGCTCTCACCGAGCTCCATCTGCACCAGCGCGTTGGCCAGCGGGCCGAGGCCCATACCGCCATACTCCTTTGGCACGAACGGGCACCACAGGCCCTGCGCGCGGGCCTTCTTGCGCAGCGGTCCCAGCACCTCGGCAAGCGGCTTGGTGTCGAGTTCCTTCTCCGCCGGAATGCACTCGTCATGCACGAATTTGCGGACCTTCTCGCGGATCGCCTTGGCTTCGGCGGGAATCTCGAAGTCGATCGACATGGCACTTCCTCGTTTCACGTTGTTGTTGGCTGGGCTTCCCGATGGCATAAACCCCACCCAAGCCAGCGGCAACGCCAAACAAAGTTTGAAGCAGCGCGCCGCGCCAGGGCAGGAGCCGCCGATGTCTGATCTCGCTGATCTTTTTCCCGGCTATGAGGCCAACTGGATCAACACCTCGCAGGGCCGCATCTTCGCCCGCGTCGGCGGCAAGGGCCCGCCGCTGCTGCTGCTGCACGGCTTCTCCTCGACCCATGTGATGTGGCACCAGGTCGCGCCAAAGCTCGACGACAAGTTCACGCTGATCATTCCCGACCTGCCGGGCTATGGCTGGTCCGACATGCCCGACAGCGACAAGGATCACACGCCCTACACCAAGCGGGCCTGGGCGAAGACCATGGTCGAAGTCATGGAGCAGCTCGGCCACGTCCATTTCGCGCTCGCCGGGCACGATCGCGGCGGCCGGGTGTCATACCGCCTCGCGCTCGATCATCCTGGCCGGCTGTCGAGGCTCGCGGTGCTCGACATCGCGCCGACCTATGATTACTGGCAGAAGCTCAATCGGCTGTCGGCGCTGAAGATCTACCACTGGGCGTTCCTGGCGCAGCCCTATCCGTTGCCGGAGACGCTGATCTCCAACAATGGCGAATTCTTCCTCAAGGAGAAGATGGCGAGCCAGACCAAGAGCAAGACGCTCGATGCGATCGATCCGCGTGCGCTCAAACATTACCTCGTGCCGTTCCGCGATCCCGCCCGCATCCATGCGATGTGCGAGGACTATCGCGCCGGCGCCTATGCCGATTACGAGATCGACAAGGCCGATGTCGAGGCCGGCAACAAGATCACGATCCCGATGCTGGCGCTGTGGGGCGATGCCGGGGTCGCGAGCGCGGCGACGACCCCGCTCGACGCCTGGAAGAACTGGGCCACCAATGTCAGCGGCGCGCCGGTCGATTCAGGGCACTTCCTGACCGAGGAAGCGCCGGATGCAACGGCGAAGCTGCTGCGGGAGTTTTTCCTGGCGGGTTAGCCACAAGCTAATCTGTCATACCCGCGAATGCGGGTATCCAGTGCGCCGCGGCTTCTCGATTGATCACCGCGGTCTCTGGAATACTGGATCATCCGCTTTCGCGGATGATGACAGCGGCGGGCAGGCGCGGGTATGCCTCCTACCGCCGCTCCCGGAAGAACTCGCGCAGCAGGCGGGCCGCCTCGCTCTCGCCGACCGCGCCATAGACCTCCGGCACGTGGTGGCAGGTCGGTTGCGCGAAGAACCGCACGCCCGACTCGACCGCGCCGCCCTTGGGATCGGCGGCGCCGTAATACAGCCGGCGGATGCGGGCAAAGGAGATCGCGCCGGCGCACATGGTGCAGGGCTCGAGCGTGACATAGAGGTCGCAATCGACCAGCCGTTCGGTCCCGATCGCCTCTGCCGCCTGCCGGATCGCCAGGATCTCGGCATGGGCGGTCGGGTCGCGGTCGGTCAGGGTGCGGTTGCCCGCGGTGGCAATCACGTCGTAGCCCCGCACAATCACGCATCCAATCGGAACTTCGCCCGATTTTCCGGCATTTTCGGCCACTTTCAGCGCCAAATCCATGAAAGAAGGGGCTGACATGCCTCGTATCATCCAAAGAAACCTGCTAGTAGCGTCGCCTTCAGCAAAAGTGGATGCCGGTTTTGCGTCAAACGCTGCCACGAGGGCGCGTACGGCCCGGCGACCCTTGCATTCCAATTCTACGTCCAGCGAGATCATTCATGCCCCGCGACAGCGACAAAAACAACGATTCCCGCGGCCGGCGTGATCGGCCCGGCGGGGGCAGCGGAGGCCGGGCCGGCGGTGGCAAGGGCCGCTCCGGCGCCGCCCGCGGACCGGACAAGAAGTTTGCCAAGCGCGGCTTTGGCGGCAAGGACTTTGCCAGCAAGGGCGACGGCGAGAAGCGTCCGTACCGCCGCCGCGAGGACGGCGATGCGCCGCGCCGCGACTTCGGCGACCGGCCCCGCTTCAACCGCGACGATCGCCCGCGTGGCGATGGTGAGAAGCGCCCGTTCAAACCGCGCGGCGACCGGCCGAGGTTCGATCGGGATGGCGATGGCGAGAAGCGCGCGTTCAAGCCGCGCGGCGACCGCCCGAACTACAACCGCGACGACCGCGCGCCACGCCGTGATCGCGACGACGCCCGCCCGGCCGGACGCTCGTCGGACCGCAAGTTCGGCGACCGGAAGCCCTATGCGTCACGCGACCGCGACGGCGAGAAGCGGCCATACACGCCGCGCGGCGAGCGATCCTATGGCGATCGCCCATCGCGCGACGGCGATCGGCCCGAGCGGAAATTCGGCGGCGAGCGGAAGTTTTCGCGCGGCGGCGATCGTGATCGCGGGGGCGATCGTGATCGTGGCCCGCGCAAGGATTTCGGCGACCGTCCGCCGCGCGGCGAATCCAAGCCGTGGCAAAAGCGGGAGGGCGGCTCCGATCGCCCCGAGCGCGGTTCGCGTCCATTCCGCGACGGCCCGCGCAAATTCGACAGGCCGCGCGACGATCGCGGTGGCGATGAGCGGCCGCGGTTCTCGCGTTCGCGCGATGATCGCGAGCAGGGTGATCGTCCGAAGTTCAGCCGGCCGCGCTGGAAGGATCATGATGAAGGCGGCGATCGTCGCCGCGAGCGGCCGGAAGGGCGCAGGGATTGGCAGGAGCATCCGCGCAGCGAAGGTCGCTTTGGCGATCGTCCGCGCCGCGACAACGAGGATGACAGCCAGATCTTCGCCAAGCGTCCGGCCTTTGGCGGCCGCGGTGCCTATCGCGAACGCTCTTATGATGACCGCCGCGAGCGTCCCGAGCCGAAGCCGAAGAAATCCGGCGAGCGCATCGCCAAGGTGCTGGCCCGCGCCGGCCTCGCCTCGCGCCGCGACGCCGAGGAGATCGTCACCCAGGGCCGCGTCACCGTCAACGGACGGGTGATCAACTCGCCGGCGCTCGATATCACCGACAACGATGTCGTGGCGGTCGACGGCAAGCCGTTGCCGCCGCGCGAGCGGACCCGGCTGTTCATGTATCACAAGCCGCGCGGGCTGATGACGACGCATGCCGATCCCGAGGGGCGGCCGACCGTGTTCGACAATCTGCCCGAGGGCCTGCCGCGGCTGATCTCGATCGGCCGGCTCGATTTCAACACCGAAGGCCTGTTGCTGCTGACCAACGACGGCGGACTGGCGCGGACGCTGGAGCATCCGGACACCGGATGGCTGCGCCGCTACCGCGTGCGCGCGCATGGCGAGGTGACGCAGGCTCAGCTCGACCAGCTCAAGGACGGCGTCGAGGTCGACGGCGTCAAATACGGCCCGATCGAGGCGACGCTGGAGCGCGATCAGAGCTCCAACGTCTGGGTGGTGTTCGCGATCCGCGAGGGCAAGAACCGCGAGGTGCGCAACGTGATGGCGCATCTCGGGCTCGAGGTGAACCGGCTGATCCGGATCTCCTACGGCCCGTTCCAGCTCGGCGAGCTCGAGGAGGGCAAGGTCGAGGAGGTCAAGACCCGGGTGCTGCGCGAGCAGCTCGGCGAGAAGATCGCCAAGATCGCCGGTGCCGACTTCACACGTCCGGAGCAGCGCGACGCCGCTGACGGCGACGGTGCGCCAGCGAGGAAGCCGAAGCCGAGCAAGCGCGAGACCATCAACGACCGCAAGGGTCGCCGCGTGCTGGTGCAGCGCACCGGCAGCGAGGAAGCGCGCGCCCGCAACGAGGACGAGGCCAACGGCTACGGCCCGCCGCGCCGTCCCAAGCGCGGCTATCACGGCAAGCGCGATCTCAAGCCGCAGGACGAGTAGCGGTCGATGCGTGTCGTCGGGGGCAGGCTGAAGGGCCGCAATCTCGCGTCGCCGTCGGGCCGCGAGATCCGGCCGACCGCGGACCGCTTGCGCGAGTCCGTGTTCAACATCCTGGTCCATGCCTATGACAACCCGATCGAGGACGCCCGCGTGCTCGATCTGTTTGCCGGCACCGGCGCGCTCGGGATCGAGGCAGTCTCGCGCGGCGCCAAATTCACGCTGTTCGTCGACAATGGCGCCGAGGCGCGGGCGCTGCTGCGCAACAATGTGGAATCGCTCGGCCTCGGCGGGACCACAAAAGTCTACCGCCGCGATGCCACCGACCTCGGACCGGCGCATCCGGTCGAGCCGTTCGCGTTGGTGTTTCTCGACCCGCCCTATGGCAAGGGCCTCGCCGAAAAGGCGCTCGCCTCGCTACGCGATGGCGGTTGGCTGACGCCGAGCGCATTGCTTGTGGTCGAGGAGGCCAAGGCTGCGGCATTCGCGGCTCCCGAGGGCTTTGAGGAAGTCGAGCGGCGCGCGTACGACGATACCGAATTCGTGTTCCTTCGCGAAAAAGTGTAGGGCGGTTCAGCGCCGGCGTCATTTGACGACGTTATGCTGCATGCATGACCGACACTCTCGCCATGCTCGCAAATCAATTGGAGGCGCGCGTCAAGGCGTTGCGCGGCGCAGGCGATGACGCGGCATTGCTTGCGGCCGCGCGTCACGCCGCCGACCAGATCGAACGCCATCGTGGCGCGCCGGACAGTGACCGGACCGAAGCGCTGAAGGTGGCGCAGCGGTTGACGTTCAACGCCGCAGCCGATTGCTGGCCGGGCTGGAGCGTTTCGGAGAGGCCGATCGACCCGGATCATCTGCTGGCGGCGCGCGAACTCGCGGAGTGCTCGCTGCGCCTCGTCGAGAGGCTCGAGCTCGGGCCGCTGCGCGTCGCAACCGGCATCTGGCTGGTCGGCGCTTTTGACCTGGCGCTCGGCCGGTACGACGAGGCGACCGGGCTGTTCTCCGATGCGCGCGGACACTATGCCGCGGCGAATGCGCCCGGTCTCGTGCTGCTGGTGGATGGCTATGCCGCGATCGTGCGGCAGATCGGCAAGCGTCCGGCCAGCGGCGATGATCTCGATCAGGTCTGCGCCCGCATCGCGGCAGGTGGCTTCAAGGACGGCGATGAATGGATCGCGCAGTTGCGCACCGCACTCGAGGTGTTCGCGCGGTAAGAACTTGTAGGATGGGTAGAGCGCAGCGAAACCCATCATGGTGCCGCGGAACGAAAGTTGATGGGTATCGCTGCGCTCCACCCATCCTACGGAATCGTGCAAGATCTATCTACGCCCGAACAGCTTCTCGATATCACTGAGCTTCAGCTCGACATAGGTCGGGCGGCCGTGGTTGCACTGGCCGGAATTCGGGGTGTCTTCCATTTCGCGCAGCAGCGCGTTCATCTCTTCCGGCTTGAGGCGGCGGCCGGCGCGGACCGAGCCGTGGCAGGCCATGGTGGCGGCGACATGCATCAGCCGGCGCTCCAGCGGCAGCGCCTCGTCCCATTCCGCCATGTGTTCGGCGAGATCGCGCAACAGGCCGGCCGCGTTGGCCTTGCCGAGCAGCGAGGGCGTCTCGCGCACGGCAACGGCGCCGGGGCCGAAGGATTCGATCGCAAGTCCGAACGAGCACAGCTCTTCGGCGCGATCGAGCAGCTTCTCGACGGTCGCCTCGTCGAGTTCGACGATCTCGGGGATCAAGAGGATCTGGCGCTGCACGCCGTTCTTCGCCAGCGAGGCCTTCAGCCGCTCATAGACGATGCGCTCATGGGCCGCGTGCTGGTCGACCACGATGAGGCCATCGCGGGTCTGCGAGACGATGTAGGTCTCGTGGATCTGGGTGCGTGCGGCGCCGAGCGGACGGTCCAGCATGTCGGGCGCGGGTGCCGCTTCGAAGCGCACATCGGCGGTCGGGGTGCCGACATCGAAGGCGGCCTGTCCCGGCTCGGCAAAGGCGGTCGCCGCCGCGGCTTCGAAGCCGCGCATCGGACCAGCCGGATAGGACGGCGAAGAGCGCCAGTCCCAATTGCCCGGCCGCGGCGGCGGCGTGAAAGCGGGGCGGAACGCCTGCAAGGTCGCGCCGTCGGCGGTGTTGGCCGCGGTGCGCCTTCCCTCGCGCGCCAGGCCGTCCTTCAGCGCGTGCACGATCAGCGCGCGCACCAGGCCGGCGTTGCGGAAGCGCACCTCGGTCTTGGCCGGATGCACATTGGCGTCGACCTCTTGCGGGTCGCAGGTCACGAACAGTGCCACCACGGGATGGCGGTCGCGCGGAAGATAGTCGGAATAGGCCGCACGCACCGCACCGAGGATCAGCTTGTCGCGCACCGGGCGGCCATTGACGAACAGATATTGCCCGAGCGCATTGGCGCGGGTCAGCGACGGCGCGGCGGCAAAGCCCTCGACCACGACGCCTTCGCGTTCGGATCGCACTTCGATCGCACTGGCGCGAAAATCCGCGCCGAGGATATCGCCGAGCCGGGTCAGCCGGCCGGCCGCGCCGGGCAGCGCGGCGGCCCAGGTCACCGGCGCACGCTCCTCGCCGGCCAGCGTGAAGGCGATGTCGGGCCGCGCCATGCCGAGGCGCCGTACCACTTCGCGGATCGCCTCTGCCTCGGTACGGTCGGTCTTGAGGAATTTCAGCCGCGCCGGCGTGGCGTAGAACAGTTCATTGACCTCGACGCGGGTGCCCTGGCCGAGCGCGGCAGGCATGATCTCCGATTTCTCGCCGCCTTCGACCGCCAGCGACCACGCATGCGGCTCGCTGGCGTGGCGCGTGGTGATGCCGAGTTTGGCCACCGCGCCGATCGACGGCAGCGCCTCGCCGCGGAACCCGAGGGTGCGGATGCGCAGGAGGTCTTCGTCATCGAGCTTGGAGGTGGCGTGGCGGTCGACCGCAAGCGCAAGGTCTGACCGCGTCATGCCGCCGCCGTCATCGGTGATGCCGATCCGGCGCCGTCCGCCGCCATCGGTGAAGACGTCGATCCGGCTGGCGCCGGCGTCGATCGCGTTCTCGACCAGTTCCTTGACCACGCTCGCAGGACGTTCGACCACCTCGCCGGCGGCGATGCGGTTGACGAGCTGTTCGGGAAGTTGGCGGACGGGCATGGATCGACTGTCGGGAACACGATTCGAGGCTGGACGCCACTATAAATGGCCGCGCCGGCAAATGCATGGGACGGAGGCGCCGATGCCGCCACGGGCTGGGGATGATTCCGGGCTATGGCCTTGAAGTCGTTCGCCTTCGAGGGCTCGCGCGTTACGCCCTACGTCGCGATTGTGGGGCCGCACGCACAGGTATATCGTTTAGAAAAATTATAAGTTCTCGCCGGAGGAACGCCATGTGCCATCTTTTCGCGCACCAGCCGCAGCGTGACTATGAATCGCAGACCCGATCGTTGCGGATCGACGGCCATTGCACCTCGATCCGGCTGGAAATGTCGTTCTGGGACACGCTCGAGGAGATCGCGGCCAAGGAAGGCATGACGCTGGCCAAGTTCCTCACCACCCTGCACAACGAGGTGCTCGACCATCACGGCGAGGTGAACAATTTCGCCTCGCTGCTGCGCTGCTCCTGCCTGATCTATCGCGCCAAGGCGAATGCGCCGGCCGTGGTTCCGGACTATCGCGGGACGACGGCGCCGATCATGGACGCGGCGGAATAGGCACGCCGTATCTGAAAGGACCGATGCGTATTCCCGAGCAGGCACATCGGATCGGGATTGTGGTAGCTACGACAGGATGCCTTCAAAGAGTGGTCGCGCGAACAAGTCGACGGCGCGGTCCCTGGCCAGCGCAGGTACCCAGCGGTCGAGCTCGGAGGCAGCATTGATCATCCCCGTAACCTGTTCGGCGGCAATCGATGTATCAAGCAGGCGAACGTCTCCGTTGAGCATGGCTTCTACCACGAACACGCCCAGTTGCTCGGTCAGGCGGTCGAGCGCTTGCCTGCAATTCTCGCGGATTGGCTCAGGCAAGGCATTCCATGCCGAGGTTCGGATCAAGGGCCCATGATCCGATAGCTGAATTCGAACCTGCGCCTGCGCAGCCGCCATCAGCCGCGCCCAGCCTGAGTCATGGCGCTGACGCGCCAGTGTCTGGGTGCGGCGAATGATGTCGAAGGTCCGTTCGAAACATGACGCAACCAGCTCCTCCTTGCTATCATAGTGGTGATAGAAGGACCCTTTGGTGAGGTTCAGGCGTCTTGCGATGCGATCGACGGAGGCGCCGCGATAGCCCTCGTCGTTGGCCAGCACGGTTGCCGCGCGCAGGAAGGCGTCGGGAGTGGGGGTATCGGCTGAGTCGGATTGTGACCAGTCGATCTCCAGCCCGGCCAACTCCTTCCATTGACCGCGCCGGCGAGCGAGCCCGTTGATCACGATGTCGCTCATGCGCGCCGCGGCGTATGCGTAGTCGTCGGGCTCGTAGCGGGAGATCCAGCGGCGCATCCAGTTGGTCAGCGACACCAGCAGATGCGCCCGCGCGTTCCGCTCCTGCGGTCCCAGGATGTCCTTCGGTAGCAGCTTCCGAACGCTGCGAAACATCTCGGTATAGGCGGCAAATACGCGATCGGCCTCGGGGGCCTTCAGTGCCCGGATATCGTTGAAGTTGACCAACGCGTCGCGTTGACCGCGGGCGATTCCGGCGAGTACATCGGCGTGTCCATGGATCAGATGGCGGATCCTGGCCTCTGGATCGCCGGCGCCGAGCGCCGCGTCGGCCAACGCATGCCCCGAGCCGATCGCCTTGATCAGGCAGGCCGCCGCCAGGTCATCCTTGCGGTGATAGTAATAGGTGACGCTGTTGGTGAGCAGGCCGACGCTGCCAGCGATGTCGGTGAAGGTCGCTCCCTTGAGACCAAGCCGATTGAACTGGCGGGCGGCGGCATCAAGAATGGCATCTTGTTTGGCGACGAACTTCCGGGTTCGGGTGACGTCGCCCTTGGTGTTCGGCTTGAGCTTCATGGCGTCCACGTTAGGACGATCAGAGAGTGTCGTGCAAATGGCAGGCGACGGCCTGACCGCTGCCGAGGTCGCGCAACTCCGGACTTTGGGTTCGGCAGCGCGCAAACGCCTGCGGGCAGCGGGTGTGGAAGCGACAGCCCGGTGGCGGATTGGTTGCGCTCGGCACTTCGCCGCTGATGATCGCCCGCGGTCGTGCCGCCTCGACCTCGGGGTCCGCCACCGGCACGGCCGCGAGGAGGGCCTGCGTGTAGGGATGTAGCGGCGACGTGTAGAGGGCGTCGCGTGGGGCGATTTCCACGATCCGTCCCAGATACATCACCGCTATGCGATGGCTGACATGGCGGACAACGGCCAGGTCGTGGGCAATGAACAAGTAGGCAAGGCCGAGCCGCTCCTGCAGTTCGACAAACACGTTCACCACTTGGGCCTGGATCGAGACGTCGAGCGCCGATACCGGCTCGTCGCAGATGATAAGGCTAGGCTCGAGCGCCAGAGCCCTTGCGATGCCAATGCGCTGGCGCTGGCCGCCCGAGAATTGATGTGGATAGCGGCCCGCCATGTCCGGCAACAAGCCGACCGTGCGCATCAATGTGGCAATTCGCTCCTCATAGGCCTCGCGATCTCCTGCAAGCCCATGCACCACCAGGGGCTCGCCGATAATATCACGCACTGTCATGCGCGGATTGAGCGAGCCGTAGGGATCCTGATAGACCATCTGAATCCGCCGCCGCAGCGGCTGCATCTGCTTGCGGTCGTAGGACGTGATGTCCTGGCCCTCGAACTCGATGCGGCCGGAGGTCAGCGCCTGCATCTTCAGGATCGCCAGGCCCGTGGTCGACTTGCCGCAGCCACTTTCCCCGACGAGACCAAGCGTCTCGCCGCGCGCCAGCGAGAACGATACGCCATCGACCGCACGCACCGCTCCGACCTGCTTTCGCAACAGGGTGCCAGCACTGATCGGAAAATGGACCTTCAGATCGCGGACTTGCAGCAGCTGTTGCGACATCGGTCAGCCCTCCATGATGCAGGCCGCGCTGTGACGCGGGCCGACTTCGCGCAGCGGGGGCGGGGCCTGCTTGCAAGCGTCGACGGCCTGGCGGCAGCGCGGCGCGAATGCGCAGCCGGGTGGCAGCGCCGCGAGGTTCGGTGGCTGGCCCTCGATGGGAACCAGACGTTGGTGCGTATCGCTGTCCAGCCGGGGCACCGAGGCCATGAGCCCGCGGGTGTAGGGATGCCGCGGCCGCGAATACAACTCCCGTGCCGGGGCCGTCTCCACGATGCGCCCGGCATACATGACGGCGACGCGGTCGGCGTACCGCGCGACCACGCCGAGGTCGTGCGTGATCAGGATCAATGCCGAGCGCGAGCGCAGCGCCAGATCCTTGAGCAGGTCCAGGATTTGCGCCTGCACCGTGACATCGAGTGCTGTGGTCGGTTCATCGGCGATGATCAGCCTCGGCTGGCAGGCCATGGCCATCGCGATCATCGCGCGCTGGCGCATGCCGCCGGAGAATTGGTGCGGATAGGCGTTAACGCGCGAAGCGGGGTCGGACATCCTCACCCGTCCAAGCAGGTCGCGCGCAGCAAGCAAGGCTTTCGACCACGGCGCGCCGCCGTGGCGGTTGATGGGCTCGCCGACCTGGAGGCCGACCGTCAGCGCCGGGTTCAGCGAACTCATCGGCTCCTGGAAGATCATGGCGATCTTGTTGCCGCGGATGTCGCGAATTTCCGCATCGGACAGCTTCAGCAGGTCCAGCCCGTCGAACAGGATTTCACCGTCCTCGATCCGGCCGGGCGGGTTCGGGATCAGCCGCAGGATCGACAGCGCCGTCATGCTCTTGCCCGAACCGGACTCGCCGACGATGGCCAGCGTCTCGCCCGCATCCACGTCGAAGGAAACGCGATTGACCGCGGTGATCGCGCCGCGGTCGATGCGAAAGCGTGTCGTCAGATTGCGCACCCGCAGCAGGGGCGGTGGCTGCGCGCCACCGTCCCCAACAGCGTCCGGAAGATTCGCCGGGCCGTTCAATAGCCCATCCCCTTCTTCATTTCCTGGTCGATCCATATCCGCGCGTGGATCGGGCCCGGACGCTCTGCGCCAGCGCGCAACTCGCCACCATAGTTCTTCACCCACGGCCACCAGGCCGTATAGACATAGGGGACGGGCAGGAAGATGTAGGGCGCCTTGTCGATGATCGACCGCGTCATCTCCTTGAGCATTGCCTGACGCTTGCCTTCGTCCTGCTCCTGATAGGCCTCGTTCATCTTGCGGTCGATGTCGGGATCGGAGAACTGCGACGGATTCCACGTCTGCTTCGTGACGAAGCTCTTGCGCAGCGTGGTGGTCGGGTTGGTATGGCCGTTGAGCATGAAATAGCCAGCGGCGTTGGTCTTGGTGGTCATCGCCGACAGGAATGCGCCGTATTCCATCGGCTGAATTTCGATCTTGACGCCGACCTGCTCCAGATAGGCTGCCACCAATGGCAACAGGTCCATGTGGTCGGGCGAGCAGGAGCACACCTGAACCTTGAAGGAGAAGCCGTTCGGATAGCCGGCCTCCGCGAGCAGCGCTTTCGCCTTCTTCGGATTGTAGGTGTAGAGCTCCTTGATCGAGTCCGGCATCTGCTCAAGAGGCTCGAAATAGCCGATGTAGTCGGGGTGTTGCGGGTATGCGAACAACTGCCCCTCGCCATTGTAGAACGAGCTCAGAATCTCCTGCTTGTTCACCGCCATGTTGAGCGCGCGGCGTACCCGTACGTCGTCGAACGGCTTCGTGTCGTTGCGCATGGCGAGGAACGTGCCCCAGTGGCAAGCCAGCGTGACCACTGCAGCTTGGGCGCGCTCTTCTTGAGCTCTTCCACCGCGCTCCATCGGATGGATTCCAGCAGGTCGAGCTTGCCGGTCCGCAGCGCGGCGAGGAACGTGGCCTCGTCCTTGATGGTGCGATAGACGATCTTGTCCACGAACGGCAACTGATAGGACTTGCCGTCGATGACTTCCTTGTCCCAGTACTTGTCGTTCTTGGAGAATGTGGCCGCGTTGCCCTGCACGTAGTCCGTGAGCCGGAATGGCCCCGTTCCATTGGCGTTCTTCCAGTTTCCCGCGCCCGCGTCGGCGACCTCCTTCGGCACGATGCCGGAGTAGTAGCCCCAGCCGAACCGATAGTCCCACTCGGAGAAATAGGTCTTGAACGTAAACACGACGGTGTGCTTGTCGGTCGCCTCGACCTTTGCGATGTGGTCAAAATAGGTCGGAATCTTCTTCGGACTGTTGTTGAGCCGTTCGTAGCTCTGCACCACGTCCTCGGCCACGAGTTCGCGCGCCGCCATTACGCCGGGTTTCTCCGGAAACATCACGCCCTGACGGAGCTTGATCTCCACGCGCGGCGGATCTTGCTTCCACTGCCAACTCTCGGCGAGTTCACCGCGAATCGCGTCCGACGGAAGCCACGCGTCCGGTACGAACGAGTAGGGGCCGCCGTGCCGCTTCGACTTGCTGAGGTCGGCGGCGAACAATTGCTCGTACATCAGGCCGGTGTCCTGCTGGAACTTCCACGCCCAGTCGGCCGGATCCCAGGTGAGGGGCGAAAGCGTGACATAGACGTTGCCGATGTTGAGGGTCCCGCCGCGTTGCGGCACCGCTTCGCCTGCGGATGCCAACCCAGCCGGTAGCGTCAACGCGCCAGCCAGCGACAGTGCGCGCAACGTTCTTGCAATCGATCCCAGTCCGGTCGTTGGCTTTCGCATCGTGTGTTTCTCCCCGTCTCGTTCCGTTGATTGTCCCTAGCGCGAGTTGCGCATGCGCGGATCAAGCAGGTCGCGTAGCGCGTCGCCGAATACGTTGGTGGCGTAAACGACCACCGTCAGACAAAGCCCAGGCGCGAGCGCCAGCCATGGTCCCTGGAACATGTACGTGCGGGCGCTGCCGGAAAGCATGCCGCCCCAGGTGGGCGCGGGCGGCGGTACGCCGAGACCGAGGAACGACAGGCCGGATTCCGCAAGGATCACCGCGCCGACGCGGGTGGTGAACAACACGATGATCGGCGGCATGATGTTTGGCAGGATGTGCCGCCACAGGATGCGGCCAGTCGAGGCACCGATCGACTGTGCTGCATGCACATACAGGTTCTCCCGCGCCGACAGCACGGCGCTGCGGATGATGCGGGAGCCCGCAATGCCAAGCACCAGACTGAGGATACCGATGATCTGGATCATGCCGGGGCCAAGCACCGATACCACCGCGATCAAGATCACCAGCTCAGGAAACGACATGTAGGCGTCGACGAACCGCTGCGCGATCATGTCGAATCGGCCACCGATATAGGCGGTTATGGTACCGATGGTCACCGATATCACGGTAGCGAGCGCGGCTGCCGAGAGACCGATAATCACCGACAGCCGGGCGCCATAAAGGCAGCGCGACAGCACGTCGCGGCCGAGATTGTCGGTTCCGAACAGATGTCGCAGCGATGGTGGCTTCAACCGCTCGATCGGGCTGATCTCGTTGAAGCCGTAGGGCGCCAGCAGATGCGCGAACACACCGCAAAACAGGAAGAGAACGAACACGACCCCCGCCGCCGCGCCCACCGGCTGCTCTCGGATCAGCCGCGCCACGAACTGCCTCAGGGCGCCTGGCGAGGCCCGCCGTTTCATCGGGCTGGCTTCGGTCAGCGAATTCATCGGTGCCTCACCCGCGGATCGAGCAGGCCATAGCTCAGGTCCACGATCAGGTTGATCAGCATCACGGCAACACCGACCACCAGAAACACGCCGGTGATGACGGGATAGTCACGCTGGTTGACGGCCTCCAGCAGCAACGACCCCATGCCGGGAATGACGAAGATCTGTTCGATGATTACGGCGCCGCCGATCAGCAGCGGGGCTTGCAGCCCGATCAGGGTGATCACCGGAATGAGGGCATTGCGCAGCGCGTGCCGCATGACCACCAACTGCTCCGGAAGACCCTTCGCCCAGGCGGTCCGAATGTAATCCTGCCGAAGAACCTCCAGCATCATGGTTCGCGTCATCCGCATGGTCACGGCGGAGAGACCCGCGCCCAGCACGATAGCCGGCACGATCATCTGCTTGAGGTTCTGCAGCGGGGCCGCGCTGAAGGGAACATAATTGACTTCCGGTGACCAACCCCACCAGATCGAGGGAAACACCACCACCATGGTGCCCAGCCAGAAGCTCGGTACCGCCAGCAGCAAGATTGAGAACGAGCGCGCGATGATGTCGCCCGCCGTATCCTGCCGTATCGCGGAATAAACGCCGATCGGCAACGCGATCGACAGCGCGACGATGAGCGCCAGGAGGCCGAGTTCGAAAGTAACCGGCAAACGCTGCAGCATGTCGTCGAGCACCGGTGTCGAACGCCATAACGAGTTGCCGAGATCGCCGCGCAAGATGCCGAAGATCCACACCACGTATTGTTGCGCCATCGGTCGGTCGAAGCCGAGCACGTGCTCGAGCTGCTCACGGCTCAGTTTATCTGCGCCGATGTCGTTCTGGCTCAGCATCATGTCGATCACGTCACCCGGGATCAGCCTGACCGTGATGAACACGATCATGCTGGCGAAGATCAGGGTCGGGATCAGGGCCAGCAGCCTCCGGACGATGTAGGCACGCATCGGCTAGCGCCAGACGTCACGGCGCGAATGGCAGCGGAGACTATGCTTGACATCGGACAGACGCACGGCGAGGCGAAGGCGCGACCGAAGACCGTGTGCGGAATGAACAATCCCGGGCATCATGCGCGTCCTCTCCTTGGATGAGCTGGCGGCTTGGTGCCGTATTTTTCCATACTCAATTTTCGATAGTGAAGCCTACTGGCGGGTTGACCAGTATACAAGCTCCCAGATCTCCCAAAAATTACACACATTTTGTGCAATGCGAGACCAAGCTTGGCTTTCTCATCGTTCCTTGGGACCATACCTATTTCCTAAATCTGTTCGATGCGGCCATTTGCCGCCGTCATGTCGCTATCTACGTTTCCATTCCGCTATCGATGTCGTTGCCGGGAATCCGATGCGTTAGCCATCGCGAGCGCGACGGCGCGCAACGCGACGATGGATCGCAGACCCGATCGTTGCGGATCGACGACCATTGCACCTTGATCCGGCTGGAAATGTCGTTCTGGGATACGCTCGAGGAGATCGCGGCCAAGGAAGGTATGACCTTGGCCAAATTCCTCGCCACCCTTTCGCCCGGCTGCATGGATGCCGCGGAATAGTTTCAGCGCAAATCAACCGCGCAAGAAAAAAGCGGCCTTGTCCCGTGCAGGACAAGGCCGCTTCAGTTCGAGGGATCTTAGAGCGTTTTCGAGCGAAGTGGATACCGGTTCGCGTGAAGAAAACGCGTCAAGACAAGAACCTAGAGCCCCGTTCCGATTCCATAGGAACGGGAAAGGCTCTAGATCTCCTTGCGCTGCATCGCGCCGGCGATGTGATCGGCCTGGCGGATCGCCAGCGACACGATCGTCAGCGTCGGATTGCACGCCGCGCCTGATGTGAACTGGCTGCCGTCGGACACGAACAGGTTCTTGACGTCGTGGGTTTGGCCGAACTTGTTGACCACGCCGTCGCGCGGCTTCTCGCTCATCCGGTTGGTGCCCATGTTGTGGGTCGAGGGATAGGGCGGCGTCGGATAGGTCACGGTGGCGCCGACCGCCTCGTACACCGCGGAGCCCTGCTTGTAGGCGTGATCGCGCATCGCGAGATCGTTGGGGTGATCGTCGAAATGCACGCTGGCGACCGGCATGCCGAACTTGTCCTTGACCTTCGGATCGAGCGTGATGCGGTTGGTCTCCTGCGGCATGTCCTCGCCGACCAGCCACATCCCGGCCATCCGCGGATAGCCCTCCATCGCGCCGGTGAAGCTGCGGCCCCAGGCGCCGGGGTTGAGGAACGCGGCCATGAAGGGCAGGCCGAGCGACAGCGTCTCCATCTCGTAGCCGCCGACGAAGCCGCGCTTCGGGTTGTTCGCAGCCTCGTCGCGGATGATGCCGGCCATCGTGGTGCCGCGATACATGTGCACCGACTTCTCGAAGCTCGCATACACGCTGCCGGTCATGTGCCGCATGTAGTTGCGGCCGACCTGGCCCGATGAATTGGCGAGCCCGTCCGGGAACATGCTGGAGGCGCTGTTGAGCAACAGCCGCGGGCTCTCGATCGAATTGCCGGCGACCGCGACCACGCGCGCCTTCTGGCGCTGCATCGCGCCGCTCGCATCGGCATAGACCACGCCGGTGACCTTGCCGGACTGGTCATGCTCGATCTTGATCACCATGCTGCTTGGGCGCACCTCGAGATTGCCGGTGGCTTCGCCCTTCGGGATCTCGGTGTAGAGCGTCGACCATTTGGCGCCCGACTTGCAGCCCTGGAAGCAGAAGCCGATCTGCTGGCAGGAGCCGCGGCCGTCGCGCGGCTCGCTGTTGATCGCCATCCGCCCGTGTGCACCTCCTTGTAGCCGAGCTTCTTGGCGCCGGCCTCAAGCACCTTGAAGTTATTGTTGCCGGGCAGCCCGGGGATGCCGTTGGTGCGGGTGACGCCCATCTTGTCCTCGGCCTTGGCGTACCACGGCTCCATCTCGGCGAGCGTGATCGGCCAGTCCAAGAGATTGGCGCCGGGGATGCCGCCATAGGCCGACTTGATCTTGAACTCGTGCTCGTCGAAGCGCAGCGACGCGCCGGCCCAATGCGTGGTCGAGCCGCCGACCGCCTTGACGATCCAGGCCGGCAGATTGGGGAAGTCCTTGTGGACGCGCCAGGTCCCCGACGTGGTGCGCGCATCCGACCAGGCGAGCTGGGAAAAACTGTCCCATTCATCGTTGATGAAGTCCTGGTTCTCGATGCGCGGGCCGGCCTCCAGGATCACCACCTTGATGCCCTTCTGCGCCAGTTCATTGCCGAGCGTTCCGCCGCCGGCACCGGAGCCGACGATCACGACAACGCCGCTGTCATTCAGATCGAATTTTGCCATTGTGTCCTCCCGAGCGTTCGTTGTCCGATTCAGGCCTTGGGCAGCCAGTCGATATCGGCGAAGCCGCGCTTGATGTAGCCGCCATGCTCGGCGGAGGAGCCCTCGTAGCCGAACCGCGGCCATACCTCCTTGTTATTGTAGAGCGAGACGACGAGGTCGCCGCGGATCTTCTGGAAGAACGCGCTCTCCTCGATCCGTTGCAGCAGCGCGACGCGATCGTTCTCCCAGGCGACCTGCGCGTAGGGCATCTTGTGGCGGTCGTTGGCCTCCTGATCGAGCCGCGCGACGCCGTCATTGATCAGCGACTTGACCGCCGGGTCCTTGGCGGCCTTGTCGTCCCACGGCTTGACCGCCGTGATGTAGTAACTGTCGCCGAGGAAATCGTGCGGATAGATGTCGCGCGCCATCTTCAACAGCGTCTTCATGGTCGCCGGCGTCAGCGTGCCGGCTTCGTCGGCCCACGCATCGGTGATGCCGAGCCCGGTCGATGTCGCGATCGCGACCGCCGGTGCGGTGGCCGCCGCGCCTTTGAGAAACACGCGCCGGTCATATCTGCTGCGTCGATCGATTTCTCTCATGGTTTCCTCCGTAGATCATTTTTATGATTGAGTTAGCCGAAGCGCCCGCCGCGCTGGATCACCTCGATCTTGTAGCCGTCGGGATCTGCGACGAAGAAGAAGCGCGCCAGCGTCTTGCCGTCATGCTTGAAGTCACGCAGCGGCCCCGGCGACAGCTTCTCCTGCTCGAAGCGCGCGTGCTCGGCATCGACGTCATCGACGACGACGGCGAGATGGCCGTAGCCGTCGCCGAGCGCGTAGGGCTCCTTGCGGTCGAAATTCACCGTGAGCTCGACCTCGAACGGCGACGACGGATGGCGCAGATAGATCAGCGCGAAATCGGCAAAGCGCAGATTGTCGGCGATCTCCAGCCCGAAGGCGCGGTGATAGAAGTCGAGCGCCTTGGCCTCGTCGAACACGCGGATCATCGAATGCACGGGTTTCGCCATTCAGTTCAGCTCCTTCAGATAGGCGATGATCATGGCGCGGGTCTCCGGCTTGGCCTGCCGATAGGCCATCACGGCGCCGGGGATCAGCTCTTGCGGATTGGTCAGCCAGGCATCGAGGTGAGCGTCGTCCCAGACGAAATCGGCCTTGGCGAAGCCTGCGGAATATTTGAAACCGTCGGCCTTGCCGGCATGGCGACCGACCACCTTGAACAGCGACGGTCCCTGTCGCACGGGATCGGATGCGTTGTTGGTGTGGCAGGTCGCGCATTGCTGCTTGAACAGCGTCGGGCCGTCAGGCGGCTTGGCGGCTGGCAAGGGCATTTGCGCTGCCGCGATTTGCACTGCAAGCATCGCGCTGCAAAATCCGAGCCCGATCGCAAGCCCGATCGCAAGCCCGGTCGACAGTCGTGCGCGCAGTCTTGTCATCCACACCACCGCTTGTTTGCAGTGACTGTAGGAGGCCGAAAACTGCCGGTGGTAGTAGCGGGCTGTTTCACCGCAGAACAAAACCGGCCAGCGGAACCGGTACGGTGGACATGGCCGCCCGGCGGTCTACGCGCCGTATCCGGCGTTCCTCAATCGTCGAAACGCCGTGTGCCGCGACCGGCCTTGATGTCGCTGCGGCGTTTCTTGCCCTCGAGCCGGCGCTGCTTGGAGCCGAGCGTCGGCTTGGTCGGCCGTCGCGGCGTCGGCCGCACCATCGCTTCCTTCAACATCTCGAGCAGTCGCTCGATCGCATCGGCCCGGTTGCGTTCCTGGGTGCGGAACCGGAACGCCTGGATCACTATCACGCCGTCCTTGGTCATGCGGCTGCCGGCCAGCCGCGCCAGCCGTTGCGCCGCGTCCGCCGGCAGCGCGATCTTCGTCGTGTCGAAGCGGAGCTGTGCCGCGGTCGAGACCTTGTTGACGTTCTGTCCGCCCGGACCGGAGGCGCGGACAAACACAATCTCAATGTCGTTCTCGTCGATCGTAAGGTCGCGGGACACCCGCAGCATGACAGCACCCGGTGAGGGAAGAATCGGCTGGCCGCAAGATAGCGGGTTTGGCTCCGCTTGGGTGGTGTTGATGGGGCGGTTACGTCTGCTGTCTGAGCCTGCGGCTCACCCCTCTCCCCAACCCTCCCCGCAAGGGGAGGGAGCCCGCGCGCCGGTGCGTCCCTGACGATCCAAGCTTGAATGTCAGCAGTGATGTGAGGAGAGCACACCTCTCGGGCTTCCTCCCCCTTGCGGGGGAGGGTGGGGAGAGGGGTGGCCACAACGGTGCTGTGAATGAAGGAGGGCCGCACTTCGAGTGCGCGTCAGTTCGCCTTTGGCGGCGCGGACGCCGGCTGGGCGGCGGCTTGCGGGGCGCGGCCGACGATCACGGTGAGCAGGCCGTTGCCCCAGAGCTTCTTGGCGACCCGCTTGGCGTCGTCGAGCGTCACCGCATCGACGATGGCGTTGCGCTTCTCGATGTAGTCGATCGGCAGCTTGTCGAGCTGGTATTGCAGCATCGCCTGCGCGAGCTTGGAGGAGGTGTCGAGTGCCAGCATCTGCGAGCCCTTCAGATAGGACTTCGCCTCGTCGAGCTCCTGCTGTGTCGGACCCTGCTCGGCGATGCGGCGGACTTCGGTATCGATCGCATCGACGGTCTCGCCGGCGCGGTCGGCACGGGTGCCGGTGTTGCCGATGAACAGCGCCGAGTGATCCATCCAGAGCAGCGCCTCGTAGATCGAATAGGCCAGGCCGCGCTTCTCGCGCACTTCCTTGTAGAGCCGCGACGACAACCCGCCGCCGCCGAGAATGTGGTTCACCACATAGGCGGGCATGAAATCCGGGTCGTGCCGGTTGATGCCGGGGCCGCCGAAGGTGACGACGGTCTGCGGCACGTCGAGCGGCACGAAGGCGCGCTGCGGCGGCTTGGTCGCGACGACATCGGGTATCGGCGTCAGCTCGGCCTTCGCCGGCAGGCTGCCGAACGTCTTGTCGAGCAGCTTGCCGAGCGTATCGGGGTCGACGTCGCCGACGACAGCGATGCGCAGCGTATCCTTGGCGATGATGCGGCGGACATAGTCCTTGAGGTCGGAGATCTCGATGGTCGGCACGCTTTCGAGCGTGCCGGTGGCCGTCCGGGCATAGGGATGATCGCCGAATGCCAGTTCGAGGAACTTGCGGCCGGCCAGCGTCGACGGATTGGTCGATTCGCGGCGCAGGTTCGAGATCGTCTGGGCGCGGATCCGCTCGACATCCTTCGGCTCGAACCGCGGCGAGGTCAGCGCCATCCGCAGCAGGTCGTAGGCCTCGTCCTTGTTGTCCTTGAGCATGCGCAGCGAGCCGCGGAATTGATCGCGGTTCGCCTGGAAGCTGAGCTCGATGGCGCGGCGCTCGAGCCGCTCGTGATAGGTCTTGGAATCGAGATCGCCGGAACCCTCGTCGAGCAGGTCGGCGACCAGATTGCCGACGCCGGGCTTGCCGGGGCGTCCTGGCTGGCGCCGCCGCTGAAGGAATATTCCATCGCGATCAGCGGCACGGTCGCATCCTGTACGAACCAGGCTTCGATGCCGCCGGGCGACACCAGCCGCTGGATCTTGGCGGCGGCCTGCGATGGCGCCGATGACATCGCCAGCATCGCGGCGCAGGCGCCGCCGATCAGCGCCGCACGTCGGGTGAGGGAATAGATCACGAGCGCTTCTCCTCGCGTTTCGGCGCAGTATCCTTGATCAGATAGCCGGTCACCGACCGCTTCTTGTCGAGCCAGGTGGCGGCAGCAGCGCGCACCTGCTCGGCGGTCACCGCGCGGATCCGATCCGGCCAGCTCCTGATGTCGTCGATGCTGAGCCCGGTGGTCAGCGCTCCGCCATACCAGCGTGCCAGCGTCGCCTGGTTGTCCTGGGCGTAGATCGCTTCCGCAATGAGCTGGGTCTTGACCCGTTCGAGATCCTCGGCACGCGCCGGGTTCTGCGCGAGGTCGGCGATCACCTTGTCGATCGCATCTTCGATCTGGGCGAACGCGACGCCCGGCTTCGGCGTCACCGAGATCGAGAATTGCGACGGATCGAGCGCGGTGCCCTGATAGCCGGCGCCGGTCGAGATCGCGAGGCCCTTGTCGATGACAAGCGAACGATAGAGGTAGGAGTTGGCGCCGCCGCCCATCAATTGCGCAAGCACGTCGAGCGCCTGGCTCTCGCCTGCTGCCGCGGTCGTTGCCGACGGCACCAGATAGTAGCGGCGCAGTCCGGGCTGTTCGACGCGCGGATCCGACAGCGTCACGGTGCGCGGTGCGGCCGGCGTCGGCTCCTGCGGCCGGATGCGCTTCTCGGGATCGCGCGCTGGGCCGGGATCGGGCCGAAATTCTTCTCGACCAGCGGGCGGATGTCCTTGACGTCGACGTCGCCGGCGATCACCAGGATCGCGTTGTTCGGAGCGTAGAAGCGCCGGTAGAAGGCGAGCGCATCCTCGCGGTCGAGCTTCTCGATCTCCTGATGCCAGCCGATCACCGGCCGGCCGTAGGGATGGTTGAGATAGAGCGCGGCCATGATCTGTTCGGTCAGCCGCGCGTCCGGGTTGTTGGCGACCCGCATGTTGTACTCTTCGAGCACGACGTCGCGTTCGGGCAGCACGTTCTCGTCCTTGAGGATCAGGCCGGTCATGCGGTCGGCCTCGAACTCCATCATGGAGGCGAGCTGATCGCGCGGCACGCGCTGGAAGTAGCCGGTGTAGTCGGTCGAGGTGAAGGCGTTCTCGTTGCCGCCGACGCGCAGCACGGTCTGCGAGAACTCGCCGGCCGGATGCTTGGAGGTGCCCTTGAACATCAGATGTTCGAGGAAATGCGCGAGCCCCGATTTGCCGGGCGTCTCGTCGGCCGAGCCGACCTTGTACCAGATCATCTGCGTCACGACCGGCGTGCGGTGATCGGGGATCACCACCACCTGCAACCCGTTGTCGAGCGTGAAGCTCGCGGGGCGTTCCGAGGTGACGGTGGTCTGGGCGCGGAGGCCGGCGCCCGACAACGGGATCGTGGAGACAAAGGCGGCAGCGAGCAGGGCAATCGAGCGGCGAGAGCGCATCACGGTCCTTATGAAAGCCCGGACGGATGGCCGGGGTGCGAAAGCAAGCCATCGTACACGGTCGTGGCCGTGTCCGTCGTCACGAAGCGGAGAAACACACGCCGCCCCGCATTAAGCTTTGCTCATGTCAGCCTTCGACCGCAAAGGCCAAGCGATCACTGGATCGGCTTTCCGGTCATGACGTCGTACTGGCCGTCATTCACCTTCGGCTTCATCGGGCCGGTGCCATAGGCAAAGCCCGAGGACGGTGTCTGATAGCCCGGCGGCGGCTCGGTCAGGGATTCGCGCGTCGGCTCGCCCGTGAACGGCTTGGATTCGCTGCTGTTTCCCTTGAACATGCCGAGCAGGCCGCCGGTGTAGCCGAGCTGGCTCGGCATCAGCGACGGATTGGTGTTGGCGCCGGGCTCGAGCGGCTCCTTGCGGCCGTCGGTCGCGGTCTGCTGCTTGCGGCCGGCCTCGATCTCGGCCGGCGTCAACGCCACCGCCGACTGCCACGGCTCCTTCTTGACTTCCTTCTTGCGTGCCGCGATCGCAGCCTTGCGGGCGGCGATATCCGGGTCCTTCGGCCAGTTCGGCGCGTTGACCTGGGCGGCCGAGGAGGGGGGCGGCAAATCGAGCTTCGGCGGCACCACCAGCGGCGAGCGTTCGCGGTAGTCGATGCCCTTGCTGGCCGCGCTCTTGGCGCCAAGGCCGGTCATCAGATTGTCGATGATCCGCTCTTCGAAGGTCAGCCCGTCGTCGCCGTCATCGTCATCGTCGCCGGCACGCACCGGGCCGGCCGTCATGACAAGGCCGATCCCGGCCGCGACGAAAGCCAGACGCAGGCCGCGCATCAGCGGCAGCCGGGACGTCTCGATCAGGTAACCGCGGACTTTGGTGTTGCGCATCGCGCCATTCCCATCTCAAAATTCGCCAAAGCGATCACCGGCTTAAGCACAGTTTCGCTCGATGCAGGTTGACTGCCGACCGGCTCGTATCGGCCGGGATCAGGGCGCTTTTACGGCGGGGGTCCCCAACACGGAATCATACAGCAGGGCCGCCACCCCAGCAACGATCGCCACATCGGCGAGGTTGAAAATGTACCAATTATAGGTTTTTCGGCGATCTCGACGTGAAACAGGGCGAAATCGACCACCGCGCCATAGGCAAAACGGTCGATCCCGTTGCCGATGGCGCCGCCGATGATCAAGCCGAGCGAAAGTGTCGCAAGCCAGGTCCGCGACCGCGCCATCCAGATCGCCAGCGCGATCACGGCAGCGGCCTTGATCGCCATCAGCAGGATCTGGGCCGACGGGGTCTCGCTCTGGAACCAGCCGAAGCTGATGCCGGGATTCATGGCCAGCACCAGGTCGAAGAACGGCGTCACCGTCACCGGGGCATGGCGCGCGATGTCGAGGACATGGAGCAGCCAGAGCTTGGAGGCCTGGTCGGCGATCAGGGTGATGACCGCCGCCAGCGCACCGGCGCGAACGGGAGCGGTCATCGGTCGATCGTAGCCGTCGTCCCGGCGCAGGCCGGGACCCATACGCCGTGCCGGGTGTTGTTTGAATGACTTGGGGTCATCAATCTTCGTCCAATCGAGACAGCGGTGGTTGTGGGTCCCGGCCCCGTGCGCAATTGCGCACTCGGCCGGGACGACGGTACATGTCAGGCCGTGCTCCCCAGCGCCTTCCATTCGCGCAACGCTTGCGCATCGCGCGGCGAGACGTCGGGATACTCAGGGTCCTCGCCGACCGTGGGGAGGATCTTCCACGAACGCGCGCATTTGGTGCCGACCGCCTTCTCGACCACGACGGCAACACCCGGCACCGCATCGAGGCGGAACGCGGTGGCCGGCGCCTCGCCCTCGCGCACCTCGTAGTTCGAGGTGATGCAGACCTCGGCGAGATCGATGTCGAACAGCGCGGCCAGCATCTGTCTGTCGGCGACGTAGATCACCGGTGAGGCTTCGAGCGACGAGCCGATCTTCTTGTCCTTGCGCTCCAGTTCGAGCGCGCCGGTGACGACGCGGCGGACGTTGCGGATCGTCTCCCATTTCGCCGCCAGGGCGTCGTTGCGGAACTGCTCGAGACCTTCCGGGAATAGCGTGAGATGCACCGAGAGCTCGGCATTCGGCCGGTACATCCGCCAGGCTTCGTCGGTCGTGAAGCTCAGGATCGGCGCCAGCCATTTCAGGATCGCGTCGCACAGCAGGTCGATCGTGGTCAGCGCCGCCTTGCGCGCCACCGAGGACGGCGGATCGCAATACAGCGTGTCCTTGCGGATATCGAAATAGAACGCCGACAGCTCGGAGTTCATGAACGCCGCGAGGCTCGCGACCACGGTCTTGTAGTCGCGCATAGGCGTTGCGGATGGTCTCGGCGTGGCCGGCCAGTTCGTGCAGCATCAGCCGTTCAAGCTCGGGCATCTCGGCAAAGCCAACCTTCTCAGCTTGCTTGAAGTGATGCAGCGTGCCGAGCATCCAGCGGATCGAGTTGCGCAGCTTGCGATAGGTCTCGACGGTGTTCTTCAGGATCTCCGGACCGATGCGCTGGTCGTCGGCGTAGTCGGTGGCGCAGACCCAGAGGCGCAGGATATCCGCGCCGGAATTTGCGATCACGTCCTGCGGCTGGACCGTGTTGCCGAGCGACTTCGACATCTTGCGGCCGTTCTCGTCCAGCGTGAAGCCGTGGGTAAGCACGATGTCATAGGGCGCGCGGCGCGCGTGCCGGCGCTTTCCAGCAGCGAGGAGTGGAACCAGCCGCGATGCTGGTCGCTCCCTTCCAGGTACATCACGGTGTCGTTGCCGCCGTCGACCTTGCGGACGATGTTGCCGAGCTGCGGGAAGTTTTGGCGGTCCTCCAGCACGAAGGCGTGCGTCGAGCCGGAATCGAACCAGACGTCGCAGATGTCGTCGACCTTCTTCCAGTCTTCCGAGGCGCGGGTGCCGAGGAAGCGCTCGCGGGCGCCGTCCATGTACCAGGCGTCGGCGCCTTCCTCCATGAAGGCCTCGGCGATGCGCTGGTTGACGACCTCGTCTTGCAGGATCTCGGCCGAGCCGTCGCCGTTCTCGCGCACGAACACCGCGATCGGCACGCCCCAGGCACGCTGCCGCGAGATCACCCAGTCCGGACGGTTGGCGATCATGCCGTTGATGCGGTTCTCGCCCGGCCGGCGGCACCCATTGCGTGACCGAGATCGCGTGCAGAGCGCGGGCGCGCAGCGTGTCGCCCTTCCTGGCGTGGCCGTTCTCCGCGATGTCCTTGTCCATCGCGATGAACCATTGTGGTGTGTTGCGGAAGATCACCGGCTTCTTGGAGCGCCAGGAATGCGGATACTGGTGCTTGAGGGTGCCGCGCGCGAGCAGCTTGCCGGCTCCGATCAATTCCTTGATCACCGCATCGTTGGCGTCGCCCTTCTCGCCCTCGTCGGTGATCACGCGCTTGCCGATGAAGCCGGGCGCTTGCGCGGTATAGGCGCCATTTTCGTCCACAGTGTAGGGGATCGCGGTCGAGATGCTGCGGTCGGCAAGCTCTCGCCCGTTCGCCATCCAGACGTCGAAGTCCTCGCGGCCGTGGCCAGGTGCGGTGTGCACGAAACCGGTACCGGTGTCGTCGGTGACGTGGTCGCCGGCGAGCAGCGGCACGGTGAATTCATAGCCGCCGCTGAAGCCGCGCAGCGGATGGGCGCATTCGACGGCGTCTAGCGTGTCGCCGGGGATGTCGCGCAGCTTCTCATAGGCGGCGACGCGTGCCTTCTTGAACACTTCTGCCGCCAGCGCGTCGGCCAGGATCAGGAGGTCGCCCGGCTTCGCCCATTTCGCATCCGGCGCATCCGTCACCTTATAGAGGCCATAGGCGATCTTCGGCGAGAACGAGATCGCGCGGTTGCCGGGCAGTGTCCACGGCGTGGTGGTCCAGATCACGACCGAGGCATTGGCCAGCGCGCCATGCGCCGGCGAGGTGACCGGGAATTTCACCCACACCATGTCGGAGGTGTAGTCCTCGTATTCGACTTCGGCTTCGGCGAGCGCGGTCTTCTCGACCACGCTCCACATCACCGGCTTGGAGCCGCGATACAGCGTGCCGTTGGCGGCGAACTTCATCAGCTCGCGGGCGATCTGGGCCTCGGCCGGATAGCTCATCGTCTGGTAGGGATGATCCCAGTCGCCGATGATGCCGAGTCGCTTGAACTCCTCGCGCTGCACGTTGATCCAGTGCGTGGCATAGGCGCGGCATTCCCTGCGGAACGCGACCATCGCGGCAGAGTCGCGGAAATCCGGCTTCTGCTTGCCCTTGGAGCGGTAGTTCTCCTCCTCGATCTTCCATTCGATCGGCAGGCCGTGGCAGTCCCAGCCCGGCACGTAGTTGGAGTCGAAGCCGAGCATCTGCTGGCTCTTGGTCACGACGTCCTTGAGGATCTTGTTCAGCGCGTGCCCAATGTGGATGTTGCCGTTGGCGTAGGGCGGCCGTCATGCAGCACGAATTTGCGCGGCCCTCGGCTTCCCGCGCAGCCTGTCGTAGAGGCCGATCTCGTTCCAGTAGTTCAGGATTTCGGGCTCGCGCTGGGGCAGGCCGGCGCGCATCGGGAATTCCGTTTGCGGCAGGTAGAGGGTCTTGGAATAGTCCCTGGTGTCAGTCTTTTGGGCGTCGGTCTTTTGCGGCTTGTCGGACATGAAGGCTCTGATCTGGCAGGTGAGGGCGCGGGAACGCGATCAATCGGGGTAAAACGACGAAATCCCGGTCTTGCGCCGAGCCCTCAGGCTCAGGCGGAAGCCGGGCCGCTAATCCGTATGATGCGCCGCGAAAACATCGGGTTCCTTAGCAGCCAAGCGGGGAATTCGCAAAGCCCCGGTTGGCCGGCCGGACCGTCCCGGGAGCGCCCCTGGGGCGGCGGCGGAGGTGCCACCTCTCCCTTGGGAGAGGTCGATTTGCGCAGCAAATCGGGTGAGGGGTTGCGGTCTATCGAGAGAGCAAGAGCCCTCACCCGGCGCTGCGCGCCGACCTCTCCCACCGGGAGAGGTGGACCGGACCGAACCCGCGGTCAAGCTGATCTAACTGACTTCATCCGTCCTAAGGCTGCCGCCGCCGGCCGGCATTTCCGGCCACAATCGTGCCGGCGGCGACGTCCCGTGTCACCACGC